>DAOTGT010000147.1:0-8080 GCA_035447285.1 Candidatus Competibacter sp.
TACGGGGTTGTGCCTGCCTTCATCCAGCTAACGTTTGAAGGGGACGAGCTTTATACGGTGGTCGGCCAACGGATTCAGCCGGCGGACTCGACCGGCCGGAGGGTCATCCTCCTGAAACGGGTCAGCCGATTTTTGATGCGGCAGCAGTGCGGTCGCAAAGACGCCCCCTGGTTTAAAAGGTCATGCGATCGGTGGCCGCGTACGTCAAGCGGACCCAGGGCACGACCTTTCTCTCCGAGGGAGAGCGCCGTTATGGGAACATCTGGTTCGAACTCTGTGCCCAGACGGTACGGACCGGGAAGCGGGGTCGTCCCCGCAAGACGTTGCCAAAAGGCGGTCGGGTACGCCTCAAACACCAAGGTAGCCAACGGCATCGGCGGGGTCCCAAGCGCCCAGAAGATCAAGCCCCCCAACCCGAACATCCCGACACCCCGCGCGATGTTCCTGGGCCATCCACGCCCATTATCTGGAAGGCCACAACGCGGCGTCACGGTGGCGCAACAGCGCCTTTCGGCGCAGAACCAACGCCTATGCCAAGAACACCGACGCCCTGCACGCACTCTGGACGTGCATCTGTTGCAACACCACTTCGTCCATCCATGCTGGACCACCGGCGAGGTGCCGGCCGTGTGTTTGGGCCTCATTTACCGCGCCGTTGTCCCTTGAATCGATTCTGATGATGCCAAAGACCGCCTGATGCCCAAGCAACAGCGGGGCAAACGCTCTCTTCCCTTCCCGTCTTATCTGGAAAAACGCCTTAGAGACCACATATAAAATAACTTATTGATTATATAAGATTAATTTTCGGTGATATTCGGCAAAAATCGCACGAAAACGGACTTCCACGCATAATCCGTTGATTTACGGCCTGATGTTTTTATACAGCTTCTTACAGTGGTTTGAGCCCAGTGCCAGCCAGCAAATGACTCATTTATATGATGTATAATTATTGTGCAATTGACAAAATTTAACGACAATTGTAGTCTCGTAACAAAAGATTCATGAGATGTCCATGCACGCTCTTCAATACTCGAAAGGCATTCCTGTGGAGCAAGAGAATCAACCAACCTTCTTTTGTAAGCTTGTCTGGGAATTACAACGGCTATGCGAGGAAAAGCAGAGCGGTACTTTATTTATCACTACTGAAGAGAATCAAGCAGCTAGGTTTGTCATTAAGAATGGAGTTATTATTGGCATAACTTACAGAGCTAAACATGGGGCCAGCACCATACCATTTATTAGGAATATAACGGGTGGTACCTATTCTTTTGCAAGCAAACGTATTTTTTTATCCTATGCTGAGTCGAGCATAGGGCCTTTGCCGAGTACACCTGAAATAATTCGCTTATTAAGCGCTGCTATTGAAATTCCCGCCAGGCCCTTTCTTTCACAACCGGCCGTTTCTGCGCAACCCACGCTTTCTCAAACGACAGGCGATCCAATAACCAAACACTTCGGTGGTGTTACCACGGCACCGGCCAAGAAAATTCTAATAGTGGAAGATAGTGCCGTTACTCGAAAAGTGATCGCGAAAACCCTGCTTGATAATGGATACGTTGTTGTGGAAGCGGAAAACGGTTTGGCTGCCTTTGCCCGGTTGAACGATGAAAAACCGGACCTAATGTTGCTCGATATTATCATGCCGGGTATAGACGGCTATAAAGTTCTTTCAATGGTCAGAAAACACGATAAGTTTAAAAACCTGCCTGTCATTATGTTGACATCCAGAGATGGTCTGCTCGACAAATTGCGAGGAAAAATGGGTGGCTCGGATGAGTATTTGACTAAACCTTTCACTCCTGATCAATTGTTGGAAAAAATTAACAAATATTTGTCGAACCAGTAGGTCTTTTCATGAACGATCTCTGTAAACTGCTGGTGGTTGATGATTCAAAGATCATGCGCAGGCTCATTACCGGTCTTTTCGAGTCGGATGATAAAATTCATGTTGTTGGAGAGGCTGCTGATGGCCTCGAAGCGCTGGCCAGCGTTTCCCAACTTGCTCCCGACGTGATTACGCTGGATATCAACATGCCGGGCATGGATGGATTGACCACGCTCAAGCATTTGATGATTCGCAATCCAACACCCACCGTGATGCTGAGTACCCTGACTCGGGAAGGGGAGAAGACTACATTCGACACCCTGCGTTATGGAGCGGTCGATTTCATCACGAAACCGACTCGGCTGGATGGTGGCGAATTGGAAGCGCAAGCCCAGGATATCATCGTCAAAGTCAATCATGCCGCAGCCGTGGCGCTTGATGCGGTGCGCTACATTCGTGCCGTTCCACGTGACCATGCCATTGCGCCTTCCGAATTGAAGTCTTGCGACTGTGTGGTGGCACTCGGGGCGGCCGAGGGCGGTTACGGTGCTTTGTTGAAAACCATTCCGCAATTCCGCCCGGATTCGGCGGTGGCCTATGTGGCCATCCTCTATGCCGCGCCGCAGCATGTCGACGCCTTCGCCCGCTACCTGGACGATCACAGCGGCGTGCGGGTCAAGCGGGCGATCGATGGCGAACTGGTCGAGGGTGGTGTCTGCTACCTCGGCGCTGGCATGGAGTACCTCACCGTCGCTGCCCGCAATGGCCGGCTGATGTTGCAGGTTCACCGCGCGCCGTTCGCCTCGCGGCGCGGTTCCATCGACCGGCTCATGTTTTCCGTCGCCGAAGCGATGAAAGGGCGAGCGGTGGGCGTCGTCCTGTCCGGTTCCGGGGAGGATGGCAGCGAGGGCTTGGAGGAAATTCATCGCATGGACGGGGTTGCCATCGTGCAAAACCCGCAAAGCTGTCTGCATAAGGGCATGGCGCAAGCCGCGCTAGCCCGGTGCCAACCCGACTTCGTGCTTTCGGATGTCAAAATCGCAACCGTCGTTAATGGCCTACTACCATGAGACCGTCATGATCACTCTACCCATTGGCTTTGTCAGCATCCCAGTTCAAACCCGTCTGGAGGTTAAATAATGAATAAATTATGGTTATGGTTTAACAACCAAAGTCTCAGGGTAAAGCTGATCACGCTGTTCCTGATCACCGGTCTCATACCCTTCGGCGTCGCCGTTTATTACGCTCTGAATCAAGCCAGCCAAGTGTTGGAAGCCCAAATCGTTCAGGCGACGGAAGGCGTGCGCGATGCCCGCAAGCTGACCGTGACTAGCTTCTTCAATAATCGGACGATCAACGCCGCCACGCTGGCCGAGACCGTCCAGGGTTTTTGGGCGAAAGGCCAAGTCAAGCAGCAAGCCTTGCACGACCTCAAGAAGCAACGCATCGAGCAGTATTTCGCCAACCTCTACAAGGCGGTGGAGGATACCCGCCAGAATCCTGCCACGGTGGAGGACCTGAAGCGCCTGACCGCCGCCCTCGCCAAGGGGCTGGACAGCTCCGAGTACAAGCAGGCCAACGCCGTGGCGCAAAAGAACGTTGCCGCAGTCGCGCATCTCACCGGCGGTAGCGACGTCATGCTGGTCGACGCCGCCGGCACTGCGGTGTTTTCTTCGGCGGGTGGGTCCGATCAGGGCGGCAACGTGAAGACCGGCGCCCTAAGGGATTCCGGGCTGGCCCGGCTCTTCACCAAGACCCGTGACCGAGCCGGGATCGAGGATTTCAGCCTGTATGAACCCACCAACGCCTTGACGGCGTTCATCGGCGGGCCAATCGTGGATGGCAACGGCCAGTATCTGGGCATGTTGGCACTCGAAATTCCCACGAGTTTCATCAATGGCATCATGCAGGATCGTATCGGCATGGGAGAGACCTTTGAAAGCTATCTGGTGGGTAAATCGGGCGACCAGGTAACGCTGCGCAGTAACCGCGTGGTTAAAAAGGGCAAGATTGGCGATCCGAAAACTGGCCCCGATGTCGATGCTGTCATGGCCGGTAAGTCGGGGGAGCAGATGAAAACCGGGTCTACAAATGTTGTCGAGCTTACTCTGTATGCCCCCCTGCAAATCGCCGGTTTGCAATGGGGTATCATTACCACCGGTACGGCGGAACAACAGGCGACGCCCACCAGTCTCGAAGGTACCAAGACGGATTATTTCCAGGACTACACCAAACGCTTTGATATCTCGGACCTGCTTCTGGTCGCGCCGGACGGCCAAGTGTTCTATTCGGTGGCCCGCCGCGCCGACTACCTGACCAACCTGATCAACGGTCCGTACAGCGATACCCACCTCGCTAAACTATTCCGAAAGGTGCGTGAATCCAAACAGATCGGTTTCGCCGACTTCGAAACCTACGCACCCTGGAACAACGAAGCGCGCGGTTTCATCGCCGTCCCGATCGTCTCGCAGGGCGAGTTGCTGATGGTCATGATCGAGCATGTGTCCGCCTTAGAGACCAACAAGCTGATGGCGGATCGCTCGGGTTTGGGCAAATCCGGTGATTCCTACCTGATTGGTTCCGATAAACTGGCACGTTCCGATTCGCTCCAGGATTCCGCGCGTAACGTCAAAGATTCGTTCGCCGATCCGAATAAGCATCTCATCGTCAACGCTTCGGTGGACGCGATCGTGGCGGGAAAAACCTCGGAAACCAATGAGTTTTATCAGGATTACCGGAGTCACCAAGTGGTGGGTGCCTTCACGACGATCGGCGCGCTCGGCTCGAAATGGATCGTGTTCGTCAAGCAGGATCTGACCGAGGCCTTCGAGCCGGTGACAGCGTTGCGGAATGCCATGATCGTGATGGCCATCGTGATCGCCGTCGCCGTCGCGCTCTTGGCGCTGTTCGTCGCTGGTCTGATCGCTCGGCCGATCACCCGCATGGCCGGCACCATCACCCAGATCGCCGCCAACCGCGACCTCACACTGGCCGTGCCGGTGGAAAGCAAGGACGAAATCGGCCGCATGTCGGCGGCGTTCAACCAGATGATGCAGGTTGTTCGCAACGCCTTCGGCGTGGTGAGTAGCACGGCGACCGTCGTGGACACCAGCACCAGCGAAGTCGCCAAGCGTGCGAGCGCCAACCGCGAACGCGCCCAGGTCGAAGCGGAACAGTCCGAAACCGCCGCCAAGATCATTTCGGAGATGGGCGCCACCGCCGGCGAAGTGTCGCAGGCGTCGGTCGCCCAGAAGGAAGCGGCGGACCGTTCCAACACCACGGTCGTCTCGCTGTTGAAGGCCATGCGGGACGTGGCGACGTCCGCCACCGCGCAGAACCAGGAAGTGAACACCACCATGGATCGTGTCGCCGAAATGGGCCAGACCGGCGCCAAGGTGGTGGAAACCGCGCGGCAACAGGGCGAGAAAGTAGTGGATGTGACCCAATCCGTCAACCAGATTGCCCAGGCAGTGGAAGAGATGAACAGGGCGGTGGCTCAGGCCACCGAGTACGGCCGGTCGGTGGCGCAGGCCGCCGAGGCCGGCAGCCGGTCGGTGGCTTCCACCGTGAGCGGCATGCGCTCCATCGCCGAATCCTCGGAACAGATTTCCGAGATCATCGGCGTGATCACGGAAATCGCCGAACAAACTAACCTGTTGGCGCTGAACGCCGCCATCGAGGCCGCTCGCGCTGGCGCGCACGGCCGAGGATTCGCGGTGGTGGCCGATGAAGTCGGCAAGCTGGCGCAACGGGCTTCGGAGGCCGCCAAGGAAATCACTCGCTTGATCAAGGACTCTACCGCCCGCGTCAGCGAAGGTACCAAGCTTAGCGACGAGGCGCAGCAGGCACTGGTGAAGATCGACGAGAGCGGCAAGATCAACATGCAAGCGATCGAGGGTATCGCCAAGACCGCCGGTTTGTTGGTCTCCAACACCCAGCAGGTGCGTAACCTGGTGAGCGAACTCAACACCTTGGCACAACAGATCGCCGGCATGGCCGGCGAGCAGGGTTCTCGCCGCGAAGCCGCGCAGAAGGCGCTGGCGACGCTGCTGGAACAGTCACGGATCATCGCTCAACTGGTGACCGAGGCCAACCAAGGTGCTAGCGCCATCGGCGACGAAATGAAAGGTATCGTGGAGCGCACTGCGCACATGACCAACCTGACGGGCCTGCAAGCGCAACGCTCGAAGAAAGTCATGGAAATCGCGCAAGCCTCCGCCGAAGGCGCGCGTCAAACAGTGGAACGTGCTGGTGGCGTGGTCAAGCTTAGCGAGGAATTGCAAGATGGCTCCCGCCGGCTCAGCGAGCAGGTGCGGCAGTTCAAGATCGTCAACAGCGAGGGTCCAATCACGCCGATGGCGCCCACGCACTGGCAGGCCGGTTAAAGCGGCGGCGCCGGATCGAGCCGTGGTCGGCTAGTAATCAGCCGGCTGGTTCGGTCCGGAACGCAGACCCAAAGGAGCGCGAAAATGGCTGATGTACATACGACCAGACGAATGGAAGAAGCTGAGGAGAAAGACCACCTCATGCAGTTGGTGGGCTTCATGAACGGCAAGGAAATGTTCGGCGTGGATATCCTGATGGTTCAGGAAATCATTCGAGGCGCGCCGATCACCGCCGTGCCCAATACGCCAGCCTTCGTTGAAGGGGTCACCAACTTGCGAGGCAATATCATCCCGGTGATCGACTTGCGCAGACGACTCAGTTTACCGACTGACCGGGAAAAATCGGGCAAAAACTGGGTATTGATTCTAGATATCGCCGGTAGGGTCACCGGTTTTGTCGTGGATGCCGTGACCGAGGTTCTCAAGATCGAGCGGGATTCCATCGAGCCGCCGCCCGAAATCGTCGTGGCGGGATTGGAGAGCCAATACGTTCAAGGGGTTTGCGATATTGGCGAACGCTTGCTCATCCTGCTCGATTTCAATCGTATTCTGCTGGTGGAGGAAATCAAGCGGCTCAAGGAAGTGAACATGGGCGGACAACGTTCGAGTGGTTTGGCGGGATAACCGCAAGGAATGAGAGACGCGGAGTAGGGGCAATGGGTATACGCATTCTGGTTGTTGACGATTCTTCGATGATGAGAAAATTGATTTCAAAAGTTTTGAAGCCACCAGGTCATACGATTGTCGGGGAAGCCAAAAATGGCCTCGAAGCCTTGGAGCTTTACAAGTCGTTGCGACCGGATTTGGTGACCATGGATATTACCATGGACGGGATGGACGGCCTGAGCGCCGCCCGGGAAATCCTGCGTCACGATAGCGCCGCTCGTATCCTGTTTCTTTCCAATTTGGAAGAGGAGAAATACCGCGACGATGTCAAACGGCTGCACGCCATAGGCTTCATCAACAAGCATAAATCGCAAGAAGTTCTCAAACTGATTGAAAAACTGGAAAAAACCGAGATAACTGGAATCGAGGATTAGCCGGATCACCCGATTCCAATCCTAATACCGCTTTTGATAGAAGAGCATCCCATGATCGAGCTTGATCCATCGCTGATTAATGATTTTGTTGCCGAAGCTGGCGAGCATCTCGAAGAAATCGAATCGACCCTGCTGCGATTGGCGGATGATCCGGCTAATCAGGATCTGTTCAACACCATCTTTAGACCAGTTCACACGATCAAGGGTGCCTCTCAATTCATGGGGCTGGCCAGAATTGCCGCGCTTTCCCACAAACTGGAGGACTTGCTCGATTTGCTTCGCCAAGGAAAGAAATCTTCGAGTCCGGGTATTGTGGAAACCCTGATCGTCGCGCGCGACCGCATTGCCATGTTGGTGGCCGATCTGGCGAATTCCCAGACGGAGGAAACACCGGTTGACGATCTGATTGCCTTGCTCGAACAGATCATCGAGGGGCGAGAAGAAACGGAAGACACGATGGAGTCGTGGGAAGCGATGGAGATGGATCCTGTTGCCGAAACCTCGAATCTATTACCCATGTTCCCGCCCGAGCGGGAGATCGAAACCTATGAGGAAGAATACGACAAGGAATTGTTTGCCATATTCCTGCAGCAATTGCAGGAAAAACTGGTTTTCCTGGGCACGCAAACCAGCATGTTGTCTACCGCGACCGATAAATTGGAGATTCTGGAGCAGTGTCTCAATTGTATTAATAGCCTTAGTTCTTCCGCCAATTACATGGGTTACCAGGCACTTGCCCTGATTTACGAGCAGTGGTGCGATGAGATCCTCGCGGCCCAGCAGTTGGTCGCGCTGGATCAGGAAGTTTCCATGGACTTCATGGAAACCTA
>DAOTGT010000148.1:0-7947 GCA_035447285.1 Candidatus Competibacter sp.
GTCGCATCCCACAGGCGCTGGGTGTGCCGGGCGGTCCAGGCAAAGCCGCGCCCCAGAAACAACCCGTTTCCGATCCGGTCGAGCTGCCGCGAGGGCATCCGAAACCGGCGCGGGTGGCGCAACCCGCGTTGATAGCGCACCACCCGCCAACCCTGCAGAAATCGCACGCCGGCCAGGACGCTTAACGCGGCCACCACCCCGTCGGCCACCACCGGGGTCATCATCAACAGGTCGGGCGCGCGCCACACGACGGCCGCCAGACTGGCCGCGCCCACGGCGCTCGACCACTCCACCGGCGGGCGCAGCAACGCTTCGATCGGATAGCGCGCCATGGCCGCCTACCGCCGCTGTTTTCCCGGCCGCGCCGCGCCCGACGTCTGCTCGCGGAAGACCGCCCAATGGTGACGCAGGAATTCAAACAAACTGCCGGCGGCGCTGGGCGAGCGGTACTCGTCCCGGTCGTGTTGCGCGACCACGCGCATGCGCTCCTCCAACTGGTTCTCCCGCGCTTGACGCGCCCATTCTTCCTGTTGGCGCCGGCGCTCTTCCTCCTGGCGCCACCGTTCTTCCTCCTGGCGCCACCGTTCTTCCTCCTGGCGCCACCGTTCTTCCTCTTGCCGCCATTGTTCGCGCGCGGCCTGTTGGCGTTCCTGGGCGTTCGCGCCCGGCAGCGGCTCGAAACCGAAGGGGCCGTCCTGATTATTCAACATCGCGAAACCTCCAAAAATTTGACAAATGGGGGGGCGTGTAGTAGAGCCCGCTTCCTTGGTAACCTAAAAGGAGTCCGAACATGCGCCAAGAACCTGAACGCCGCATGCCCTCCCTCGGCGCCCTGATTGATTACGGCCTCGTCATCGCGGGCGCGCTGTATGTGACGGTGTACTACGGTCTGGGCGGCTTGATCGGCGCCGCTTTTCTCGCCGTACCCGTGCTGCTGTTGATGCGACGGGAGTCGGAGGAGGACGAGCAGCCGAGAACGCCCATGCCGAATGCGTTCAACGAACAGAAGTTCGGGCCGACGACGGAAGAGTTGTATGGCGATGCTACGTATAATGCTTATGCCGGCAACTGCTTTCACAAGCATTATCATGGCAAGGATTGACGACGCGGGATCGCGCGGCCCGGCGACCCCAAGGGTCGGGGCGTCCGCTCCCCGCAGACGCTGCTCAACCATTCCCCGGCGTTGCCCCGTCATTGCGATTCCTTCTTTTTCTGGGACTTGAAAGGATTCCTCCACTTTGCTGCCAACGCCGCCGAACCGGCAATGCCGCCTTGCGTTTGAGCCGGGCTGTTGATGCCAGCACTACCAATGGTGCCCCCTTGACTCGGCCCGCCGGCCTCGGCGACCAGATAGAGCATGAGCAGGGGGAAGATCACGTAGAACACGGTGGTGGTGAACATCAGCAGAATGCGCTCGATGGTGGAATGTTCCGCCAGCAGCTCGGCGGGGATGTTGTCGAGCGATACCGGGGGCGCGGTGGGGTACAAAGCGAGGAACAGTTGATCGTCAATGTGGTTGGCCAAACTCCACAGGCCGGGCAGGATGCTGAGCACGAAGATCAGCATGAGGCCCTTGATCAGCACGAGACCGCGCATCTCGCCGATCACCAAGAACACGCCCCAGAGGATGAACACGGTCATCAGCACGAACGGCTGAAGCAAGCGAGAGCCGAGTTTCATGAAATACATGGACACCGCATAACCGCTGGCCTGGGCGGCGAGGTTCTGGGTGATGTTGGTAAATCTGAAGATGCCCCCCATCACAAGGGCGCTAGTCAACCCCAATTCCGGTGTTTGGGCACCCAACAAGGTGCGCTGATTGGACATCAGCAGCTTTTCCACCAACAAATCATCGGCCACACCCAAGCTCGTCACGAGTGTGCATTCCTGATAGGAGGCTATCGCTGGAATGGAAATATTTTTGAGCTGATCCCAACACGCTCGTATGGGTGTCGATATAAACGACATATTTTTGTATAGGCCTTTTTTAGCGGCCTCCGCCAATTGCCCCTTCAACCCATTCTCGGCGTCGTTCCACCATTCCTCGCAGGTGGGCAACCCCTGGCCGGTGGCGGCCTGGTAACGGCTGGCGTCGCTGTCGCGCGTCGCATCGTAGGGGAATCCGGGGACCGGGTTTTCGGCGCGCAGAGGGCGCATGATGCACAACCGGCCGGCGGCGGTGGCCGGGTCGGCGCCGCCCGCGCAGGGTTTGTAAAACACTTCCTGATAGAATTTGGACGCGGGGTACGCCAGTTGCTTTTGCTTTTGTTCCAGGGTTTCGGCGTAGGCGGCCAGTTGGCCTTCGAGATAGACGCGCATATCCGGACCGTGCTCGCCGCGAAGCATGGCGATCGTCAACCGGCGCGCGGTGCCCCCGCACTCGTTCTCGAAACGCTCGACGCTGGAGCGCAGTTCGTTGGGTTCATCCGCCGCGCTGAAATCCAGGGTGTTCATCGTGAAACTGAGGTCGGTCAGGTCCAGCAGGCAGGGCGTGGCCTGGTAAAGAATGGCGTTGAAGCCCGAAGCCAGGAGCATGGCTAGATAAGGCAACAACGGGACACGGGCGTCCTGGAGCGTGGTCAGCCCATAGCCTTCGCCGGTCAACGAGGTCGCGGCCTGGGCGTTCTGGGTGAGCGGCGACGCCTCGCAGCGATCCTGCACCGTCATGCCGCTCACCTGAAGCGACACGATCGGCACCATGCCCAGCACCAACACCAGGACATAAACGGTCAATTTGGCGATCAGCGTGCGCGCGCCGGCGACCGGGTCGGTGCGGCCTTCCACCTGCGCCAGGGCCAGATCGGTGATCAGCCGCGCGAGGGGATAGAGCACCAGGCCCACCGCCGCCAGCAACAGGAAAATCGAGGCATAGACCTGCCAACCATAGATGCTCAGGTAGCCTTCCAGGTAACCATTAACCGCCATGATGGAGGGTCCTCAAAAATACAAGAGCGCGAAAGGAAGCTGCGCCAGCCACAGATCGCTGGCCGCCAGCGCGAGGAGCGCCCACCCCGCGCGCTGGCCCGGCCGGGCCAGTCCCCGCCGGGTGGCGACGACATGAATGCCCACCGCCCACCCGAGATACCCGAGGAAGCGGACGGCCGTGGCCGGCCACCAGAGGCGCTGGATCAGGCCCTGGGTCTCGGTCAGGCGTTCCGGGGTGGTGATCAACGCCGGTCCCAGGACGGCCACCGCGCCGACGGCCGCCAGGATCAGCACTCCGATCCCCACCGCGCGCGCGAGCGCGTTCATCGCAGCAGCACCAGGCGGTCCAGTTGCGCGCGGTCGTCCTGGATTTCCAGGATCAGCTGGGTGATCTCGCGCTCGATCACTTCATGGGCTTCGCTTTGCGCCAGATTGGGTTCCTTGAGGCCGGTGCGCAGCGCCTGCAAGGCGAAATCGAGCTTGAGCGTGAGCTGTTCCAGGGCGTGCTGGCGGGCGCGATCGTCAATGGCGATGCTCTGGCTGTAGGGCGGCAGGCGGCGGATTTCCTCCAGCGCGGCGGGCGGCACGCGCATGCCGCTCTGGGTCTCGAATTCGTCCCGCTCGATGTCGCGGCGCACGACTTTTTGGAGGAAATCAATCGCCTCATCGCGCATCTCGACATATTTTTGCGGATAGCCGACGCCGGGCGTGGACTGGGTCGGTCCGGTTTCGGTCAACAGGAACGCCTGGGCGCCGTAGATTTCAGTGAGGAAGGCGACCAGTTCCTCGGACGTCGCGAAGACCTGAGTAATCGGATGCTCCGGTTCCGTTCCCCCCGCCGGCAGGTCCCCGGCGGCGCCGATCAGGCCGCCGGTCAACAGACGGAGGCCCGCCGTGGCCACATTCTTGACCACTTCAATCGGTTCCTGACCCTCGCCGCCATAACGGCGGCCATCGGCGAGGACCACGCCATTCGCGGGGCCGTTTTCGCGCACGATTTTCATGCGCTCGTCAATCGTGCCGCTGCCAAAGCCCATCTCGACGCGCATGCGGTCGCCAATGCCGGCCATGACCAGGTTGTGATACGGATTATCCACCCCCAGGGCGATCTCGCGCTCGATCTGCTGGCAGTCCTTGAAATTCACCTCGAACAGCCGGAACGCCTCGTCCAGATTTTTCGTGACGGTGTTGTACAGGGTGGGATTGATCTTGTTGAGAAGGTAGGCCGGCAGCGAGGCCACAGCGCCCTGTACGGCCATCACGAACATTTGCGGCAGTTGCTTGAACTTGTCGATGGTCTGATTGATCATCGCTTCGACGTTATCGAAGGCATTGAACTTCCCACAGGAATAGCCAAACCCGGCCGAGAACTGAGCGTTGATTACCTGCTTTTGGGTGTAGGTCGCCGGCACGATGCTGTCCGTGTTGGCGCCGGTCCCGAGCGAAAAGCTCCAGCCATCGTTGCCGGCGGGAATGTCGTCGGAGCGCACGCCCGCGCCCAGGACGCCCTTGAGTGCGTCGATGCGGTCTTGCGCGTGGGCGACCGGTACCGGATCGAGCCGGGGGAGCATCAGCGGCGCCAGGCCCACGCCCAGGGCGAGGAGCCACGGCAGCACGGGGGAGGTCACCTGTGAAGTAGAGGGCCGGCGCGTCCTGCGCGTGCCGTGAGATGATGCGATCATAACGGGGTCTCCGGAGCGCGCCGGCGCGCGCGTTGGTCGGCGATGTCTTGGGCAATGCGCAGCGCGGCGTCCAGTTCGCTGAGGTTGTGTTCGCGCATGAGCTGCAAGCGCCGGTTTTTTTCCTCGCCCTCGGTTTGCGCCAGGGCCAGGGCCAGCGGGGGCGGGACGAAGCGCAGCAGCGCCGGGGGCAGTTTTTCCGAGAGCAGCACGCCCTCGACAAAGCGGCCCGGTTCCTTGAGGGCTTGGGTGAGCAGACGCTGTTCCTCGGCGCTCAAATCGCGGAACTGACTGACTTGGCGGGCCTCGGCCGGCCCCATCGACAGCAGAATCCACCATTCCGCCTGGGACAGAATCTGTCGGGCATCGGCGCTGAAGTCCGAAAAATCCTGGGTGGCGAACATCAGCCAGGTGTGCAGCTTGCGCCAGACCTTGGTGCCGACGATAAAGCCCTTGACGGTCAGCGGCGTTTTGGAAATGTAGTGGCCTTCGTCGAACCAGACTTCGATCGGGCGGCCCGAGGCTTGATGGCGCTCGGCCCAACCGGTGATGTGGGCCAGCAGGGACAGCACGGTCAACGCCAGCATGTCCTCGTTGCCGGCCGTGGTGAGCAGTCCCAGATCGATATGCACCACGTCGTCGTCATCGGCGAAGCCCTGGCCGTAGCGGTTAAAAAAGTGCCCGCGCGGGCCGGCGGTCCACATCTGCAACGCATCGGCCATGCGCCGGATCGACAGGCGGATTTCCGGGATCGGCTCCTCCTCGGCCATCGCTTTGAGCGCCCGGTACACATCGGTGGGCCGGGCATGTGGCCGGTCGGCGGCCCGACTGTTTTCCAGGGCGCGCAGCAGCCCGGTCTGGAGCGCCGCGCGGTCCGAGCGGGTCAGCGCCTCGATCTCCGCCGCGCGCCCGCCGGTGACCATCAACTCGGTGCGGTACAACATTTCCGCCAGATACGAGCGTTGCTCATCCTCCATCCCCGGGCCGCCCTGGTGTTCGGCGAGGGCTTCCTCGGTATCGGCATAAGGCGGATAGCACACATCCAGGTCGCGCGTGAACACAATACGGCGCACGGTCAGCCCCAGGCGCTCGTAATAGTCCATCAACAGCCCAAAGGAATGGCCCTTTTCGATGATCACTTGCCGGGGCCGATTCACGGCCATCGATTGCAACGCCAGGGCGATGGCGGTCGCCGATTTGCCCGAGCCGGTCGGCCCAAACAGCACGGTGTGGGCCACGCGCAGCCGATCCCGATGCGGGTTACAGGTAAACACCTGCCCGTCGCGCCGGTACATGACATAACACGGATTGGTCGTCCCCACGCCGCGCCCGTACAACGGCAGGAGCGCGGCTAGATGGGAACTGTAGGTCAAGCGGGCGCGCAGGGCATGACGCCGATCAAAACGCGCGTCATAGACCATGGGCAGATTGCGCACGAAGCTGTCATCGGCGATCAGATCGTAACGCGCGGGAATGGGGCGCAACCCGGTCTCGGCCAGGACATTGCTGACTTGGAGCGTGTGGTTTTCCAGGGTTTCCCGATCCGGCGCGCGCAGATACAGTCCCATTTGCACCCGGTAAATCCTTTGATGTTGTCGCCGGGCGGCCTTGGCCACCGCCAATTCCTCGCGGGCGGCGGCGGCGCCGTCGGAGGTGGTCTTGTCGACAAACAATTGCAGTTTGTCCAGCTCCTGGTCGATGCGCTCGGCGGGCCACGGGACGATCGTCACCGCCAGCACGCTCCGCGCCGGCATGCGGTCCCAGACGCAGGCGCGCACGTCGGCGCCGACTTGCCGGTCGGTGGTCAGCGCGCCGTCGTCGGGGGCGAATTCCACGCCTTGGAAAGTCAGATAGCGGGTATAGGTGGATCCAAACCGCCACACGCCGCGATCGCGGTCGTCGTCGCGGTCGGGAATCGGCTGCGGCGGGAGTTGCAGCATGTGCGCGCCCAAATCCCAGGCCGGGCCGCGCCGCTCGCGCGGGGGCAGCGGCTGGGCCGCCAGGTAATCTTCGGGCGACGCATAACCGGCGACCACGGGCGTCAGCCAGGGCAACAGCCAGGCGCGCAGCCCCGCGTCGTCCAGCCGTTGCACGGAGACGCCCAGCGCCTCCAGCGCGTTCAAGAAGGGGGCGAAGGCGTGCGTCAACTGCTCGCCCGGCCGGTAGCGCCGCGTTTTCCAGGCCGACGCCGGCGCTTTGCGGTACACGCACAGATGGATTTGACGCTCGATGGCGCGCCAGCCCTTGGCGCGGTCGCCCGATTGGCGCACCCGTTCGTCGTCGAAAATCCCCTGCGGCGCGCGCATGGCCTCGAAATGAGCGCGCAGGGTCTCCAGCCAGGTTTGGGAAAACGGCGTCTCGCGCACCGACGCCGGCAGGGCGTCGGCCAGGGTGTCGGCGATATTCGTCGGCTGGCGATCCTCCAGATAAAGTTGCACGAGGTAGGGATAGCGGTCGTCTTCGGCGGGGAGCCGGCACAACGCATGATCGAGCTGCGCGTTGAACTCGGCCCGCCGTTCGGGCGAGCGGCCATCCAGATCGGCGGCGCCGAGGCGAAAGACCGCGCCCACCGAGATGCCGTCATTGAGCAAAAACACCTGGTCGTGCGGGTCGTAATCGACGAACGGCAGATAATCGGCCAAGGCGGGGTGGACGTCGAACAGCGCGCGAAACGCGGCGCGGCTGAGCGGAATAGCGCCGCCGCCCCACCAGGGCCAGTCGCCGATGACGCGGTGCGCCAGTTGCGCCCACCACGGCGGAGTTGGCGCGTGCGGGGCCGCCGCCGGAACCGGCGGTTTTAACGTGGAGGCGGTCATGGCGCGGCCTCCCCCGGTTGCGCGTAAAGGGTTTTCTCGTAGAGAGAAAACACCGTGTAGTAGCCCGGCACCGGGAGATCGCCGGCGAGGTGCGGATAGACATAGCCGAGAATATCGGGATTGGGCACGCGCTGAAAATCGCGTTGCAAATCCGTCAACGCCTGGTGGCTGCGCCGGCTGGGCGCGGTCAGGCCCGCCGCCGCCGCCACGCCCCACCCGCCCGGCGGCGGCGCGGCCCGGCCCGGCGCGGGCGCGGTGGAGGCCGTTCCAGGCGGCAACCCCCCGAGGTGCGCTTCATACACGGCCAGCGTGGTCGGTCCGTCATTGGGTAATAGTTGGGATGCGCTCGGCGTCGAGGAACAGCCGGCCCCCCCCAGGGTTCCCCCGAGGACGAGGCCCCATAGAAAACAACGAGCGTCAATCGAGGCGCGCATGCGTCCCTCCGGGCGGGTAGTCATAGCGAAGTTTTCGGCCATCGGTCGCATAGTCGATGGGAATGGTGGTTTCGATAAACAGTTGCACGTCCA
>DAOTGT010000149.1:0-7849 GCA_035447285.1 Candidatus Competibacter sp.
GATCGAAACCCAGCGCCAGCAGATACAACCCCCAATACGGCAGCAACACGCCCAGGATGGCGAAATAAAACAGATAGAAACCGGATAGGCGCAGGTAGAGACGCAACGAGAGCACGGAATTCCAGTGCGACCGTTCAGTCAGCGGGATCGCGGCGCGGGACGGCGGCGGCGATCATTGGCGTATCGGTGCGCACATCCAGGTTCTGGCCCCGGTGGCGCAAGGCGTGGTCCATCAGCACCAGCGCCAGCATCGCCTCGGCGATGGGCGTGGCGCGAATGCCGACGCAGGGATCGTGACGGCCCTGGGTCACCACTTCCACCGGTTCGCCGCGAACATCGATGGTGCGCCCCGGCAGGCGGAGGCTGGAGGTCGGTTTCAAGGCGATGCTGGCGACGACCTCCTGTCCGCTGGAAATCCCGCCCAACACGCCGCCGGCATGGTTGCTGAGAAACCCCTCGGGAGTCAGTTCGTCGCGATGCTCGGTGCCGCGCTGCTCCACGCTGGCGAAACCGGCGCCAATCTCCACCCCCTTCACCGCGTTGATGCTCATCAGCGCATGGGCGATATCGGCGTCCAGCCGATCGAACACCGGCTCGCCCCAGCCCGCCGGCACCCCGCTGGCCACCACCGTCACTCGCGCGCCGATGGAATCGCCGGATTTGCGCAGCGCATCCATGAACCGCTCCAGTTCGGGCACCCGGTCAGGATCCGGGCAGAAAAACGGGTTATTGTCCACCTCTTCCCAGACCAGCCTGGCCGGACGGATCGGGCCAAGCTGAGCCAGATAACCGCGAATGTTCACCCCGTAACGCTCGCGCAGATATTTGCGGGAAACCGCGCCCGCCGCCACCCGCAGCGCGGTTTCCCGCGCCGAGGAGCGGCCACCGCCACGATAATCCCGGACGCCATATTTCTGGTGATAGGTGTAATCGGCGTGACCCGGCCGAAAGCGATCCATGATCTCGCCGTAATCCTTCGAGCGCTGGTCCACATTCTCGATCAGCAGGCCGATCGGCGTGCCGGTGGTCCGCCCCTCGAACACGCCGGACAGGATACGCACCTGATCCGGTTCGCGGCGCTGGGTGGTATGCCGGCTCCGGCCGGGCCGACGCCGGTCCAGATCGTGTTGCAAATCGGCCTCGGCTAGTTCCAGACCGGGCGGGCATCCATCCACGATCGCGCCCAGCGCCGGACCGTGGCTTTCACCGAAGGTAGTGACAGTGAACAACTTGCCAAACGTGTTGCCAGACATGCGGAAACAATCCTTGGGTGCGACACGCCGTTTTCTCATCTTGGATTAACGGCGCGGAATTTGCTTAAAGGTTTTTCGACACGGGTACCACCAACGGTTAATTTTGGCCGCGAACCGGGCGATTACCTACAATTGAAAGGCATATCATACCGCGTCGACCTGCGGCCTTGTCCGCGTCGCTCGCGCATCGCCACGACGCACCAACTCCTCTGACCGCGACGGCCGGCGCGGAAAACACGAAACCCGCCGCCGGACTGCGGCGCCGGCAATAAAACAGGATCAAACATGTATATTCCAGGCTATCAAATCGAGCACGAACTCGGCCAGGGCGGCATGGCGATCGTCTACCTTGCCATGCAGGAGTCGCTGCATCGCCACGTTGCGCTGAAAGTCATCAAACCCGTGCTGACCACGGATGCGGAATTCGCCGCGCGCTTTCTCCGGGAAGGCCGCATCATCGCCCAGCTCAGCGACCCGCACATCGTTACCGTCTACGACATCGCCTCGCACGAGGGCACCTATTACCTGTCCATGGAATACCTCGGGGGCGGCACCTTGCAGCAGCGTATCCGCGAGGGGCTGTCGCCGTCGGAAACCCTGATCATCGCCCGCGCCATTGTCGGCGCCCTGCACTACGCCCATAGTCGCGGCATCATCCACCGGGATATCAAGCCGCAGAACATCATGTTCCGCGAAAACGGCACCTCGGTGCTGACCGACTTCGGTATCGCCAAGACACTCGGCAGCAGCACGATCATGACCCGCACCGGCCTATCGATCGGCACGCCACGCTACATGAGCCCGGAGCAGATTCGCGGCCAGGGGGTGGATACCCGCGCCGATCTGTACAGCTTCGGCGTGCTGTTTTATGAGATGCTCACCGGCAACGTACCCTATGCCGCCGAAGACAGCTTCGCGCTGGCCATGATGCATGTGACGGCGCCGACCCCGGAACTGCCGCCGCGATTGAGTGCCTACCAACCACTGCTGAACAAACTGCTGGACAAGGACCCCGAGCGGCGCTTTCAAAGCGGTCAGGACTTCATCGCCGCGCTGGATGCCCTGGAAGCGGGCCACATCGACGATTTGCTGAACATCACCAGCCTCAACCAACCCACCGTCAGCTCCCCCACGCGTGCCAAGCGCCGGTTCGGCCGGAAAGCCGGCGCCCTGGCCGCCGCCGCGGCGCTGGCTGGCGCTGCCGCCGGCGGCGGTTACCTGTACCTGCACCGACCCGTATCGACCGTGCCGCCGTTGGCCGGGCCGGTTTCGCCGCCGGAGACGCCCACCGTCGACAGCGGCGTGCAACGACGCGAACAAGCCGAACAACTGCTGTCTGAGGCTCGCCGACTACAACAAGCCGGCGCCCTGGAAGACGCCATGGCCCGCATCAAACAAGGCCTGCAACTGGCGCCCGACCATCCCGATCTGCTGGGTTTACGCGAGGAAATCGACCGGCAACTGGCCGACGTTCGCGCCGGGGAGGAACGACAACAGCAGACGGAATTGCAGGCGGAGCAGTTTTTCGAACAAGCTCAACGCGCCCGACAGGAAGGGGCGTTGGATATCAGCCTGGCCCACATTGAACAAGGCTTGCGGGCCATGCCCGAACACAAAGGCCTGTTGGCGCTCAAGCAGGAAGTGATGGCGCGCAAGACCGAACTTCAAAATCAGGAGGAAACCGCCCGTCGACAAGCCGAAGCCGAGCAGCACCAACGGAAGGCCGAGGAGTTTCTGGCGCAAGCGCTGGACGACCAACGCAACCGGGCTTACGAAAGCAGCCTGCTGCAAATCGAACAGGGTTTGCGGCAGGTCCCCGATCACCGGCGCCTGCTGGCGCTGCGCGCCGAAGTCCGCGACCAGTTGCGCGCGGCCAAGACTCCGCCGCCGGCACCGCCAGCACCAGCACCGGGCGAAGATACCGCCACTCGGGTGACCGCCCTGCTCGGGGAATGCGACGCGCACCTGCGGGCCAATCGGCTGACGGTGGGCCGGGGCGGCAACGCTGCCGACTGCTATACCGAAGTGCTCAAGCTGGATCGCGGCAACGCCAGGGCGCTGGCCGGACTCGACAGCATCGCCGACCGTTATCTCGATCTGGTCACCTCCGCCATCCAGGGCAACGATCTCGGCCGAGCCAAGAGCCTGTTCGAACGGTTGGAGTCGCTCAACCCGAACTATGCCCGCCTGCCTGGCTTGCGCGAGCAACTGACCCGCGCACAAGCGCCCGCTGAACCAGTCAGCCCGCCACCACCCCGACAGCCGGAACCCAAACCAACCCATCCGGAACCGATCTCGCCACCGCCGATCAATCTGGTTTCGGTGCCGCGACCCTCCGAACCCGCTCCAACGGCGGCGGAATCCAGAACCCAAGTCATTGCCGGGGACAGCCACACCCGATTGGCCAAAACCGAAACCGACGACAACGTCAGCCTGCATGTCACGGTCTCCCCACAAGGCATGCTCGACGACGCCAGTCGAAAAAACTCCAAGCCGCAAACCGCGCCGGCCCAACTGTTCGTGCGCGCCGACGTGGATAACGCCGAGGTCTGGATCAACAACCGCAAAGTCGGCACGACGCCACTGGAGTTGGACTTGCCGCCCGGCGTTTATCGGGTGCGGGTCAGACAGGAAGGCCATACCGACTGGAACGGTCGGGTCGAACTGGCCGCCGGCGATGAAAGTACCTTGTCGGCCATCCTGCCCCAAAAGCTGGAGGTGGCCGTCGCCGCTCAGCCGCCGGAGCCTAAACCGGAACCGGAACCGCCGCGCTCCAGCGCTCAGGACACCCGGACGGCGTCGGTAACTCCGGCATCCTCCGGTTGCCTGAGCGGCAACTGCGAGAGCGGTCAAGGCGCCTACCGTTATCCAAATGGCAGCGAGTACACCGGCCAGTTCCGCAGTGCCAAGATGCACGGTCAAGGCACCTACGTCTATGCCGACCGAGGCGAAAAATATGTCGGGGAATGGCGCAACGGTTCGATCAACGGCCAAGGCACGTATTACTACCGCAGCGGCAACCGCTACGAAGGCGAGTGGCGTAACGGCCGCAAGAATGGCCAGGGCACCTATTACTACGCAAGTGGCGACAAGTATGTCGGCGACTTCGCCAACGACCAACCCAACGGGCAGGGCACGTACTACTACAGCAACGGCAACCGCTACGAAGGCGGGTGGCGCAACGGCCGCAAGAACGGTCAGGGGACGCTTTACGAGGGTGACCGCAAAATCGTTGGCGAATGGCAAAACGACCAGATGATCCGGGTCAGAGTGGAACAGTGAGCTCAAAATGACTAGAGGCGGTAATCCCGGGCTGCTCCGGTTTTACCGCCTCTGGTTTTGCAGACCAGCCTCGGTGCCGTTACCACGCTGATGTTGGCTTGGCCGACCGCCTCCTTGGACGCGTTACCGCTGCCTGATTGGGTAAGCCGGGCGACGTGGCAGCTTCATCCAGTTGTATAACACAAAATCGGCGTTATTTTCCTCCAGGCAGCGAACGGTATGCAGTTGGGTGCCTCTAACGGGTACGTCCCCGCCATAACCGCCGCAGTAGCTGCCTCCACTTGGGCTCACGCACGACGCTTCCCCACGATACGGACAACTATGCTTATCCACAGGGATCAGACCTTCGCTTCCGCTGCGCTTGGCCTTCACCTGTCGGGTGATGTCGCTTCTCATTGGACTTGGATTCCTCAAATTTGGTGGCTGGGTAACACCACGCCTCTCCCCGCGTGGCAACGATCGCGAACCGTTCTTGATTTTTTGGTGTAATTTTATACGCTTAACCCTTAAATTCAACATGGTCAATATTACGGTCTGAACTAGGGGAGTAAATAAGGGATTTCGCGGGAAGTATCATGGTTTTCCCTAATGTCGGCAAGCTCGGGAAACGGTCTGGCACAGGCCTGCGCTCCCCAACGGAATGCGAGGAATTCGAGCATGCAAACCACCGGCCGCTTCACCTTGGCGGGATTGTCAACCGCTTCGGGCGCGCTGATCTGCACCGCCAGCCTGATCGGGTTCGGCGGACAGCTCTGGTGGGTTTTCGAACTGGCTTCCCATTTCCGGCTCCAGTACGCGCTCGCGCTGGGGTTGTGC
Source organism: Candidatus Competibacter sp. (assembly GCA_035447285.1). Taxonomy (GTDB): domain Bacteria; phylum Pseudomonadota; class Gammaproteobacteria; order Competibacterales; family Competibacteraceae; genus Competibacter. The sequence goes on from DAOTGT010000149.1 coordinate 5,352, forward strand.
CTGCCGTTGTTGCTGTACCGGCGCCGCTATCGGTGGGCGACAGTCTTCGGTGTGTTTGTCGTGTTGAACGCGATGCTCCTTGCACCACGCTTGCTGCCCTTGGCCAAAGCCGCCGCTCATCCTGACACTGGTCAAGCCAGTTTTCGGGTACTGCTGGCCAACGTCAATGCCGCCAATCGCGATTACTCGAAAATGCGCCGTGCCATCCTCAAGTACGAACCTGATTTCATCGTGCTGCTGGAAGTCACGCCCTGGCTGCTCGAACGACTGACCGAATTCGACGGCCGCTACCCGCATCGCGCCGTTGCGCCACGGGAAGACAACTTCGGGATCGCCCTACTCGGCCGACAACCGTTCTTGCGGGCCAAAATCATGCAATTTGGCACGGCGGGACTGCCTTCGATCACCGTCGAGATTGCGGTCGGCGAACATCGTCTCATCCTGGTGGGTACCCACCCGTCGCCTCCCGCCAGCGCCGACGCCGCCCGGGACCGCAACGAGCAACTGGCGACCTTAGCGCTGTTCGCCCAGCAAGCCCGGCACCCGCTGCTGCTGCTGGGCGATCTGAACGTTTCCCCGTGGTCGCCCTATTTCGCACAACTGCTGGCCGACTCCGGCCTGCGCGACAGCGCGGACGGTCGTGGTATCCTACCATCCTGGCCGGTCGGTCTGGCGCCACTCTGGATTCCGATCGACCACGCGTTGTACTCCGACGGCATCGAAATCCTGCACCGGGAAACCGGTTCGACCCTCGGTTCCGATCATTACCCGGTCGTCGTTGATTTTCGTCTCGCCCACTCATAGATTTTTCCGCCAACCCCCGCGCCAGCCTTGCCTGACTGGAGATCGTGTTATGTTATTCACCGAACCCTCCCTCTCGGACGCTTCCATCGATTCCAGTTCGGTCGCCGATCCCTCGAAACGCGCGTTTCTGGCCAAAATGACAGCTCTATTCGCGGCCGCCGCCTGCGGCGGTCTGGCCTCGCCAGCCGGCGAAGCGGCCCGGCGCCGCTATCCAACCGTGGCCCGACCCCCGGCCATGAGCGCATTGACCTCAGAGATTGACAATCATATCAAATACTTGCGCCTATCCGGCCGGATCGCGGCCAATGAACGCACCGCCTGGCTGGTCTATGACTTCACCAGTCGACAATACTTAACCGCCATCAACGCCAATATCCCCTACCAAAGCGCCAGCATGATCAAACCGTTCATTGCACTGGCCTTCTTTTACAAGGTACTGGAGGGAAAACTGCACTACACCCCCTACAACCGCATGCGAATGGAGGCAATGATCCAATATAGCAACAACAGTGCCACTAATTACTTCATTCGCTTGTTGAATCAAACCAGCCGCCGCAGCGGACCGGTCGAGGCGGAGCGCACGCTCAAACGCTACCATCCCGGCATTTTTCGGAATACCCATATCGTCGAGCGTATTCCCACCGGCGGCCGCAGTTACCGCAACAAGGCTTCCGCGCTCGATTACCATCGCTTTCTGTACGCGCTCTGGTACAACCAGCTCCCATTTTCCAACGAACTCAAGCGGCTGATGAACCTGCCCAATCGCGACCGGGTATACACCGGAGCGGACGGGGTGGCGCGGCAAACCTGGGTGTTCGACAAAACCGGCACCACCGCCCGGCTATGCGGTAACATGAGTATTTTGGTCGCGCAGGGACGTAACGGCGGCCGTTACCCCTACACCTTCATCGGCATCATCGAAAAGGCCCGATCGACCAAACACTACCGAGCATGGAAGGACAATCGTGGCGATGTCATCCGCGACGTGTCCAGTATCGCCTACCAACACCTGAGCCGAATGCATAACCTGGTGTAAATCCAGTCACTGGGAGCTCATTCGGCAACCGGGCCATCCACTCGATAGACGACAACCTCTTGCCCTTGCCCTTGCCCTTGCCCTTGCCCTTGCCCTTGCCCTTGCCCTTGCCCATAGACGACATTGATTGACCCATGACCCATGACCCACAACTTTAATCAGCCTCTCGCCCGCCACGACAGCGACAGCCTGAAATGGCAGCGTTATGGCACAGCCTTGCCGCTATGGGTGGCGGACATGGATTTCACTTCCCCGGAACCGGTGCTGGCGGCTTTGCACGAGCGAGTCGCGCACGGGGTATTCGGCTACGGCGCGCCACCGGAGGAATTAACCGAAACGATTTGCGCACGGATGGCTTACCTTTATCGCTGGACCGTAACACCGGAACAAATCGTGTACCTGCCGGGGCTGGTGTGCGGCTTGAACGTGGTGTGCCGGGCGGTCGGCGAGCCGGGCGACGGGGTATTGGTGCAAACGCCGGTATATCCGCCGTTTTTGGCCGCGCCAGGCCATCAGGATCGGCGACTGATCACCGCCGAATTGACCACCGAGCAACATGATGGTCGACTGTATTACCGTTTCGACGCCACGGCGTTCGAAGCAGCCATCGACTCGCGCACCCGACTGTTCATTCTCTGCCACCCGCACAACCCGGTCG
>DAOTGT010000150.1:0-7847 GCA_035447285.1 Candidatus Competibacter sp.
CTTGCTGCCGAAGAAACCGGCCGAGTCGATCGGAATGACCGGTACGCCCCAGCGCCGTGCCGCCGCCTTGCAGACCGCTTCCAGGTCGTCGCCGATCAGCGCCGTCACGCAGGTGCTGTACACGAACACCGCCGCCGGGGCATGGCTGTCGACCACCTGCTTGATGGCGTGAAACAGGCGCTTTTCACCACGCCCCATGATCACGTCCTGCTCGCTGAGATCGGTGGTTAGGCCGAGTCGGTACAGGGCGGGGCCGGTGGAACGGGCGCCGCGATTGTCCCAGGAGTTGCCGGCGCAGGAAATCGGTCCATGCACGATGTGCGCGACATCGGCAATGGGTAGCAGGGCGATCTGCGCGCCATCGAAGGCACAGCCGCCGGCGGCGGCTCCCGGCTTGGGGCGGGCGCAACCGGACTTGCTTTTCAGGTTGTGGGTGCAAGCCGGTTCGTCGATCAGTGCGGCGAGATCGCTGGGCTTCATCGGATGATCCTCGGAGTGTCCTCAAACGGGCGCGGGGTTGCGGAGCGTTCAGGGAGTGGGGGAGCAGGGTGCGCGAAACAAGAGAGCAGGGCGTGGGGGACGGAAATCGATCCGTCCCCTTGCCCCCGGTTCCCCGCGATCGATCTCAACCCGTCACCGCCGCGCCCAGCAACTCGGGCTTGACCTGTTCGAGCCATTCTTCCAGCCGCTCGTCGGTCAGGTCCGCCTGATTGTCCTGATCGAGCACCAGACCGACGAACTCGCCGTCGCGCAGGGCCTTGGATTTCTCGAATTCGTAGCCTTCCGCCGACCAGCCGCCAATCAGATTGGCGCCCAGCTTCTTGAGCTTTTTGTAAGTGATGCCGAGCGCGTCCACGAACTCGGTGGGATAGCCGACCTGATCGCCCAGACCGAACATGGCGATGGTCTTGCCGCTCACGTGGCTGCTATCCATCTGTTCGAGGAATGCCGCCAGGGTATCGGGCAATTCGCCGTCACCCAGGGTCGGGGTCCCGACGATCAGGGCCTCGCAATCCTTCATCGCGTCCGGGCTGACCTTGGCGACATCGAATAACTCGATTTCCCCTTCCTCGAACTGCTTTTTGATCCGCTTGGCGATCTTGCGGGTATTGCCGGTGTCGGTGGCGTAGAACAAACCGATCTTAGCCATGGGCGATATCCTCTTGTTTCATGAATAAATGGGGTAGCTCGCTTCTTCCAGTACCGCCGCCAGTACGATGCCGGTGGCCACCTGCAAATCGCCGGTCAGGCGCAGGCAGTGCTGACTTCCATCCACCAGATAGAGATTGAATCCAACGCTTTCCAACGCAGGTTCCATGTCGTTGATGTCGTCGTCCAGGCAGTAGGTGAAATAAATTCCTGGATACACTTGGCGCAGATGAGCAGCGGTGGTGTGGTCCAAGCCTCGATCCGCCGTCAGGCGGGCGATGTCGGCGAGCTGACGTTGGGTGATCATGACGTGGCTCCCGCCTGCGCCGACCGTTGTTCATCGGCGGCCCGTGCGCGGAGCTTGGCCAGCCAGGGTGGCGGATCGCCGGCCAGCACTTGTTGCAATTCGGTCAGCAGCGGTTGGATGTCGCCGATCGCGCCGCGCTTGATCGGGTGGATGCCGCTGTTCACCACCCGGGCGGCGGCCGGTCCGCCGATGGACAGCACACACAGCAAGTCGCAGTCGCCGATCAGCGCCACCCGCTCCGCGCTGTGATCCACACTGAGCCGGGCGATGTTGGGTGCCGGGCGCACCGCGATCAACCGCGCTTCGGTCGCCGAAACCTGATAGATCAGAAACCGGGCGCAGGAGCCGAAATGACCATCCAACCGCTCGCCGCTGTTCGACGTGCAGGCCAGCCGGATGGAATGGGGCATATCGCCCTCGCGATAAGGCTGGGGTTGCGGGATCTGGGCCGAGGCATCCGCCTCGTTTTCGCCTTTCAGGGCACTCAGCGCCTGTCGCAACAAAGCGCCGTCGACTTCGCGCAGGGAGCCGTCGGCGGCGTTCTTGAGATCCTTGACCGTCAGGCCGTTCAGCTTGATTTCGGTCAGAGGTTCGTCCAACGCCGCCAGCAGAATGCGCAGCAGTTGGCCCGAACTAGTATCGGGGAGTTGCCGTGCCGCCAGGGCAATGCGTAGCGCGACGCAACGCGGTAGCGAATTGTCGGCGGTCATAGCCGCTTCACTCTGACGGTCAATGGCAACTTGGGCGTTTGTTCCAAGGGTTCCAGATAGAATCGCGAACCATCGGACAACTGCATTTCACCACCCCAAGCACCGGGCCCCGAGTGTTCCAGTGCCACCACGGTTTCCTCGTGATCCTTCTTGGTGATGTATAACACCAGTTGACCGGATGCATTGTTCCGCAACATGACATTGGGCATGGCTGAGTTCTCCAGCACGGTGGAAGCGGGTTTGACAACCCGTCTCCACCGTGCGGTCGGTCGTCAACGAATCAAATCGAAGGCGTAATCGGTTTCGCCCAGGGTCATGGTGTCCTGATCGAGTTTTTCCATTACCGCATTCACCAGGGTCTTGAGCATGTGCATCGCGCCTTCATAGCCCAGGGTGGTGTCACGGTGCAGGTGGTGACGGTCGAACAGCGGGAAACCAATCCGAATCAGCGGTACTTCGTGTTCCTTGCCCTTGTGCAAGGTGTCGCGCTGAATGAACTTGCCGTAGGAATTGCCGATCAGGAAATCGGGCTTGTTGCTGAACACCAGCGAACGCAAATGCCAGAGATCCTTGCCGACGTAGACCTCGGCTTCCTGACCGTAGGGCGAGTCCTTGAGCAGTTTGGTGATGTCCTTGGTCCAGCGTTTGTTGGCGTTGTGACACAGCACATGCAGGGGTTCGGCGCCCAGTTCCAGCAGGAATTGGCACATGCCGGTCACGAAGTCGGGATCGCCATAGACCGAGAAACGCTTGCCATGCAACCAGGTATGGGAGTCGGTCATCATGTCCAGCAGTCGACCGCGTTCCAGAGCCAACGACTCGGGGATCGGTTTGCCGGTGAGTTCCGAAACCTTCATCAGGAAATCGTCGGTCCAACTCAGTCCCATGGGGATGCGAATCGAGCTGACGGGTTGCTTCCAGGTGTCCTCGATGTATTTCTTGGTCTTCGGCAACTGCCACGGTTGCAGTAACAGCGTATCGATGGCGTTGGGTGCATCCTTGAGTTCGTCCTGCGTGGTGCCGCCCGCGTACATGCGGAATTCGCCGTCGGTCGGGGTGTCGAGAACCTCCTCGGGATCGGACAGGAAGGTGTAATCGACGTCCATCTCCTTCAGCATCCGCTTGATCACCCGGAGGTTGCCGAGATAGGTCTCGAAACCGGCCACGATGTTGAGCTTGCCGTTGCTGCCGACCGTTTTCCCCTCCATCGTGTTCAGGGTGAAGTAGCGCAGGATGCCTTCCATCATGTTGTCCCAGCCAGTGGTGTGGCTGCCAACGAAGCTTGGGGTATGGGCAAACGGCGTGGGGAAATCCATCGGCACCCGCCCGTCCTTCTTGGCGTTGGTGATGAAGGCGTTCAGGTCGTCGCCGATGACTTCCGCCATGCAGGTGGTCGACACCGCGATCATTTCCGGCTGATACATGACCTTGGAGTTCTCCAACCCCTCGAACATGTTCTTCTGTCCGCCGAATACCGCCGCGTCTTCGGTCATCGAGTCGGAGACGGCGGCGATCGGTTCGCGGAAATGGCGGTTGAAGTAGGTGCGGAAATAGGCGACGCAGCCCTGCGAACCGTGGACATAAGGCAGCGTCTTGTAAAATCCCAGCGCGCATAACACCGCACCCAACGGCTGACAGGCTTTGGCCGGGTTGATGGTCAGCGCTTCACGCTGGAAATTCAGTTCCTTGTAAGCCTCGGTGGTCGTCCACTGGAACACTTCTTCCAGTTTTTCGCGTGGAGGCGCTTCCTCGAACACCCGCTTGCGGGCAAAGGCTTCTTGGTATTCGTCGGTATTGAACAGCGGAAAGCCTGGTTTGATCGTTTCAACGTCTTGCATGACTAAATCCTCGTTAGCGCGAAGCGCATAACCCAACCGGTGAGAGTGTTGGGTTATGGCCTGTAGCCTCACCCAAGCGACGGGTTTCAGGCGGCCGCCGATTCCAACGCTTCAGTGCCGCCGCGTTTCCAGGGAGCCTGTAAGTTCTTCCAGCAGGGATTGTTGATCGTCATGTCCATATCGCGGGCGAAGATGGCAAAACCGTCGTAGCCGTGATAGGGGCCGGAGTAATCCCAGGAGTGCATCTGCCGGAACGGAATGCCCATCTTGTGGAACACATACTTTTCCTTGATGCCGGAACCGATCAGATCGGGCTTCAGCCGTTCCACGAAGGATTCCAGCTCGAAGCTGGTGGCGTCGTCGTAGATCAGCGCGCCGTCCTGCACTTCCTTGAAGGTGCGGTCGTAATCGTCGTTGTGGGCGAACTCGTAGCCCGCGCCGATGATTTCCATCCCCAAATCTTCATAGGCGCCGATGACGTGACGGGGCCGCAGGCCGCCGACGAACAGCATCACCCGCTTGCCTTCCAACCGGGGGCGGTATTTGGCGATGATGGCGTCCATGACCGGTTGATGTCTGGCGATGACTCGTTCGGCGTTTTCCTTGATGGTGTCGTCGAAGAACGAGGCGATCTTGCGCAGGCTCTCGGCGATCTTGGTCGGTCCGAAGAAGTTGTATTCCATGTAGGGAATACCGTACTTCTCTTCCAGATGCCGGCTGATGTAATTCATCGAGCGGTAGCAGTGCAGCAGATTCAGCTTGGCGTGGCGGGTCGATTCCATTTCCGGGATTGAGCCATCGCCGGACCATTGCGCGATCACTCGCAGGCCGATCTCCTCCATCAATACCCGCGAACTCCAGGCGTCACCGCCGATGTTGTAGTCGCCGGTAATCGCCACGTCGTAAGGCGTGGACTCGAAGCTGTTGTCTTCATCGCGGTTATGCAGCACCCAGTCGCGCAACGAGTCGTTGGCGACATGGTGGCCGAGGGACTGGGAGACGCCCCGGAAACCTTCGCAGCGTACCGGCACCACCGTCTTACCGATTTCCCGGGCCGATTTCTTGGCCACGGCTTCGATGTCGTCGCCGATCAGGCCGATGGGGCATTCCGACTGCACAGTGACACCCTTGGCCAGCGGGAACAGGGTATCGATCTCGCTGATCAACTTGGCCAGCTTCTTGTCGCCCCCGAACACCACATCCTTCTCCTGGAAATCCGAGGTGAAGTTCATATCGCCGAACACGTTGACGCCACTGTGGCCGGTGATGTAGTTACGGCGGCCCGCGCGGGAAAATTGCCCGCAGCCGACCGGGCCGTGCGAGATGTTGACCACATCCTTGACCGGTCCCCACACCACGCCCTTGGCGCCGGCATAGGCGCAGCCGCGCGCGGTCATCACGCCGGGCAGCGCCTTCTTGTTGGCAACGATGCACTTGTTGGATTTTTCCAGAGTGGGATCGTTGGCCATCAGATGCTTGGCGCGTTGCTTACCGGTGGCTTCCGGGTAAACTTCCAGCACTTCCTGAATCAGTTGTTCGGTTTCTTGGCGGTTCATGGTCATAATTAGGTGTACTCCAGTGGGCCTCAGGCAGCGGCCAGCGCGGCTTCATCAGCAGCGGTCTTGCCGACGATGGATTCGTCTTCCTCGTCGAGGATGCCGAATTCCAGAAGCAGTTCTTCCAGCTCGTCCATGGTCAGCGGTGTGGGAATGACCAGTTTCTTGTTTTCCACGATCTTGCGCGCCAGTTCGCGATATTCATCGGCCTGCTTGGCGGTGGGGTCGTACTCGATCACCGTCATCCGGCGAATTTCCGCTCGCTGCACCACGTTGTCGCGCGGCACGAAATGAATCATTTGGGTGCCCAGCCGTTCGGCCAGTGCTCCGATCAATTCGGCTTCCTTGTCGGTCTTGCGCGAGTTGCAGATCAGTCCGGCCAAGCGCACCTTGCCGGAATTGGCATATTTGCAGATACCCTTGGCGATGTTGTTGGCGGCGTACATCGCCATCATCTCGCCGGATACGACGATGTAGATTTCCTGTGCCTTGTTTTCGCGAATGGGCATGGCGAAGCCGCCGCACACCACGTCGCCCAGTACGTCGTAGAACACGAAGTCGAGTTCTTCCTCGTAGGCGCCTTCTTCCTCCAGGAAGTTGATCGCGGTGATGACGCCACGCCCGGCGCAGCCGACGCCGGGTTCCGGGCCGCCGGACTCGACGCAACGAACGCCGCCGTAACCCACTTTCAACACGTCGTCCAGCTCTAGATCTTCGACGGTGCCCGCATCGGCGGCCATCTGCATGATCGTGTTCTGTGCCTTGGCATGCAGGATCAGTCGGGTCGAATCGGCTTTCGGATCGCAACCCACGATCATGACTTTCTTGCCCTCGGCGGCCAAACCCGCCACCAAGTTCTGGGTGGTGGTGGACTTGCCGATGCCGCCTTTCCCGTAAATTGCGCATTGACGTATCATTGCTCTTGCTCTCCGGTCGCTGAATGGTGAACCTTGCTTTCGTAGTTTCTGGTTCAAACGCCGTGCCAAGAGAGAGATTGTAAATAAGTCATTGTTTGATAAGCTGTAACTGTTGTCCGAGACAACAAGGATCGAAACCAGACATGACAAACGCGACGGTTTGTCGGGTTGATGACAATGCTGTTGCAGTGCCGATCGATGGCGGCGGACCACGCCTACCCAAAGGTTCCTACCTGCCGATCAACCGCTGTAACCTGCCGGCGGTGATCTTGGGCGGCCTGACTTTCCAGCGCCATCCGGCCCCGTTATTGCTGGACGGAGTGGCGGAACTGCACCACCGATTGTTTCGGTCGTTGGATCTGCTGGCCGAACCAGGCGAACGGGCACAGCGGTTCATGGACTACATGACGGTGTACTTCCGATTGGAAGCGCTGGAGGAAGTGGGGCTGATGCCGGGCCGGCGCAAGTTGCGCGGGCGGGCGGATTACCTACGCATGGTGCGCGGCTGGGCTTTCGATCCCAACAGTCAGGAAGGCGCGGTGCTGAAAGCTTGGGTGGAATCGCGTTTCGGCCTGCTGGCGCGTTACCACGGAGGGTTGCTGGACGACCGCATCCGGGACGATACCTACATGCAGTTTCTGGAGGCGTGCAGCCGGGGGTTGTACAACACCAATGCACTGGAAGCGCAGCTCGACCTGCTGTACGCCTATGCCCAGTACGAACAGCGGCGTCAGCAACCGATGGCGGCACATCTGAGCCTGTATCGCGGTTTCAATCGCTTCAGCGACGACCAGGTGCTGGCCAAACCCGACCGTCGGCGCTGGATCGTGCTGCTCAATAACCTCAGTTCCTTCAGCGTCCGCCGCGAGCGTGCCGAGGAATTCGGCGACCATCTGCTGCGGGTGCAGGTCCCGCTGGCCAAGGTGTTCTTCTATAATCGGATGTTGCCGGGGATGCTGAAGGGCGAAGACGAATACGTGGTGGTCGGCGGGGTTTACGAGGTGGAACGGTTGTGTTGAGCGTTGCCCTCTCACAAGGGACACGGTAGGCTCACCGGCCAGCCGGTTTACGAGGTGGAAAGGTTGTGTTGATCATTGTCCTGCTGGCCGCGACCCCTGATTAGCTGCCTGATGGGCTTAACGCCGCCGGTTTCTCTCCACGAATTCCCACCCAGAGGGGCGCGGTGTGGCCCCGCGTTCTGGCGGATATATTGAGTACTGCTGGAGTTGTGGCCAGGAAGAACCCGTTGCTTAAGCCGGTTTTTGTCAGCCTTGATCCCTGCCTGTCTGGTTCCCACGCCGCCGGCGAGTTTTTACAGTCCATTGATGATCCTGTAGAAATTTCCAGTTTCTAGCCTAAGGTTTAGACAA
>DAOTGT010000151.1:0-7798 GCA_035447285.1 Candidatus Competibacter sp.
GGTGCTGGGTCTACGCAGAAATGGCGGTTGGTGACACGACTGTTGGGTCTACCCCGGCACGAAGCGGTCCTGTTGCCCTTTGCCGGCCCGGATCAGCAGGGTGGCGTGGCGGGGGTCCACGTCCGCAAGATCGAGCTGGGCCAGTTCCAGGCGGCGGATGGCGGTGGCGTAGAAGACTTCGAGCATGGCCCGGTCCCGTAACCCTTCAGCCGTGGTCAGGTCAGGCTGGGCGAAGGTCGCTTCGATCTCCTCGACCGAGAGCAGGGTGTGCGGGAGCTGTTTGGGTTTTTTGGGCAGGATCAGTTCGGCGGCGGGGTTGTAGAGAAGGCGCCGCTCCCGGACCAGCCATTTGAAGAAGCCCTGGAGCGGGGTGAGCAGGACGTGTTGGGAACCGAGGCTGAGGGGCCGTCCGTCGCTTTTGCGGGTTTCCATCAACTGCCGCTGATAGCGCTCCAGGATCGAGCGGCTGATCTCGGCGGGGTGGCGAAGATCGCGCTCGTCACACCAGGCGCAGAAGCGGCGCAAGGCCGCTTCCCGGCGGCGGTGGGTGTCCTTGGAACGGCTGCCGAGGCGCGTCCAGTCCAGGTACGCTTGCATCAGTGGCCAGAGGTCGGACGCGGCGGGTATCGGGTGCTGACGGGGACGGCCCATCAGGGCATACCCTTGACGAGGGCGGTCGTGGTCGTCTCGGTTTGGCGCCCCGACGCGGACTCGAACCGGTCGGGACTCGCGGACGATGCGGGATCATGGGCCGGGCGAGCTACGACCGGCGTTCCCGCTACGACCGGCAAACGGTCTGGATTTTCCCTACCTTTGGCGTTTTCGGCGGTTTCGCGGCGAACCGGCGTCAAAGCCGCTTCAGCAGCGGCTAAAGCAGCGGTTTCGGGAGTCCGACGACCCGCCGACCGGGGGCCGACCTCGGCCCGACCGGGCACCGACCGCATGCGTTTCAAAGCCGACCGCCCGGCGTCGTAGTTATGCTCATGCTCATGCTCGGCGTCGTGTTCCGCACGCAGCTCGGCCACATCGATCAGCCCGCTCAGGTGTGGACGGTCGTCGGGGTGTTCTTTTGGGCCATCGTAGAGCAGCTCGTAGCCGAAGGACTGACCGGGCGCGCGGTGAGCCAGCACGTATTCCAGATCGACCAGCCGGGCGAGATGAACCTTGAGCTGGGTATCCCCCCAGTGGAGGGCTTCACGCAGTTCCCGGCGGCGGAAGCGGAAGGCGCGGCGCGGCGCGGGAGACTTTGGGTTTGGGTCTGCTCGCGGACCCACTGCTGAGTGAGCCGCAACAGGCGGCGGGTCTGCGGCGGCAGCTCGTCCAGGGTGCGACCCAGTACCTCGTGGGCCAGCCGGTTGGCGGTCTCGATGTCGTCCAGGGCGGCCTCGATGTAGGTCAAGGTCCGACCGCGTCGCTCGGCGGTGCGCCTGGGCCGTTGCCGCTGATGCAGCAGCGCGAGGGTGTCGATCAGGGTGAGATACTTCTCGTGATCGCGGCGGGTGCGGGTGGCGCCATCGACGAAGGTCAGCCGTTCGGCGTAGGGATTGACGATGGCGATCGGCTCCAGCAGGCGCTGGGCGTGGCGGTGCAGAGTTAAAATGGCTTCGCGTGCCTGTCCGGCCAGCAGTCCCTCTAGGGTCCGGCGCTGCCGTTGCTGGGCGTGGATGGCTTTCGTTTGCTCGCGCGATTCGTTGACGGCTAGCACCAGACAGCGGTTCAACAGTTCTTCGTCCGGTTCGGCGGCGGTGGTGGTCAATAGCAGCATCACCGGGCCTTGCACCCGATAGGTTCGGGTGGCGAGCTGGCCGGTCTGCGGGTCTTTGGCGGTGCTGGCGAGAGTCAGTTCGCCTTCCGACTGGAGCAGCTTCAGGGCGTAGGCCGCTTGCAGCGCGCCTTCGCTCTCGGCGATGGCCAGGACTTTGTGGCGCAGGTCGGTCTCGCCGACGTAGAACAGGCTTTGCCCGGTGACGGCGGAGTACTTGACCCGCTCGTGTTCCGGCACGAAGGCCAGACAGGCGTCCTGCAGCGCCGATTTGCCGGCGGCGGAGGCCGATTGCACCAGGACCGCCAACGGGGCGGGCAGTTTGCGCGACAAACAGGCCAGATAGCCGACCAGACCGTTGACCGGTTCACCGATGAGGCCGCAGCGGGCCAGATCCTCGGTGATCCGGTTGAGCAGATCGGGGGATTGCAGGAAGGCAAGCGCCGCTTCGCGTTCGGCCTCGGTCAGCGGCGGGAGGAGAGGCTGACCCGTACCATTCCTGTCCGTCGAAGCCGTATCCGCATTCGCTCGTGCCGTGGCTCGCCGTTGGTCCTGGACCGCTTCCAGGGCCAGCAGCAGCCGGCCCAGGTCGCGGCGCAGCACCTCATGGAGACGTTGAGTTCTCCGGCGGCGGCCTCGGCAAAACCGTTGCGTTGCCGGGCGCTGTATAGATCCAGGCTGTCGGCATGGAACCCGTCTCCGCGTCGAGCGAGCAGGTTCAGCTTGAACGCGCTCACCGGCGCATTGACCGTCAGACCGCGTGCCCGGTAATGCCGGTCGTCCAGGGTGAGATGCAGATCGTCGCCCTCGGTGGTCACGGCAGGACTGGCCAGCGGCGTGGGGGGCACAACGGAGGCGGCTAAAGGCGCGATCTCGGTGGGCCTTTCGGCAACGGTCTCGGCGCTGATCCCGGACGCTGGGCCAGGGTCGCCTGCGTTCACCGGAATCGACACCGGTCGTTGCCCCTTGCCCAGCCATTCCGCCGAACGGATCAAGGCGCCCAGGCTGTCGTGCGGTGAAGCACACTGACAGGCGTAGGCGTTGGCATCCAGATCCTTGGGGAAGCGGATGCGATAGCACGCCATTCCACCCGCGATCAGCCGCTCGGCCAGAGCCTCGGCGGCGCGATCCCCGGCGGGGTCGTGGTCATAGGCGATCAACACCCGTTGTACACCGAACTGCTGGAAGGCGGCGAAGTGGTCGTCGGTGCAGCCGTTGACGCCATAGCTGGCGGTGACGTTCCGGTACCCGGCCACCCAGAAGCTCAGGGCGTCGATCAGGCTCTCGCACAGGAGGATCTCGGAACAGGCCGACAAGGCGGCGACATTCCACACCCCGCGATGCGGGCCGGGCCGGTACAGATGTTTGGGGGTGCCGGGGCGCAGGTCATCGCGGCGCTTGCGGCCATAGACCTCCACCACCTGGCCGTTCTCATCCAACACCGGAATGATCAGGGAACCGTTGAAGTGCTCGTGGCCGCTGTCGCGGTATACACCGAGCTTCACCAGCCGCCCGCGCAGCTCCGCCCCGGCCTTGCGGTTCTTCTCCGGCAGCCGCAGGCCCAGACTCCGATCCGCGTAGCCGAGCTTGAAGGTGTCAATGGCCTCCAGTGAACCGATGCCGCGTTGTTCCAGATACGCCAGCGCGTCCGGGCTGTGCTTCAAGGTGGCATGGTAGTAGTCGATGACCTGATCCAGCAGCGCCTGGTCGTCGGTGTCCAGACGGATCGGGGAATCCAAGCGCCGTAGCGTGGAACGCTTCACCGGTGTAGATGAGGCGACAAGACCGCCAAGGCCCGCCGGTTCGGCAACCGCCAAAGAAGGCAAGCCCTCCTTCATCAGCGCGACGGCATGACGGAACGACACCCCGTCCGCCTTCATCACCCAATCGACCACCCCACCGCCCAACCCACAGCCGAAGCAGTGCCAGAGGTTTTTGGCCGGCGTGATGACCAATGAAGGTTCTCGGTCGTCGTGGAAGGGGCACAGTCCGACGAGATCCGCGCCCCGTGGCTTCAACACAATCCCCCGCGCCTCGACCAGCCGCGCCAAAGCCACCTCCGCCTTCAGGCGCTCCAGTTCGGCGTTGGGAATGCGGGGCATCATCACACCTCGTAAAATTTATTGATCCAGCATGAATGCTTGAAAAGCTAGCGCACACGCTTTATTCTGTCAAGCAGCAATACGCGATCATCCGGCATCCAAGCATCGATTTTGAGGTCTAAATCCGGCAACATGGTACGATTGAACCTCTTTTCGGTGACTGGGGTGCTGGATATGGCGGAAACACGAGAGAGCTTTGCTGAACGATTGCGAATGCTGCGCAAGCAGAACAATTTGTCGCAAACGGAACTGGGGCAGCGAGCCGGTTTGCATTACACCCATATCGGCCGTTTCGAGCGCGGCGCGTCTCGGCCGGGCGGCGATACCCTCAAGCGCTTGGCCGATGCTTTAGGCGTGAGTAGCGATTATCTGTTGGAGGGGAGCGTCGAAGCAGCCGCGAAGGCGAAATTTACAGATCGGGAGCTGCTCCAGCAGTTTCAGGAAGTCGAGCGGTTATCGGAAGACGACAAGCACGTCATTAAGACATTGCTCGATGCGTTTCTGACCAAGCGCCAGCTTCAGGTGCTGGCCCGTTGAAGCGAGGAGAGATCGACATGAATGCGGTGATCGAACAGCGACTGTTAAGCAAACTCAAAACCTTATCGCCGCTCCAGGTAGCGCAGGTCGAAGATTTTGTGGAGTTCTTGGCCATGAAGTCGGAACGGCAGGCCGCATTCGGTCGGCTGTTGGCCATCGCTCCAGCGTTGGAGGTTGCAGGGGCGGAACCCGTGAGTGAAAACGAACTGGTCGCCGAGATCAAAGCAGCGCGTCAGGTACGCAACGCCCGTTCCGGCGAAGACGCGCCTCTCCATGCGACTCGTTCTTGACACCAACATCGTGATTTCCGCGCTGCTGTGGCGTGGCAAACCGTATCAACTCCTGGAAACGATTAGCCACTCTCACGAATTGCGCCTCTTTGCCAGTCCGGCTTTGCTGGAAGAGTTGGCAGATGTCTTGGCGCGACCGATGGCTACAAAACGCTTGGCCTTGCTCGGTAAAACCGCCGCGGAGGTGCTGGCGGATTACCAAACCGTGCTCGAAGTCGTTGAGCCGTCTGCCGTGCCGCGCGTAGTGCTTCGGGATGTCGATGACGATCAGGTCATTGCCGCCGCCCTCGCCGCCCAAGCCGATTTCATCGTCTCCGGCAATGACGATTTGCTCTCTGTCGGTCGTTATCAGGGTATCCGCATCATCAACGCCGCCGAGGCTTTGCGATACCTTGAAGTTGGAAGTGATTAGGGTTTGGCTCTCTAAACGATTGGGCAACATCCTCACCGATCAAATAACTTAAATAAATAAGCTGCGCAAGGCAGCTTTTCACTTCGGCGGGATTCCAGTTCCGACGGATTACGTCCCTTTCCACTGTTCCCTCAATATGTAAGGAGGTAATTCTGTCGGTAATTTTAATAATTCATTGGCATCAGTCTTTGGGATGGCTTTGAAACTGATCATATGGGCTGAATCAAAATCCTTCCAATATGTTGCATGCCATGGGCTTAGGTTTTTTTCTACATAGGTTTCCTGCAAAATATTAAATTCGTAATATTTTAATGACTCAATATATTGATATAGCCTATTTTTATTTATAGAAGATATCTCGAAGGATGTATAATCATTCTCAAGTAGGATTTCTTCAACGGCGATATATAGATCCCAGGTCGGTTGCGTAAAAATCTCCCAGAAAATACCTCCTTTTTTCGTTAAGCCACAAGCTATACTATCTTCATCAACACCGCCATATTTTATTTTTCTCTCAAATAACTCAAAATATATTTGCTCTATCGAGTCAATATGTATATTTTCTCCATTTTTAAAGAAAGATATAAGACCAGAATTACTTAAGTTACAGATTGTATTTAAAAGCCCTTCATGCGATAAATTGTGAGATTTTTTACCAACCTGAAGCTCTAACTCATCTTTAGAAGCTCCTAGATAATTTAGTGGAAATTTGTCTTCTAAAACTTCATTAAGTATCCAATACTCTCCCCTCGAAAACCTAATAACATCAGGAAATAAGCAGGTCATGTCCTTTCCAGCCTTATCGATTCAAATCTAATACGCGATACACCTTTAACCAGTCAAGCAACCAACAAGCGATCCGAGTGAAGAGGCTCGCGACTTGGCGGAGGTTGAACCAAATGTTGACGGTATGGGTCAAGAACTTATGCGTAATCCGGGTTGGTTGTGCGAGTGTTCTAGACCCTGCCCGGCCTCCAAAAAACCGCCGAAGAACCAAATCAAATTATTGTCCATACTTTTGCTCACTTTTACAAAAGGTCTATTGTGATTAATAATCTTGGATATATCGCTTCCATCTCTCTTGCATCTGCGGTCCACCCGCAGTGTCTTGACAACATTCACAGAATCCTAGAGATGGCCATGCCTGATTTCCCGTCCGCACATCTGTATAACTGATATACTTTCCAATTTTATATCCGCTTCCTACATAACAAGGGCCTCCTCTTGAATCCATAGGCTTTGTATTCCGCTTTCTTACCGTTCTTGCAGCGAGTCCAAGAGCGTGATTTTGGATTTTATAAATAAATCCATTCGCCTCCGCAATGCTACACTTAACGTATCTAGAGAAAGGTTCGTCATCGCAAGTTTTACAATTCTTAGCACTATCTCCAGGAATAGAAAGAACAATACCAGTTATTGCACCACCAATAATTATTTGTCCAAGAGTTAATCCCCCAGTCGTTGTGATAGCACCTCCCAAGCCACCTACGAGAACAGGAATAAAAAACAATTCTCCTGTTGGATCGATGCGGCTGAGTGGATTTCCCTCCACATACGCATACGTATTAACTCCTCCATCTAGCCCAATCGTATCGCTCTGAATATACCGCCCCGTACTGGGATCGTAGTCTCTGAAGGTGTTGTAATGCAGCCCGGATTCTTCGTCGTAATACTGTCCGGGAAAGCGCAGAGGATTTTCGACGATGGCTGTGAGGAGGTCAACCTGGCCGAAGGGTTGATAGTCGACCTGCCAGACAACCTGCTGGGTGGTGTCGGTGAGCAGGTGTGGTCAGGAGGGTACGCAATGCGTACCCTACCAAGCTACCGGGCTACGGGCTCTTCTTTAGTGAATTACCTCGTTTTATGCAAAATACTATTCCTACTCCTGATAAAATAAGTAGCATGCAATAAATTATGAAATAAATCCTGAGCCTTAAAACATTAGCATGAGTAAAAGCGCTCAACCAAGCAACTTGCAGCGCAGCATTAAGGAAAATATATAGAGCCCCTATTAGGAAAATAGCTCCTGAATACCAAAGAATACGTTTCAGCCTAGAATTCATTAGTTACAGCAGCTTTTATTTGGTGGAGGTGGAGGTGGAGGTGGACGTTGAGGCTTCCAGCAACGCTCGAAAACTCTCTTTGTAAATTGCTGACAGTTATTTACGAATGGATCAAATCCACCTAAAGGCTCACCAATTTTTAGAAGTCGGTTTACACAACCTTCATCAAGATTCCAATGCACAGGAACTTCCCGGCACCATTGAGCCGTCTCACAAGAGTGATCAGATATATAGGTTTCTGTAATCCAAGGAAATTCGTAGGCATCACCCACATTCTTACGGCATTGAGGAGAGCTTGCCATACCTGCAATTACAGTATCCGTTTTAATCCAGCAGTGACTGACTATTCCACCTAAGATTTCAGCTTTTCTACAACAAATCTCCACTTTCAAACCTTCTGGATCAATTAGTAATAGGGGGTTCGCTCTCACATACACATACGTATTAATCCCACCCGCCAACCCAATCGGATCACTCTCGATATACCGTCCCGTCTGTGGATCATAATCCCGGAAGGTGTTGTAATGCAGCCCGGATTCTTCGTCGTAATACTGACCCGGAAGTTTTTCCTCTTTCTTTAGAAGCTGTCTTGAAATAAACCATCTTTACTTACAAGCACTTGGCGATGGTCA
>DAOTGT010000152.1:0-2653 GCA_035447285.1 Candidatus Competibacter sp.
CCGGCGTCGGCAGGGCCGGGGTTTCCTGGGCGACGTGGGCCAGCGTCCAGCGCGACGGCACGTCGAGATCGCCGGTGTCGGGGTGCAGTTCGTCGCGCAGCAGGGCGAACAGGGTGGATTTGCCGCTGCCGTTGGCGCCGGTCAGCCCGACTTTCCAGCCAGGATGCACGGTCAGCGACACATTGTCGAACAGCGGCTTGCCGCCGCGTTGCAGGGAGAGTTGGCGTAGGGTGATCAAGACCGGGATGATCCTGGATGTCGATGGAAAAGAGACGAAGGAAGATACCATGATTTGGTATCATTCCGAGCATGAAACGCCAATGCCAGCGTACGCTTGAGTCGTTGTTTGCACGTCCGATCAGCGCCAACATCGCGTGGCGCGACATTGAGGCGCTATTCCGCGAGTTGGGGGCGGAGGTCAGCGAACGAGAAGGGTCCCGTATTGGCGTGCGACTGTTTGGTGAGCGGCGGGTGTTTCACCGGCCGCACCCATCTCCCCATACCGATAAGGGAGCGGTGGAGAGCATTTGCAAGTGGCTGGAACAGCACGGGGTAGTGCCATGATCAACTTGCTGGATATCGATGGTTACCAGGCCGTCGTCAGTTTCGACCCGGAACTCGGCCTGTTTCGTGGCGAGTTCGTCGGTCTCAGTGGTGGGGCGGATTTCTATGCTGACAACGTGGCGGATTTGCGCAAGGAAGGCGCCACTTCTCTCAAGGTGTTTCTGGACATGTGTGCCGAGGACGGAGTCGAGCCGCGCAAGACTTATTCGGGGCGCTTCATATTGCGGCTCGACCCCGAACTGCACGCCAGGGCGGTCGCGCGGGCGCAGGCCGAGGGTAAGAGCCTGAACGAGTGGGCGAAAGAAACCATCAAAGCGGCGGTCTCGTCTTAAGAGCCTCGTTGACAAGCCGGCCTGAGGGCAATATGACCGACGACGAACTATTGCGCTACAGCCGGCAAATCCTGCTGCCGGAGTTCGACATCGACGGGCAAGAGCGCTTGCGCCGCTCCCGCGCGCTGATCGTCGGTCTGGGCGGATTGGGTTCACCGGTGGCAATGTATCTGGCCGCCGCCGGAGTGGGGCGGTTGACGCTGGTCGATTTCGACCGGGTGGATCTGTCCAACCTGCAACGGCAGATCGTCCACCGTACCGCCGACATCGGTCGACTGAAGGTCGAATCGGCTCGCGATACCCTGCTGGCGCTCAATCCTTCGGTCGCGGTGACGACGCTTCCGCAAGCCCTGGACGAGGCCGAATTGCGGGAGCAGGTCCGCCAGGCCGACGTGGTGGTGGACGCTTGCGACAACCTGCCGACCCGCTTGGCGATCAATGCCGCTTGCGTGCGGGCCGGCGTGCCGCTGGTCAGCGGCGCGGCGATCCGGCTGGAAGGACAAGTGCTGGTCTGGCGGCCGGGCGAGGAGGGCGCTTGCTATCGCTGCTTGTACCGCGATGCCGATGCGGCCCCCGAAACCTGCGCCCAGACCGGCGTGCTGGCGCCAGTGGTCGGGATCGTCGGCAGCATTCAGGCGCTGGAAGCGATCAAGGTGTTGACCGATTTCGGGGAGACGCTCGCCGGTCGGTTGTTGTTGTTGGATGCCAAACGGATGGAATGGCGGACGCTGAAGGTACGTCGAGATCCAGCTTGCCCGGTCTGCGGCGGCGTGTCATGACCGCCGACGATTGGATCGCCCATCTGCGGCTGGCCCCGCATCCCGAGGGAGGCTATTTCCGTCGCGGCTACACCGCTGAACTCACGCTGGATCTCCCGGACCGGAGCGGGCCGCGCCCGGTGGCGACCGCGATTTTCTATCTGCTGAAGGGTGACCAGCATTCCCGTCTGCATCGACTGAAGTCGGACGAACTCTGGCATTTCCATCTCGGTTCAGCGTTGACTCTTCATCGCTTGGATTCGCGGGAAGGCTACGTCGCGGCGAAGCTGGGCGCCGATCCCGTCGCCGGTCAGCATCTGCAAATCGTCGTTCGCGCCGGCTGCTGGTTCGGGGCGACCGTGGACGATCCCGCCGGCTTCAGTCTGCTGGGCTGCACCGTCGCGCCCGGTTTCGATTTCGCCGATTTCGAACTGGCCAACCGCGCTACACTCATCCATCAGTATCCCCAACATGCCGCACTGATCGAACGGCTCACCTGAACCGCGAGGAGAACTCCATGACTTTTTCCATCGTCGCCTTTGACCCGGCCAACGGCGATCTGGGCGTGGCCGTGCAATCCAAGTTCCCCAATGTTGGTATTTCCATCCCCTTCGCCAAGGCCGGGGTGGGCGCGGTGGCGACCCAGTCCTATTGCAACACCAGTTTCGGTCCGCGTGGGCTGACCTTGCTGGAAAATGGCGCCTCGCCCAAACAGACGCTGGAAATCCTGATCGGCGGCGACCCTCAGCGCGATTATCGCCAGGTCGGGCTCATCGACGCGCAAGGGCGCACCGCTAGTTTCACCGGTACACGCTGTTTCGACTGGGCCGGCGATTACCATGGCGAATACTGCTCGGCCCAGGGCAACACCTTGGCCGGATTGGGCGTGGTGGAAGGCATGGTGCGGGCGTTCGAGAAGACAGGTGGGCCGCTGGCCGAGCGGCTGCTGGCGGCGCTACAGGCCGGTCAGGCCGCCGGCGGCGACCGGCGCGGCCAGCA
>DAOTGT010000152.1:2753-7688 GCA_035447285.1 Candidatus Competibacter sp.
TGCTGGCGGCGCTACAGGCCGGTCAGGCCGCCGGCGGCGACCGGCGCGGCCAGCAGTCGGCGGCCCTGCTGGTGAAGCGGGCCGGCGGCGGCTACGGCGGTTTCGACGATCGCTATGTGGAAATTTCGGTCTGCGACCATCTGACCCCGATCGCCGAACTCGAACGCCTGTACGCCATCCACCGGCTGACCTATCTGCGCAGCGATCCCGATAAACTGGTCAGGATCGATACCGCCATTGCCAACGAACTACAACAGATCCTGCACGCCCGTGGTTTTTACAAGGGCGCGGTGACCGGCATCTATGACGAGGAACTGCTCCGCATCCTGCGCGATTTCATGGGGTGGGAGAACTACGACGAGCGCATCCGCGACGATGACCGGATCGATCTGGAGGTGTTGGAAGACATGCGCCGGAAACACGTGCTCTGGCTCAAGCAACCCGGCCACGCTCGCTGACCGTCACCAGGGCGTCAAGGTGGCGGGATGGGTGCTCGGCTGGCCCGTGGGCGGCGGGCCGGGTTATCTCACGCCGCTCACTCCGCCAAGGCGTCCTTCTCCAAAGTATCCATGCTGACGTGGCGCACGTCCTTGCCCTTGACCAGATAAATGATGTACTCGGCGATGTTCTTGGCATGATCGCCGATCCGCTCCAGCGCCTTGATGATGAACAGCACATTGATGGCATGGCCGATGGTGCGTGGGTCTTCCATCATGTAGGTGATCAGCCGCCGCAGCGCCGACTGGAACTCCTGATCCAGGTTGTCATCGCCCCGGGCGACGTTCACCGCCATCTCCACATCCACCCGGGCCAAGGCGTCGAGGCAGCCGTGCAGCATGTCGGTCGCCAGCTTGGCCATCGGCGTCACGTCGCGCAACAGTTTGGCGCTGGGCGGGCTGCTGACGACATCGTAGGTTTTGATGGTCATCCGGGCGATTTTTTCCGCCTCGTCGCCGATCCGCTCCAGGTCGGTAACGGCCTTGGACAGCGACATGATCAGCCGCAGGTCGCTGCCGACCGGCTGGCGCGTGGCGATCAAGGTGATGGTGTCTTCGTCGATCTTGACTTGCAGGCCGTTGATGATCTGGTCGCGGGCGATCACCTCGCGGGCCAGGGTCAGATCCTCGTCGTCCAGGGACTTGACGGCATTCTTGATCTGGTCCTCGACCAGCCCGCCCATTTCCAGCACCAGGTTGCGCAGGTTAGCGAGCTGTGCGTCGAACTGCTTGACGGTATGGGCATCGTGACTGATGGGCATTTTGGGGTACTCCCGATGGAGAGCGGGTATCAACCGAAGCGGCCGGTAATGTAGTCTTCGGTCAGTTTGTGCCGGGGATTGGTGAAAATCTGGTCGGTTTCACCAACTTCGATCAGATCGCCCAGGTGAAAATAGGCGGTGCGTTGGGAGACGCGGGCTGCTTGCTGCATCGAGTGGGTCACGATGACAATGGTGTAGTTCTCTCGGAGTTCGTCGATCAGTTCCTCGATCTTGGCGGTGGCGATGGGGTCGAGCGCCGAACAGGGCTCGTCCATCAGGATGACCTCGGGATTGACGGCGATGGCGCGGGCGATGCACAGCCGCTGCTGTTGGCCGCCGGACAGGCTGGTGCCCGGCTCGTCCATCCGCTTTTCGACTTCCTTGGTCAGTCCGGCCCGTTCCAGGCTGGCGTAGACCAGCTCGTCGAGTTCCGCCTTGCCGTTGATCATGCCATGGATGCGTGGCCCGTAGGCGACATTCTCATAGATCGACTTGGGAAAGGGGTTGGGCTTCTGAAACACCATGCCGACCCGAGCCCGCAGTTGCACCACGTCGATGCTCTTGTCGTAGATGTTGTCCTGGTCGAGCTGGATATGCCCGGTGATCCGACAGGAAACGATGGTGTCGTTCATCCGGTTCAGACAACGCAGGAAGGTGGATTTGCCGCAGCCGGACGGGCCGATGAAGGCGATGACTTCGTTGGCGCCGATGTCGAGGCTGACCTGCCGCAGCGCGTGTTTCTCGCTGTAATAGACGTTGACTTCGCGGCAGGCCATTTTCGGGTTATCCGCCGTGATCCTGCCGACGGTCTGCCGGTGATCGTAGTCGGTGATCTGGGCGCTGGACAGCGGAGCCTCCCGGACATCGGGATTCACTGCGCCATCCAGGGCGGTCTTGGTTTCGATCATCGTTGTGCTCATTGCGAAATGAATCCTTGGATTTTAGAGGCAATTACCAGCGCCGTTCGAAACGTTTGCGCAGGACGATGGCCAGTCCGTTCATGAGAATCATGAATCCCAGCAAGACCATGATGGCGGCCGAGGTTCGTTCCACGAAGGCGCGTTCCGGCAGATCGGCCCATAGGTAAATCTGTACCGGCAGCACGGTCGCGGGATCGGTGAAGCCGCGCGGCACATCGACGATGAAGGCGACCATGCCGATCATCAGCAGCGGCGCCGATTCGCCCAGGGCGCGGGCCATGCCGATGATGGAACCGGTCAACATGCCGGGCATCGCCAGCGGCAGCACGTGATGGCTCACCATCTGCAATTTGGACGCGCCCATGCCCAGCGCCGCCTCACGGATGGAGGGCGGTACCGAGGTCAGGGCGGCACGACCGGCGATGATGATGACCGGCAGGGTCATCAGGCTCAATACCAGACCGCCGACCAGCGGCGCGGAGCGTGGCAGACCGAAGAAGTTGATGAACACCGCCAGCCCCAACAGGCCGAACACGATCGACGGCACCGCCGCCAGGTTGTTGATGTTGACCTCGATCAGATCGGTCCAGCGGTTCTTGGGGGCGAACTCCTCCAGATACACCGCCGTCGCCACCCCGATGGGAAAAGACAGCAGGAAGGTGATCAGCAGGGTGTAGAAGGAACCCATCAGCGCGCCACGGATGCCGGCCTGTTCCGGTTCGCGCGAATCGCCGTTGCTGAACAGGATGGTATTGAAGCGTTTTGTCAGCCTGCCGTCGGCGGTGAGCCGGTCGATCCAGGCGATCTCCTGATCGCTGATCGAACGCAGCGATTCGTCGAGGGTACGGTCGATATTGCCCTTGACCAGGGTATCGACCTCGGCGCTGGCCAACACCTGGACCGGTTGCGTGGTGCCGATCAAAGCGGGATCGGCCAAAATCTCGCCGCGCAGTCGATGCGGCGCGTTGGAGCTGATCAGCCCATACAGCGCCCGCAGGTCGCGCCGGCCCTCGACCTGCGGGAACAGCCCGCGCAGGCTGGCGCGAATCAGCGCGGCGTAGTCGGCGTTGGCCAGTGTTTCCGGATCGCGGGTACCGGTGGGATCGATCACCGCCGCGTCGAAGGTGATCGGCAGCTCGATATAGGTCTGCCAGAACGCCGGATAGCCCTTGCCGATGATGTTGGCGAACATCAGCACCACGAAGGTTAGCCCCAGGCTGATGGCGGTCAGCCCGTACCAGCGAAAGCGCCGTTCGGCGGCATGGCGGCGTTTGAGTCCGGCGTTGACCAGGGTCTTGATGTCACGGCGTGGCGGCGTGGCGGCGGAATCGTCTGACTTATTCATACTGTTCTCGATATTTACGCACCACGTGCAGAGCGATGATGTTGAGGATCAGCGTGACGATGAACAACATCAATCCCAGGGCGAAGGCCGCCAGGGTCTTGGCGCTGTCGAATTCCTGATCGCCGGTCAGCAGGGTCACGATCTGCACGGTGACGGTGGTGACCGCCTGCAGCGGGTTGGCGGTCAGATTGGCCGACAGGCCGGCGGCCATGACCACGATCATGGTTTCGCCGATGGCGCGCGAGACCGCCAGCAGGATGCTGCCGACGATGCCGGGCAGGGCGGCCGGCAGCAGTACCCGCTTGATGGTCTCCGATTTGGTCGCGCCCAATGCGTAGGAACCGTCGCGCATCGATTGCGGCACGGCGTTGATCACGTCATCCGACAGCGAGGACACGAAAGGGATGATCATGATGCCCATCACCAGCCCGGCGGCCAGCGCGCTTTCCGAGGCGACCTGCAAGCCCAGCGCGGTGCCGGTATCGCGGATCAGCGGCGCCACGGTCAGGGCGGCGAAGAAACCATAGACCACGGTGGGGATGCCGGCCAGGATTTCCAGCAATGGCTTGGCGGTGGCGCGAAACTTCGGGCTGGCGTATTCGGACAGGTACAGCGCCGACATCAGCCCGATCGGCACGGCGACCAGCATGGCGATGCCGGAAATCAACAGCGTGCCGGCGAACAGCGGCACCATGCCGAAGGCGCCGGAAGAGCCGATCTGATCGGCGCGGATGGCGGTCTGCGGGCTCCACTGCAAGCCGAGCAGGAAGTCGGTCAGCGGCACCTTGTGGAAAAATCGAATGGATTCGAACAGCACCGACAGCACGATGCCGATCGTGGTGAAGATGGCGACGGTCGAACTGACGATGAGCAGCAGCGTGACCACTCGTTCGACCCGGTTGCGGGCGCGCAGCTTTGGCGAGATAGCGCGCCAACTATGAACGATGCCGGCGGTGGCGAGGAGCAAGGCGACGATCCACAGGCAAACATGGCCGGTCAGTTGCAGGTTTCGATAATGCTCGGCGGCGGCCAGGATGGTGGGGTCGGGCGCGCCGGACACGATGTTGCCGCTGACCAGATTCTTGATGTCGTTGAGGACCAGACCGAGCCGGTCCGGTGGTAGTTCGCGCAGTTCCGGTGGCAGTCCGGCCACGACCAGTTCGAGGATGATGCCCGGTTGCAGTACCGCCCAGACCGTGATGACGATCAGCGCCGGGAGACCGCACCACAGGGCGGTGTAGGAACCGTAGAAACTGGGCAGGGAATGCAGGTTGCGAATATGGTTGCCGGCGACCCTGAAGGCGCGGTTGCGCCCCAGGTAGTAAGCGGCGCTGCTGAGCAGCAACAGGATAAGCAGGAGATAGGACAGCATGAGGCGGTCACCGGGATGCGAAAACGCCGCCGTCGCCGAG
>DAOTGT010000153.1:0-7687 GCA_035447285.1 Candidatus Competibacter sp.
GCGAAGGCAGAGGAGCCAACCAGTGCAGCGGCAACGGCCAGCGCGATAGCAGACTTTTTCATGACTAAACTCCTAGGTTTGTGTTGTATGTACACAACAAAGAGGTGCTCTCAAATCATTAAGGAAATTTATACGCATTCTGAAGCAGAAATGCAACTGATATTTTCAAAAAAAACACAAAATTTAGTTTTTGTTTTATTTCAGCAACAATTTGTTGTTTTTTGTTTGGGTGATAAAAAACCCACCTGAAATACTCGGGTGGGTGGATGATGGCTGGGGGACTAGGATTCGAACCTAGGTTGACGGAGTCAGAGTCCGTAGTCCTGCCGCTAGACGATCCCCCAAGAATATGCTTAGCGCTTGGAGTATTGGGTGGCACGGCGGGCCTTGCGCAGGCCAACCTTCTTGCGCTCCACCTCGCGGGCGTCGCGGGTGACGAAGCCAGCTTTGCGCAGCGAAGCGCGCAGGCTCTCATCGTATTCGAGCAATGCCCGGGTGATACCGTGGCGGATCGCGCCGGCCTGACCGGTGATGCCGCCGCCCTTGACGGTCACGTAGACATCGAACTTATCCTTCAGATCGGCGACTTCCAGCGCCTGATACGCCACCATGCAGGAGGTCTCGCGCCCGAAATACTGATTCAGGGGGCGCTGGTTGACCATGATGTTGCCACTGCCGGGCCGCAGGAAAACCCGCGCCGTGGCGGTCTTGCGCCGGCCGGTGCCGTAGTGCTGATTTTCGCTCATTCTTGCCTTTCCATTAGTGAATGCGCCAGCCGAAGATTACCCAACCAGTTCCAGGGGCTTGGGCTGCTGGGCGGTGTGCTGGTGTTCGGCGCCCGCGTACACCTTCAATTTGCGGAACATCGCTCGCCCCAGCGGGTTTTTGGGCAACATCCCCTTGACAGCGATCTCGATGACGCGCTCCGGGGTTTTCTGCAACAGTTTGTCCATGGAGATGGATTTGATATTGCCGACGTAACCGGTGGTCCGATAATAGATCTTATCGGTCCGTTTCCGGCCGGTCGTCCGCACTTTCTCGGCATTGACCACGATAATATAGTCGCCGGTATCGACGTGCGGGGTAAACTCGGGCTTATGCTTGCCTCGCAAGCGGCGGGCGATTTCGGTCGACAACCGGCCCAGAACCTTGTCCGTGGCGTCGATCACGTACCAGTCGCGCTTGACCTCGGCCGGTTTGGCGCTGAAAGTTTTCATTGTGACGTGCTCCGAAAAATCCGTGTTCGCTTGGAAAGTCGTGCATTGTATGCAAGCGGTATTCGTCCTACAACCCCCGTCGGCCGGCGGGGACCACAAAAAAATGCCAAGTAGTCGCTAGATGCGCAACCGCTCCACCACCTGGCCGTTGATTAGATGCTGCTCGATGATCTCATCAAGATCGATGCGATCCACATAGCTGTACCAGGTTGCCTCCGGGTAAACGACCATGACCGGCCCTTCGGCGCAGCGGTCCAGGCAGCCGGCGCTGTTGATGCGGACCTTGTCGGGGATGGCCGAGCCAAGCTGCTTGACGCGCTGCTTGACGTAGTCGCGGGCTTCTTGAGCGCCGCACTGCTGGCAGCACTGCGATCCGTCCGGCCGCAGGTTGGTGCAAAAAAAGACATGGTAGCGATAATACGACACTTCAATTCCTCTTCAGATCCGAACCTGAGCTTAAACCCATGACGACTCGTTACTATACCCCCGTTGATGCCTTGCTCGTCACTCTGGATCAGGCGCTCCGCACCGTGGTTGGCCAGCCGGCCACGACAGGCCGCGCCAACCCGGCCGTCGCCGTGCCGCCCGTCGAGCTGCCGCCCGAGGCGCGCAAGCGGGCCGGACGACTGATGCGGGTCAACCATACCGGCGAGGTTTGTGCTCAGGCGCTCTATCAGGGACAGGCGCTAACCGCGCGGCTGGAGGCGGTGCGTGATCGCATGGAGCAGGCCTCCGGCGAGGAAAACGACCATCTGGCCTGGTGCGAGACGCGGCTGAAGGAATTGGGTAGCCATCCCAGCGTGCTCAACTCATTATTCTACGCCAGTGCCTTTACCATCGGGGCGCTGGCCGGCAAGGCCGGAGATCGCTGGAGTCTGGGGTTCGTCGCCGAGACCGAGCAGCAGGTGGTCCAGCATTTGAGTGCGCATCTGGAGCGCCTGCCGGCCGAGGATCGGCCCAGCCAGGCCATTCTGGAGCAGATGCGGGAAGACGAGGCCCGCCACGCCGCCGATGCCTTGGCGGCGGGTGGTGCCCGCTTGCCGTTGCCCGTGCGCGTGCTGATGCGAGGCATGTCCAAGGTGATGACCCAAACCACTTATTGGGTCTAGGCACGCCGCGAAGAGTCTCGCTAAATCCGCAAGCCCTTGCGTAGGTTTTCGCCGTAGAAGATTTCCGCCATTTCCCGCCGCAGGCGCCGCTCGATTTCCGCCTGCTCGCGCGGGGGCACGTCCTGTTTGTCCACGCTGAACAGATAATTATTCAACTCGAAATCTTTCAGGATCATCTTGGTGTGGAAGATATGTTCCTGATAGACGTTCACGTCAATCATCTGATACCGCTCCCGAGCGTCTCTGGAGAGGTAGTTCTGAACCGAGTTGATCTGATGGTCGATGAAATGTTTCTTGCCGGCCACGTCGCGGGTAAAGCCCCGTACCCGATAGTCGATGGTGACGATGTCGGGCTCGAAACTGCGGATCAGATAGTCCAGTGCCTTGAGCGGGGAGACACGGCCGCAGGTCGATACGTCGATATCGGCTCGGAAGGTGCTGATGCCGTTATCGGGGTGACTTTCCGGATAGGTATGGACCGTGATGTGGCTCTTATCCAGATGGCAGACCACCGCTTCCAGCAGTGGGCCAGGCGATTCGGTGTTGGACATCTGGTCGGATTCGATCGGCTTCTCGGCAAGCAGCATGGTCACGCTGGAACCCTTCGGGTCGTAATCCTGCCGGGCGATATTCAAAATGTTGGCGCCGATGATCTTGGATACAGCGCTAAGGATTCGGGTCAGGCGCTCGGCGTTGTAGGCTTCGTCGATATAGGCGATGTAGCGTTCCTGCTGCTCCGGTGTCGAGGTGTGGCAGACATCATATATATTGAAGCTGAGTGTCTTGGTGAGGTTGTTGAACCCCTGCAATTGTAGTCTGGGCATTGGCTTCGGCGTCATCACCATTCCCTTCCCCAAAGACGAGAAAGCCAAGGCTGCCGGCTCATGTGCTCAGGCTTCAATGGCGGGATTAGGGGTTTGGGCGAACGTGCGCTCAGGCTTCGCGGATTTCAAAGGTATGGGTAATCTCAGCGGTTTTGCCCAGCATGATCGAAGCCGAGCAGTATTTCTCCGCTGACAGGTGAATGGCGCGTTCAATCGGTTTGGTGCCCAGATTCACGCCGGTGAAGATGAAGTGAACACGGATCTGGGTGAACACTTTGGGGTCCTCGGTGGCTCGTTCGGCTTCGATTTGCACCTCGCAGCCGCGCAGATCCTGTCGGGCCTTGCGCAAGATGTTGACTGCGTCGATCGCGGTGCAACCGCCCATGCCCATCAATAGCATTTCCATCGGGCGCGGCCCGAGGTTGTGGCCACCCAGTTCCGGGGGGCCGTCCAATACCACGGCGTGGCCGCTGGGCGATTGGGCCACGTAAGTCATGTCTTCCAGCCAAGTAACGCGGGTTTTCATGGTCGTTCTGCTTCCAGGGGCGAGCGTT
The DNA here is from genome assembly GCA_035447285.1 of Candidatus Competibacter sp. Lineage (GTDB taxonomy): Bacteria > Pseudomonadota > Gammaproteobacteria > Competibacterales > Competibacteraceae > Competibacter. Next base: position 3,705 of record DAOTGT010000153.1, read on the forward strand.
TTCCCTTTGCCTGTTTATGGTTTGCTAAAGTGCCGGCGAGCATGGTAACACGATAGTCCTTTCGGACCCGAGATCCCGTCAAGGAACTCGCCCATGCAAGGCGGGCGTGAGGACCTTCAGTCGCGACTGGGTGGGAGATCGCCCAAAACTTCGATAACAAGCGCCAGAATGGTTGTGCTGGCGGACGATAATGAACACTTTTTTTTCCGAGAACCTGGATTACATCTATTTTCTCTACGGGCTGTCGTTCGTGCTACTGGCAACGGTGGCGGCGGCTCTCGGTAGTTGGGAAAAAACGCTACCGTGGCGATGGTTGGCCGTGTTCGGTGTTCTTCACGGCTTGAGCGAGTGGCTGGATCTGCTGGCGCTCGGTTTGGGAAACTTCCCAGCGTTCCAGGGTATTCGGTTGGCGGTGCTGGCGGTTTCCTTTCTGGCACTGGTCGAGTTCGGCCGGCGCGGAATGACGGGCGACGGCCCACGCTTCGGTGGATGGGTTTGGCTGGCGGTGCTGGGGCTGGTCGCCCTGGGTGGATCGCCCGGAGAGACCAGCGGGTTGAATGCCACCTGCCGCTATGCGCTCGGCCTGAGCGGTGGCATGTTGGCCGCCGCGTCGTTGTGGCGGGCCGATGGAGCGATAGGAGAAGATCGGTGGTACTTGCGGCTGGCTGCCAGCTCCATGCTGGCCTACGGTCTGACTGCTGGCCTAGTGGTCCCCAAGGCCGCGTTTTTCCCCGCTTCCTGGCTCAATCACGATAGTTTTTTGGCGCTTACCGGAATCCCCGTGCAATTCGTTCGCATGCTGTGCACGCTGGGCGTCATGATCGGCGTATGGCTGCACGAACTGCGAGTGTCGAGCGTGTGGTTGCGGCGTTCCGGACCGATTCCGCGTTGGTTGTACCCGACGCTGTTTGTGTTGTTGGCCGGCTTGGGTGGGTGGGCGACCGACTGGCAGGGCCGGGGCGTCGCCGCCGAACTGCGGGAACGGCTGCTACAGCAGGCGTCAAAAATCGCCCAGACGATCAACCCCGCCGAGGCGGCGGTACTGACTTTCACGGCGGCTGATGGGGGAACACCGGTGTTCGAGCGGTTGCGCCGCCAGATGATCGTTTACGGTCGCTTCCTCAACCAGCGCAGTATCTACAGCATGGCACTTCGCGATGGCGCCATTATTTTCGGGCCTGAAAATCTAGAGGTGAACGATCCGCTGGCCTCGCCTCCCGGAACGCGGTACGAGCGGCCGCCGACGAGATTGCTTACCGTCTTTCAGGACAAACATCCGATGACGGCGGGGCCGTTCGCCGATGAGTACGGTGAGTTTGTCTCGGCCTTTGCGCCTGTGCTGGACCCGAATAGCGGCGCGGTCCTGCTGGTCGTCGGCTTGGATATCCCGGCCGACATGTGGAACGCCCGGATCGCGGCAAGCCGTCTGCCGCCGATTCTGGGCACGCTGATTCTTCTGCTGATTTTCCTGGCCGGAACGGGTGCCATCCAGCGGTGGAGCTGGCATCCCACGGTGCGTCCACGGCGCTGGCGCCATTTCGAAACCGTGCTGGTTGGCGTGCTGGCCTTGTTGTTGACGGCCGCCGTATCGTTCCTGGTGTTGCAGGAGGAAAGCCGCGCGCGCCGCAACGACTTCGAACGCCTGAGCGATGTCTACTGGGTCAACATCCGCGATGTGCTCAATCAGTTTCAAGTCGCGCTGACCAATTTGGCTCAGTTTTGCGCCGTTACCCCGTGGGTGGATCGCGAAACGTTTCACGCCTTCGCCGCGCCGGTGGCGGGCAGAATCCAGGCGGTGCAGGCGCTTGGCTGGATCCGGCCGGTGCCGGAAGTCGGGCGGGAGCGTATCGAAGCCAAGCTGAGCCGGGAGGCCGGTGGCGATTTTGTCATCTGGGAGTACGATGCCCAAGGCCGGCGAGTTCCCGCCGTGGGTCGGCGGGTTTACTATCCGGTCTTCGCGGTGGAGCCGCTGACCGGCAATCAACCCGCTTTGGGGTTCGACCAGGGCTCGGAGCCCTTGCGCCGCGCCGCGCTGGAGCGGGCGATCCACACGGGGCTGGTGACGGCGAGCAATCCGGTATTGCTGGTCCATGCCAGCGAGTTGCAGCAAGGCATATTGATTTACCAGCCGGTGTTCGCGCTGGCCACGCCGGGGTCTGGGAACGATGCTGGCGTCGAGCCCGCCGGGCGATTGCGCGGGGTGGCGCTGGGCGTGGTGCGCCTGCAATCCTTGCTCGCCCGATCCCTGCTGCGCAACGCTGATTCCACCGACAAGATCGCGGTGAGCCTGAAGGATCTGACACCCACTTTGCGACCCAGCCTGTTGGCGAACTATTCCACTCCACCGACGATGCAGCATGCGGGGGGTTTGGACTGGATCTCGTCTGGTCGGGGCGAGTTGCGGACCGTTTATCCACTGTTTACCTTCGGCCGTGCCTATGCGGTTGTAATCCGTTCCACCCCGGCGTTTTATGCTGCCCATCCGATGCGGGCCAGTGGTTGGACGGCATTCGCGGGGTTGTTGCTGACCGTGGTGCTCACCACCTTCGTCGGCTTTCTACGCAACCGGCAGGTCTTTCTGGAACGGCAGGTGGAAGCGCGCACGGCCGAGCTGCGGGAACGGGAAGCCACCTTGCACAGCATCACCGATTCGACCCACGACGCTATCCTGATGATGGATCCGCAAGGGCGGATCAGCTTCTGGAATTTCGCCGCCCAACAGATTTTCGGCTATGCCGGGGATGAGGCAATGGGCCGGGAACTGCACGCGCTGCTGGCGCCGGAGCGCTATCACGACGCCCATTTGAAAGCGTTTCCGCAGTTCCAGCGCAGCGGGCGTGGCAACGCGGTGGGCAAGACCGTGGGCCTGCATGCCCTATGCAAGGACGGAACGGAGATCGCGGTGGCACTTTCTCTGTCCGCTGTATCGATCCGGGGCGAGTGGTACGCGGTGGGCGTGGTGCGGGACGAGACCGAACGCCAGGCGCGGGAGCGGGAGTTGCACCGGCTGGCCACCACCGATCCGCTGACCGGGTTGGCCAATCGCCGCCATTTTCTTGTCCAAGTGGAACATGAACTGGAGCGGTTTCAACGCTACGCCAAGCCGGCGGTGCTGCTGATGTTGGATCTCGACCATTTCAAACAGGTGAACGACCGCCATGGGCATGCTTCCGGCGATCGAGTACTGCAACATTTTGCCGCCGTCGCCCAACAGGCGCTGCGAAAAGTCGATCTGATCGGCCGGCTGGGCGGCGAGGAATTCGCCGCGCTGTTGCCAAACACGGATGAAGAGGGCGCGTTGTTGCTGGCCGAGCGGCTGCGGGGATACCTGGCGGCTTCGCCTGCCACCGGGGATGCCGGCGAGATTTTCTTCACGGTCAGCATCGGTCTGGCATCGTTCGCCGCCGCCGATCGAACGGCCAACACGATTCTGGCCCGCGCCGACCGGGCGCTGTACCGAGCCAAGGAAGCGGGTCGTAACCGGGTGGAGATGGAACCGATTCCATGACAGATTCCGGCGGAGGAGGGTGCACGGTGTGAAATGGAGTGCCTCGTTGCGGTGACCTTGTAAGGGTTCGGTGAACAGGACGATACTCGCAGTGCCATTGCGCTCGTACTCGTAATCAACCCGCGCTGGATCGCCGGGGCGGGCCGGTCAGGGTGACCGGGTCTCCTTGAACAACTGTACGGGCTGCTCATCCATACAAATCAAGGGAATGGCTGGATCATAGGGTAAGCAATAGATGTCCAGGATTTCTACCATCCGCGCGACAGAGGTGGCCCCAGAAATCTGAACAGCCCGGTAAGTGGATTCCCTGCTCCGCAAGGGCATGATATGCCCCGCTTTTGAGGAGCAAGACATGAGCAGAAGATCCCGCCGGAACCACTCGCCGGCGTTCAAGGCCAGCGTGTTCGGGCAGGAGGGCCGCCCTGCGGAGCCCCTGGTTGATCTGAAGGCGCTGCACGCCAAGATCGGCGAGCTG
>DAOTGT010000154.1:0-7376 GCA_035447285.1 Candidatus Competibacter sp.
TCCACCCCGTTGATGCGATGCGGAAGTCTATCTGGAAATTGATAGGTGGTGAGGGAAAAGACTCCCCGGCGTGCGAAGGCCGGATTGTGGAGTATAGTTAGGCAGATATGATGGAAGCCGTCACAGGTACCCCCACAATGCCGTTCGTTGACAAACTCGGGGAAGCGGTCATCGGCAAGCCGCGCGACCCGCTTCATCCCGAAACCCGCCACAACATGGCGTTGGTCGCATTCCTGGCCTGGATTGGTCTCGGCGCCGATGGCTTATCCTCCGCCTGCTACGGCCCGGAGGAAGCGTTCCTGGCACTGGGTCAGTACACCCATTTCGGCCTGTACTTGGCCGCCGCCACCTTCCTGACCGTATTCATCATCGCCTTGGCGTACAACCAGGTCATCGAGCTGTTTCCGAGTGGCGGTGGCGGTTACAAGGTGGCGACCCAGTTGCTGGGCTCCAAGGCCGGGCTGATATCTGGCTCGGCCTTGCTGGTGGATTACATCCTCACTATCGCCATCTCCATCGCCGCTGGCGTGGACGCCCTATTTAGCCTGCTGCCACCTAGCGCTCAACCCTACAAGCTCACGGCCGAAATGGCATTTGGTATCGTCCTGATCGTACTCAATCTGCGCGGGATGAAGGAATCCATCCAGATCCTGCTGCCGATCTTTCTCGGTTTCTTTCTCACGCATACCTTCCTGATTCTCTACGGCGTCATCGCCCATGCCGAGGGTCTGCCTCACCTGATCCCGGACACCCTGAACGAGACCCAGCAACTCACCGACCATATGGGCTGGGCGTTCGCTATTTCGCTGTTCCTTCGCGCCTATTCATTGGGCGGCGGTACTTATACCGGGCTGGAGGCGGTCTCCAACAACGTCAACATGCTCAGCGAGCCGCGGGTGCGCACCGGCACCTACACCATGCTATACATGGCCGGCTCGCTGAGCTTCACCGCCGGCGGCGTCATCCTGCTGTACCTGCTCTGGAACGTGCAGCCCATCGCCCATCAAACCCTGAACGCAGTCACGTTCAATGCCATCATTGCCAGTTGGCAACTCGACCCGACTCTCAGTCACGGTCTGCTGGCGGTGGTGCTGCTGCTGGAAGCGGGGCTATTGTTCGTGGCCGCCAACACCGGCTTTCTTGGCGGCCCGACGGTGCTGGCGAACATGGCGGTGGATTCCTGGGTACCGCGCCAATTCCGCAACCTATCCGGCCGGCTGGTGACACAAAACGGCATTTTCCTGATGGGGTTGGGCGCCATCGGCATCTTGATATGGACGCAGGGCGATGTATCGGTGCTGGTGGTGCTGTATAGCATCAACGTATTCATCACCTTCTCGCTATCGCTGCTCGGACTGTGCAAGCACTGGTGGGAAAGCCGCTACGACGAAGCTCACTGGAAGTCACGGCTGCTGCTAGCGCTGCTCGGATTCATGGTCGTGGGCGGCATCCTGGTGGTTACGGTGGTCGAAAAATTCACCGAGGGCGGCTGGCTGACACTGCTGATCACCAGCCTGCTCATCGGGGTCTGCGCGCTGATCAAAAACCACTACGAACAGGTCCGCCGGCAGTTGCACACCATCGACGCACTCTACGCGCCGCGGCCCAATTGGGGCGAGGACCTGCCGGAACCCCCACTGGACCCCGAACAGGCGACCGCCATCTTTCTGGTCGGCAAGAATCGCGGCCTCGGCATGTACGCGCTCAAGTGGCTGAACGAGCTGTTTCGCGGCCACTTCAAGAACTTCGTTTTCATCAGCGTCGGCGAAGTGGATACGGAGAGCTACGGCGGCAAGGGGGCGCTACGCTCCCTGCAATACCAGATTGAAAACTCGCTGCGCTATTACGTGAACTATTGCCATTATCAGGGCTGGGCCGCGGCTTCTTACTCCGCTTACGGCACCGACGCGGAAGCGGAACTGGAAAAACTGACGGTCAGCGTGGTCGAGCGTTATCCCAACAGCGTTTGCCTGGCCAGCAAGCTCATCTTCAACAGCGAGAATTGGTTCATCTCCTGGCTGCATAACCACACGGCCATCGCCATGCAGCGCCGGCTGCACCTGCGGGAGATCCAGATGATCATTACCCCGATCAAGATCTAAGGCGACGCTAGCGGTCGGCTGGAACCGTCAATAGCGTTTCGAGCAGCGTCGCCAGCCGGTCCAGCGCGTTTCCGTGAAAAAAATGGTCGGCCCCCGGCAGCACATGCAGACCGGCGGCCGGCTGCCAGCGCGGTAACTGTTCCCGCAACATATCCAGCGGCGCGAAACTGTCGCGATCGCCGGCCACCACCCGCAACGTCACCGACGGCGGCGCCACCATCCCGTCAAACTCCAGATACGCCACCGGCGGCGCCACCAGCAACAGCCGACACACCCCGGCGGGCAGCGAATCGAGACCCAGGTTGATCCAGGCACCGAAGGAATAGCCGGCTAGGTCGGTCACGGTCTTGCCCGCCGCTTCCAGGAAGGCCGCCGCCGCGCGCACGTCGTCCCGTTCACCCCGGCCATCGTCGTAATCCCCAGCGCTGACGCCGACCCCGCGGAAATTGAAGCGCAACGTGCTGTAACCCAAGCGTTGGTAGGCGCCGGCCAGCGCCGCCACCACCGGATTGTCCAACTCGCCGCCGTACAGTGGATGCGGGTGGGTGATGACTGCGGCCCACGGGCCGGACGCCAGCCACAAGCGACCCTCCAACCGCAGCCGGCCAACGTTGAAAAAGACGGTTTCCTCGTTTTCGGACATGACGGGCGGCTCTCGTTTGGGCTAAGGTTGGCTGCATTTTTCCATAGATGGCCCCAATAATCAGGTGGCCACTCACAAGGAGCCGTTTTTCATGACCCCCGATGCCCAGTTCGTTTTTGGCCTGCTGGCCGTGACCGTGGTGCTGTTCGCCAGCGACCGGCTGCGACCGGACGTGGTGGCCACGTTGGTGATCCTGGCGCTGATCCTGAGTGGGTCCCTGACCGTATCCGAAGCGGTGGCCGGTTTCGGCGACCCACTGGTCCTGCTGATCGCCGGACTGTTCGTGGTCGGCGAGGGACTGGTACGGACCGGCGTCGCCTATCAGGTCGGCGTCTGGCTGACCCGGCTGGCCGGCGCCAGCGAAACCCGCTTGCTGGTACTGCTGATGCTGGCCGTGGCCGGGTTGGGCGCGTTCATGAGCTCCACCGGCGTGGTGGCGATCTTCATCCCGGTGGTGCTCGGCATCACCGCCCGGCTCGGCATCGGCCCCGGTCGGTTGATGATGCCGCTGGCCTTCGCCGCCCTGCTCAGCGGCCTGCTGACCCTGATCGCCACCCCACCCAACCTGGTGATCAACGACGCCCTGCGCGGTGCTGGCCTGCAACCGTTCGGTTTTTTCAGCATCACCCCAATCGGCCTGTTGGCGCTCGCGTTGGGCATCGTCTACATGATGACGCTCGGTCGGCGGCTACTGCCGGCCACTCCTCCGCAAACCGGCACCGCCGGCCGCCGACAGACCCTGCTGGAGCTGGCGGAAAGTTACAATCTGACCAAGCAACTGCATCGCTTGCGGCTCGATTCCGACTCGTCGCTGATCGGCCAGACCGTCGCCAGCGCGCAATTGCGCACCCGCTACGGCATCACCATCGTCGGCGTCGGGCGGCAGGAGCGCTTTACCGAAACGGTGTCGCCGGCGCTGGCCAATACCGAATTCCACCCCGCCGACGCGCTGTACGTGATCGGACCGGACGAGGCAGCCACCGCGCTGTGCTTCGCCGAGCGGCTCAGCCGTCTGCTGATCGCGGAAAGTCAGCAACGTAGCCTGGTCAACGAGCTAGGCATGGTGGAGGTGATGCTGCCGCCAGATTCGGAACTGATCGGCCAGACCTTGCGGCAGGCTGCGTTTCATAGCCATCATGGCCTGAGCGTGCTGGGTATTCGCCGCAACCGCCAACCCCTGCCCGGCAATCTGATCGAGGAAGAGTTGGCCTTCGGCGACATCCTGCTGGTCGCTGGCGCCTGGAAGCGAATCGCCTTGCTGCAAGGCGAGCAAAAACATTTTCTGGTGCTCGGTCTGCCGGCAGAGCTGAGCGACGTCGCCCCCGCCTACCGACAGGCACCGTTCGCCCTGGTCATCCTGCTAGCGATGGTTCTGGCGATGACCTTCGGGCTGGTGCCCAATGTAGCGGCGGTGTTGCTGGCGGCGCTGGCGATGGGTCTGTTTCGCTGCCTGCGCATGGAAGACGCCTACCGTTCGATCAACTGGCCCAGCCTGGTGGTGATCGCCGGCATGCTGCCCCTGGCCAAGGCGCTACAGCAAGCTGGCGGCGTGACGCTGATCGCCGACGGGCTGGTGGCGGGACTGGGTGGGTTCGGCCCCTTGGCGCTGCTGGCCGGTATCTTCGTGCTGGCGGCGCTAATCGGCATGTTCATCTCCAACACCGCGACGGCGGTGCTGATCGCGCCGGTCGCCATCGCCGCCGCCCAGAAGCTCGGGGTATCGCCCTACCCCTTCGCCATGACCGTGGCGGTAGCGGCGTCGGCGGCCTTCGTCACCCCGGTATCCTCGCCGGTCAACACCCTGGTGCTGGCGCCCGGCGGCTACCGTTTCAATGACTTCGTGCGGGTGGGACTACCGTTGCTGCTGCTGACGATGGTGCTCACTCTGCTGGTGACCCCCCTGCTGTTGCCGCTCTGACCCGATCCTGCAGTAGCAGCTTCTGAAATTCTTCCAGTGGCAGCGGGTGGCCGAAATGGAAACCTTGACCCTCGTCGCAACCATGCGCTTGCAGGAACGCAAGCTGCTCCACGGTTTCCACACCTTCCGCCACCACATCCAAGCGCAGGCCGTGTCCCAGGGTGACAATCGCATCGACGATAGCGGCGCTGCTGGTGCTAGTCGGCAGGTGCATCACGAAAGAGCGGTCGATCTTGAGCACGTCCATGGGAAACCGCTGCAAATAGCTCAGCGACGAATAGCCAGTTCCGAAGTCGTCGATGGCCAAGCGCAAGCCCATGGCTTTGAAAGCCTTCAGTGTCGCGACATTGTCCTCGGTGTGATCCATTAGGATACTTTCGGTCAACTCCAGCTCCAGGCAGCTCGAATCGAAACCATCCTGGGATAGTATCTTATGCATCAAATCGACCAAGCCGGATTGATGGAATTGGCGGCCCGACAGATTGACCGCCACCCGCAGCCCCGGAAAACCCTGGCGATGCAATTGGCCGATCTCGCGCACGGTTTCGCGCAACACCCACTCGCTAAGGGGCAGAATCAGACCGCTGTCTTCAGCGATCGGAATGAAGCGATCGGGCGACAGCAGGCCAAATTGGGGATGGTTCCAGCGAATCAGCGCTTCGGCGCCGGTAATGGCCCTGAGGTGGAAATCCCATTTCGGCTGGTAGTACAGCATCAACTGCCGCCGCTCCACGGCGTGCCGCAGGCTATTTTCCAAGTCCAGCCGCTCGCGAGCCAGCACGGTGGCACCCGATAGATAAAACTGGTAGTTGTTTCGCCCCATGTCCTTGGCCCGATACAGGGCGATATCGGCGTTTTTCAGCAAGGTTTCCACGCCACGTCCATCGCGTGGAAATACACTGATCCCGATGCTGCAACTGGCGTGTAATTCTTTCTCGTCGAGTTGGCAGGGCCGCGCCACCATGTTCAGAATTCGCTGGGCGATGTGGGCGGCATCGTCGCTGGCACTCGTCAGATCGGGCAGGACGATGGCAAACTCGTCGCCACCTTGGCGCGATACGGTGTCGCCCGGCCGCGCGCATTCTTGCAAGCGCGTCGCCACCTCCCGCAGCAATTGATCCCCGACCGAATGGCCCAGGGTGTCGTTGATGCGTTTGAACAGGTCGAGATCCACCAACAGGACCCCAACCTGGGTGTGGTCGCGATCGGCCCGCACCACCGCCTGCAGCAACCGGTCGGTCAGTAGCTCCCGGTTCGGTAAGCCGGTCAGCGCGTCGTGATGAGCCAATTTCCGGATGCGTTCTTCCGTCTGCCTGCGCTCGGTGATGTCCTGCACCACAGTCACGAAATGATCCACCATCCCATTTGACCGACGTACACAGCGAGTCGAAACGCTGGCGTAAACCAGCTCACCGTCGGGGCGAAGGAAACGCTTATCGAGCGAGTAGCCGTCGATGCGCCGGGCCATCACCCGTTCGAACTGGGCGATATCGACGTCCAGATCGTCCGGATGAGTCTGCTCGGCCCAGCTCAACCTGAGCAGTTGTTCCCGCCGGTAGCCAAGGATCTCGCACAACCGATCGTTGACTTCCCACCAGCGCTTGTCAGGGCCTGTCAGCGCCACACCGACCAGCGACAGTTCGAAATAGCCGCGGAAGCGAGTCTCGCTGGCGCGCAAGGTTTCCTCGGCCTGCTTGAATCCGGCGATGTCCACGTTGACGCCCAAATACGACACGATCCGGCTGGCACGGTCGCGTAACGGCACGATGTGGGTACCCAGCCACGTGACCCGTCCCGAGGGACCGCGAAAGCGGTGATCGGCGGCAAACCCGGATTCCTGCTCGACCGCTGTCCGCCAATCCCGCAGCACCTGCTCGCGCTCGTCGGGATGCACGAACCGCATCCACGGCAACCCGGTCGCCTGTTCGGCGGTCAGGCCGCTCATCTGGCACCAACGTTCGTTGACGTACTGGCAGCGGCCTTCGACATCGACCAGAAAAACGCCGACTGGCAGTTGCTGGCTGAGATTGCGAAATCGGTATTCGCTATCGCGCAGGGCCGCGACGGCCTGACGCTGGCGCTCGATTTCCGCTTCCAACTCCTTTTGGCGGCGCTCACCGCTCAGCCGTTGGTTTTCAAGCCAGGTTTCCAGTACTCCACGCTGGCCCTCCAGCGCGATGACCTGTGCTTCTAGATGATCCCGCACCGCCTTGAACCGGCTCCGCTGACTGAAAAACATCGCGGCCAGCACTCCGACCAACCCCAGCAGGATCATCGCGCCGCCGGCCCACAAACCGAACCAGCCGTGATCGACCACGGCCGGGACAATCTCAGCCGCCGCGAGCAAGACGGGTGACCAGCCACCAACCGCACATACCAGTAGCAAGCTCAATAGCTGGATGCACCGACCCTTACCCCTGGAACAATCTGGCGGCGCGGCTCGCGCCCTCAACTCGCGGGCCGACCAATCTCTCCCAAACAGATACATTCGATTCTTCTTGTTTTGGTCGCCAGTCAAATCAGAGCTCAGCGCAACCCAATCTCTCCCAAACAGATACATTCGATTCTTCTTGGCTTGAAGTCCTAGGATACCGTCACCGAAACGGAAATATCGTCGCCATTCACGGCAGCATAGGCGGCAAACTTCCCTTCGTCTATCGCTCCAACCAGCCGTTCGCGGGCAAAAACCCGGAAATGGCTTTCCACGATCTTG
>DAOTGT010000155.1:0-7360 GCA_035447285.1 Candidatus Competibacter sp.
TCCATATTTGATCGAATAAATGGCCGTTTTTGCAGCTATGTGGTCACTGGGCCTAATACCTGGGGATCGCCCGCGAAGCTGGAGAGGAAGTAGCGGATCTCCGCCTCAACCTTGCCACTGCCATTGATGCTACGGATGGACTCGAGCGCCAGAACCGTGTGCAGACCCGGCCAGTCGCTCAGGGCTTCCAGGGTAGCGGCCTCTGGGCAGGCAAATACCCGCCGGCGGACCAACCGGCCATGGCGGTCATCAAAGGCATCAAATACGGGCCGCAACGTGGCATTGTGCTGGAAGCAGTGAGTGTCGCTATAGCCGCGCACCGCCACATACGCATTGCCCTGGTTGGCCTTAAGCACCAGAAGATAATCGGCCTGACGGTCCAGGATATGCTGGGCGATCTCTTTCTGGCAGCCCATCGCATCCAGCGTAACCAGCGTGTTCTCCAACGCCAAGACCTTGAGGAGTTCGGGAATGGCGGTGATCTCATTGGACTTACCGTCCACCCGGCGCTGACCTAATACCAGGCGTTGCTCGCTCGCCCAAGCACTGACCACATGCAGAGCCGCCAGGCCGCGGCCACGCTCAAAGGAGCGGCGTAGGGTTTTGCCATCGATCGCCACCACCTCCGGTGTGCCCGGTGGGAAGGGGACAGCGAGGGTCTTTACCCAAGCGATGAAGGTCACCTCGAAAGCGTCCGGATCGATCCGCATGAACACCCGCCGAAACGTGTCATGCGAGGGGATGCCGTTGGGCAGGGCGAGAAACTGCCGCAACCAGGTGAGCTTACTACAACCATAGAGGGCGATGTCCTCCCAACTCTCAGCACAGGCGATCACAGCACAAACTGCGATCACCAGGATGTCGATCAATCGGTGTTCAACTTTGCCTGGGCAACGCGGATCCTCAAGTTCGGAGAAATGCTCAATCAGCTTGTCAATCAAAATGGCTGCCTCTGGGTTATCTGGAGCGGCAGCTTACTGTCTCTTCCGAATTCTTGCTTTCCTCTGCAATTTCATGCGTGAGACCTGCGTCTGTATCCACGCCGATATAGCAAAACAAAATAATAGTGATTATTGTATAGAGATGGCCTATTCACTCGATTTTCGACGCAAAGTGCTGGTGGTACGGGAGCGGGAGCAACTCACGATAGCCCAGGTGGCCCAGCGGTTTGATGTAGGGAAAGCCAGCGTGATGTGTTGGCTTAGATAGTGTAGTCACGAGATTTTAAGCCAGAGAGCGAGACATCTGATTTGAACGGCGGCAAGGAAAGACTTGCTGTTTTTGGCGTATCTTGTGGCGATCCTGCGCCATCTTTTGAGCATCAGGAACGCGTTTTCGACAAGGTGACGGAGCTTGTAGAGGTCTCGGTCGTACGGTCTTTGGATGGTACGGTTTTTCTTCGGCGGAATGACCGCATTCATACCCTGGATCGCAGCTTGCTCAAGAATGGCATCGGTGTCGTACCCTTTGTCCGCGATCAGATGATCGGCATTGATCCCTGCAATCAGCAGGCTGGCCTGCGTGCCATCCGCCCGGGGACCTTCTGTAACAACCATTCTGACCGGCAGACCCTGCGCATCCACGGCCCGATGTATCTTGGTGTTGAGCCCCCTTTGGTGCGGCCCATGTCCTGATTGCCGCCCCGCGCTCCGGCGGCATGGGGATGGACCTTGCAATGGCGGGCATCGATCATCAGCCATTCGTCATCCGGTTCATCAATCAGGATTTCAAGCAGCTTCTCCCAAATCCCCGCATCCCGCCAGCGGATAAAACGGCGATGCGTGTTGCTCCATCCCCCTAATCCGGCGGCAAATCGCGCCACGGCGCGCCGGTCCTTAAAATCCAGAAGACCGCGTTGATGAACAGGCGGTTGTCCTGGGCAACGCCGCCCCAGACGCCTTTGCGTCCTGGCAAATGCAGCTCCAAAAGCCTCCATGTTTCATCAGAAATATCGTGACGGCGGTGGATAGGTGTCGGGCTCTTCATGCAGACCTCCTTCTCGGGTCTGCTGATCCTCTCATATCTCAAATCTCGTGACTACACTATCTAGCAGGCTTCGAAAACCCGCACTGTAAATACAAGCTATTGAATTTAAAAACTTTCAAAAATTTCGGGGTTTTGGGCGTAGAACTCCTTGAACCTTGCCGCATTCATTAGGGAATTGTAACTACCTACTACCTCATGCCACTGTAGCAGCAGAGGGGGACGAGAATAACTCACGCAACCGGGCAAAGACGCCCTCGCCTTGTTTGCGAAAGGTGGAGATGACGGCCTGAAGGCGAGCATAGACGCAGGCACCCTCAACAGTACGAAAACCACCACTGACCTTGAGCTTCACCTTGGCCGGGCGTAAGTCCCGTTCCGCCTGGTTATTCGTGAACGGGACCCCGGTATCCAAGGCAAAAGCGAGGACTCCCTCTTGGTGCGTTCGCAAGCGGTCCAGGAGGTTACGCCCCGGTGTTTGCTTGGGTCTGCCCCGCTTACGGGGTTGGGGAGGCGGTTCTTCCTGATCGGCTTGCTCAAGAATCGTTTGATAGGGCAGATACACCTTGTCCACCGCCGCGATCGGGCGCGGTTGCTGGTACAGGTCCAGCAGAAACCGATGCATCACCGCTGCCCAGCAGCTCCCACCTTCTTTCAATCCATTCAGTTCGCGGAGCAGATGCGCGCCACACAGGACATGACGCGCCTTCGGGAATGTAAAGTACGGCGACCAGCAGTCATGCACGGCGATACCGGTGAACGCGTTCAGAACCGACGCGGCGCTGGTGAGTGCCGCCTGCCCGCGTTGGGGGTGAACGAATAAATAGGTGTGGTCGCTCGTCGAGGCCGTATGCAGCCAATACAGCTTCCCCGCAACACGAAGACCTGTTTCATCAAAATGCACCACATCCGCTTCCCGCAAACGCGCCAAGGTCGCCGCCTCCAGCGCCGCCGCGTGGGCGTAACCCCGCTTCAGGGCATCGAGAATCGTGCCACTATTAAGACCATGACCGTAGAGATCCGCAAAGAGCTGGCTGATTTGTTCCAGAGGCATCTTATGGTCAACGGACAAGAGCAGGATCAGCCCGCGCACGCCGGGGCCGTACTGGATCGTTGCGTTCACCCCAGCAGGGTAGTCTCCACACTGCGCAACCCCACAACAGATGATTTGTCCGAGTTGATGCTCGGTCACTTCGAGCTTCGGTTTGGGCAGATCAAAGACTTGCCGACGCTGAAGCACCTCGTAAGGGTCGTCTGCCGTAAAGGGCCGTCCACAGTATCGACACTGGCCCGGTCGATGGACTTCCATCCGATCGGGATCGGCGACCAGGGTCAACGTCCGCCCCGGATGCCCTTCCTGACCGCCGTTACAACGCCCTTTTTCCTTCGGTATGCCTGGCATGACCGTCTTCTTTTGATAGCCATCGCTACTGGGCGGCTTGTGGCTATTGGCACTGCCCAACCCCAAACGACGACGCAACTCAGCGTTCTCGGCTTCGAGCCGCTCAAGCTTTTCCCAAAGCTGCTTGATGATCTCTTTGAGAAGTTTTGCGTCGTCGGGTAAGTCTGGCATCTGCTGAGTTTAATGCTCGTTACTCAATAAGTGGTAGGTAGTTACAGGGAATTAATGAATATACCGCAGGCGTATGCTAGGAGGTAGGTATGGCTCAAACGATTCGTAGTCAAAGGATGCTCGGTACATTGCCGAACAACAACCAAGGCCAGATACCGGGCCAGCTCAGGTTCGATATCAGTCTCGGCGATGTCATCGATGCACTTCGATGGACTAACCCGGTGACGTTTTCCGGTAAGCTGTTGCAAACCACCGTCGGTGTCGAACCAAATCTGTTTTTTGTCGCCGAGCAAATTATTCGCGCTTCAGCGACCCGTATCACTATCCCAATTGGGCACATCTTGACACTAAAACGATACGCTAACGCGAATCCCGGTGATGGCAAAATCCTCAACAATGCATTAGCGCAAGAGCCATCGTACTACAGAGACGGCTGGCTGCTGAGCGTCAATGGCACGGCAGATGCGATGACGTTCGGGAATTCGATATTTTTCCGTCAAGCCGTCCCAAGCGTGGATACTTATATCCATGAGATGGTTCACATTGACCAGTATGATAGGGCCGGACGCACCGCATTCCTCACGTCATATTTCGGACTGAGTTTGGCGACAATTATTTGGAGGGTGATACGCGGCCACGCAATCAACGCCATGAGTAGCAGTCCCCACGAAAAGGCAGCTTACGGGTTGGAGAGGCGGTTTAGCACCTGGATCACCAAGAATCCCTAGAGCCTTCGTCACGGGACATGACAAGGTGATAGGAAGGCTGGGAGCAAGGCCGCAAACAGCCCAACCCAGCGGCGCAGCGGGAGCATTTTCGCCACTATGGGTCTACCCCTTCACATTGAGATGATATTAGCTCTTCGGCTTAACCGGGCTACCCAGGAGTGGCAAGCCTGTTGACGAGGCGTTGAAAGAGAAGCCGTATGAACCGGGTCATATTGTCGTTGCTTCACTTCGAATCACACCCTGTTT
The DNA here is from genome assembly GCA_035447285.1 of Candidatus Competibacter sp. Classification (GTDB taxonomy): domain Bacteria; phylum Pseudomonadota; class Gammaproteobacteria; order Competibacterales; family Competibacteraceae; genus Competibacter. The sequence goes on from DAOTGT010000155.1 coordinate 4,531, forward strand.
CAGGAGGATTCATGCTACTCAATATAATATGATGGTATAAAAACAGGTTTACCGCACCACTCGCCCATCGTTTAGCACGACGATCCCTTGAAGGGCATCCACCGCCCGCACGCGGCCCAAGCCTTTCAACCGGTCACCGGCAGTGACGGTAACCTCCCCATAAGCGCTAACTTGTTTTATGGCCTCGGTTTGCGTTATGGTGCGTATATGCGATGCGGACTAAAGGGGCTGGCCACTGTTGAACGAGGACTGGGAACTACTGGTGTCGTTTCTGCCAAGCGACTGGCAGGGGTTGGCTCATGATACCGGGGCGCTGAAGGGGCTGCGCAAAGACAAGTCGGTTGAGAACCTACTGCGCACGCTCTTGCTCCATCTTGGATGCGGGCATTCACTGCGTGAAACGGTGGTTCGTGCCCAGAAGGCGAATTTGGCCGATTTATCCGATGTGGCTTTGTTAAAACGGTTAAGGAAATCAAAAGATTGGTTGCACGCGTTATGTGTGCAACTGTTCCGCGAACAGGGGATGGCGGTGTCGGCCGATGGCGGCTTTCAAATCAGGGCCTTTGATGCAACGACCGTCCAGGAGCCCGGTCAGACGGGGGCGCTGTGGCGCATTCACTATAGCGTCCGCCTGCCCTCGTTGGTGTGTGACTTCTTCAAGCTCACCGAAACGGCAGGGCGAGGCACAGGCGAATCGTTGGCCCAGTTCCCCATCCAGGCGGGTGAGTATATTTTGGCCGATCGCGGTTACTCCACCGCCCGCGGGATTCAGCATGTGGTTTCCGCGGGCGGTCAGGTCACCGTGCGGGTGAATACCGGGGCGCTGGTGCTGCAAACGGCTCAAGGCGAGCCGTTCGACGTACTCGCGGCGACCACCGTGTTGCAGCGAGCGGGCATCGTCGAAGCGTGGTCAACCCAAGCGGTGGTCCAGGATCAGATCGTGGTACCGGGGCGGGTGTGTGCGATCCGAAAAACGGAAGCAGCGATCCGGATCGCGCATGACAAAATACGCCAGGAGGCCGCGCGCAAAGGCAAGCAGGTTCGATCGCAAACCCTGGAGTTTGCCCAGTACGTTATGGTGTTCACCACGTTTCCTGAACGGACCTTCCCCGCCTCGGCGGTCCTGGAGTGGTATCGCCTCCGGTGGCAAGTCGAATTGGTTTTCAAGCGGTTCAAGTCGTTGGCACAACTGGGACATCTGCCGAAATACGACAACGAAAGCGCCAAGGCCTGGCTGTATGGAAAACTTCTAGTGGCGCTATTGGTGGAAAAGCTGATCCACCATGCTACAGCGATTTCCCCCTGGGGATACCACTTGGCGGCACGATCAACCCCACAGCGCGTGGCGTGACTTCAAATTTGTGCTTAACCAAATCACCCGAACCATCGAACCCCCTCTGCCACTGGCCCAGACAATCAGCGAGTGGAACGAGATTTCAAAATCACTGGCTGAGCCACCTCGCCGCCGCCTGTCTCAGCTATCAAGCTACTTCGAGTAGGATTCCCAAACAAGTTAGCGCTTATGGGTAACCTCCCCCTGGGGTATTCGCAACCAGGCCCGGTTGCCGCTGACGGCCTGGATCGACCAGCCGGGGATCGGCGTTCGACCCTCTGCCGAAGCAACTCCCTCTGAAGCGCCCAGCGACGCGAAGCCTGGCCTGCGTTTGATCCGGGCCTCCAGTTCCCCCACCAGAACGCGCAACGCGGCTTGCTCGGCGTGGGCTGTTTTCAGCGCCTGTTGCTCCTGTATCTGCCAAGCTTGGGTGCGCTGTTGATGGCGTTCCGCGTGGCCTGCCATCGCCTGCACGGTCTGGTTCAGCGCCGTCACAAGGTGGGCGATGCCGTCCAGTTGCCCTTGAATCGCGCCCAACCGCTTCAACGTCTCTTCGTCCACACTGAACAGAAAATCATAGGCTTCACCATCGCGCACGGTGAATTGCGGTAAATAGGGTATCGACCAGATTCGTGTAAAAATATGCTCTAAGCTAGGTAGTGGCTACGAAAAGGCATAAAGGCAATTTTATTTACCTGATATTGACTATATTTTTCAGTTTATTTTGTAGTCAGTATTCATCTAAGATGACCACCGTTATTTAATATACAAATAATTACTTCAATACATCAATAGGTTACCAACAGATCAATGTCATTCGGAAATTTCGGCGGTTAGGGCTTACACCCCCAAGAAAGACCCGACGGAAGTCAGCCCGCTTTCGCGTGAGGTGATGTTCCTACGCGGTTCAACCTCTATCCGGTTGATTACCCACCGGCATTCGCTTTCTCCGTCATCCTTCACCCGCACGTCCTACAGCGTCCCTTGCGGTTCGCCTGCCCCATGGGCAGACCTACGGGCTTACCATGTTTCGCGTTAGTAACAAGAACGGATGAGACCCTGCCTATCCACCGGTCGTGTCCAATGTCCATGTGCCCTTAGCCCAAACAAGAGCAGCCCACGACGTTGCCGTTTTGGCTCAAGCCTATCAGCGCCTTTGGCTTGTTGGTATTGACGATGTTTATCAGCAGTTCACTGACGTTGGTCTTCCCGTCCAGCCTAGTGCCCCGCCGCATTGACGCTTGCAGCGGCACTCTCCCCTCGCGGTTTGAGCGAGGTCAACCGACCCAGCTCCATTGTCCCGGCAGCTTCACCCCTCCTCGTTACCAAGAAGACGTGTGCCGGTAGGCTACTGTTGATGGAACAACAGGTTTCCTCGTTAACTGACCGTTAACTGAAACAATTACAAACGCGACTTCATGTCGCACTTGGGCTTACAACCCCAGTCTGGAAGATCCCGCCAGAACCAGGCAGATCAAGAATTCGTTGAGGGTGGGG
>DAOTGT010000156.1:0-2412 GCA_035447285.1 Candidatus Competibacter sp.
TCTTCCAGAATCTGACGGATGTAGTCGCCGCCGATGCGATTGCCGGCCCGATCGGTGGCGCCTTCGGCCACCACCACGATACTGTCGCGGCGACCCGCCGCTCGGCCATGGCGCAACAGTTCGCACATGCGGTCTTCCCAGCCCTCCGCCGGGGGGTATTCGGGAATAAGCACGTAGTCGGTGCCGCCGGCGATGGCGCTGGTCAGCGCCAGGTAGCCACAATGCCGACCCATGACCTCGACCACGAAACTGCGCTGGTGGCTGGCGGCCGTACTGGTCAGCGCATCGATGGCTTCGATGATGCGGTGCAGGGCGGAATCGGCGCCGATGGTCATGTCGGTGCCGACCATGTCGTTGTCGATGGAACCCACCAGCCCGGCGATCATCAACGCCGGGTGAGCTTGGGCGGTGGCTTCATCGATTTCCCCAGCTTGAACCAGCTCCGTCAACAGTTCCGGCCATTCCTGACGAAACAGATTGGCACCGGTCAGGCTGCCGTCACCACCAATGATCACCAACCGGTCGATGCCACGCTGGAGCAGGTTGCGAGCGGCGCGCCGGCGGCCCTCCCTCTCACGGAATGCCGGGCAGCGGGCGGTGCCGATGACGGTACCGCCCCGATGCAGGATGCTGCCGACATCATCCCACGACAACGATCGGATGCGATCGCCACCGTCCACCATGCCTTGATAGCCTTCGAAAATGGCGTGGACGGCGGCGCCCTGATGCAGCGCGGAGCGGACCACCGCGCGTACCGCGGCGTTCATGCCCTGAGCATCGCCGCCGCTGGTCAGGACGCCGATGCTGGTTGGGAGATTGCTGGCCATGGAGTCGATTTTCCTTCGGCTGGTGAAAGGGGATGGGAGGAAGTGTAACGCCGTTGCATAACCGCTGGATTACCGCAGCAACGCCAGGAACATGCCAGCGGCCACCGCCGATCCGATCACGCCGGCCACGTTGGGACCCATGGCCGCCATCAGCGGGTTGACCTCCCCGTCGGTCTGCTCGGAAACGAACTTCTGCACCACTCGGGCCGACATCGGCACCGCCGACACGCCGGCCGCGCCGATGCAGGGATTGATGCGCTTGCCTTCCGGGAGGATCAGGTTGAGCAATCTGGCGAACAGAATGCCGCCCGCCGTGCTACAGGCGAACGCCACCGCTCCCAGCACCAGAATGAACAGGGTCTGCGGGCTGAGGAAGGTGTCACCCTGCATGGTGGCGCCGACCACCAGGCCGAGGAAGATGGTGACGATGTTGATTAGCGCGCCGCCGGCGGTCTTGCTCAGCCGGTCGGTGACGCCGGATTCCCGCAGCAGGTTACCAAACATCAGCATGCCGATCAGCGGTGCGCTGGAGGGGATGGCCAAGGCGGTCAGCACGGTGATGAAGATCGGGAAAGCGATGACCGCCGTCTGCGATACCGGCCGAGCTTGGGGCATGTTGATGGCGCGCTCCTCGGGAGTGGTCAGCAGACGCAGGATCGGCGGTTGGATCACCGGTACCAGCGCCATGTAGCTGTAGGCGGCCACCGCCACCGCGCCCAGCAGGTGCGGGGCGAGAATGGCGGTCAGGTAAATGGAGGTCGGTCCGTCCGCCCCGCCGATGATACCGATCGACGCCGCTTCCTCGGCCGTGAAACCGAACAGGTAAAAGGCGCCGAGCGCGGCGACGAAAATGCCCAACTGGGCCGCCGCGCCGAGCAGCAGGGTGATCGGTCGGCTCAGCAGCGGCCGGAAGTCGGTCAGCGCGCCCACCCCCATGAAAATCACCGGCGGCAACAGTTGGGTCTTGATGCCCATGCTGTAGATTAGTTGCAGCAAGGGTACGGTTTGACCGGGTTCCGCGTGAAAGCCGCTGGAAGCGTTGAGCATGGCTGCCGGCAGATTGGCGAGCATTGCGCCAAAGCCGATGGGGATCAGCAGCAGCGGCTCGTAGTTTTTCTTCACCGCCAAATAGATCAACAGCCCGGAGATCCCGAACATGATCAGGTTCTGCCAGGTCAGGCCGCGAAAGCCGCTTTGGGCGATCAGTTCCGACAAGGTATCCATGTCAACCGCCGAGGGTCAGGATGGGTTTGCCGGCGAAGACCTCGCTACCGAGTTCGGCGTTGATTTCCACCACCGTGCCATCGCGGGGCGCGCGTACGTCGTGCTTGGCTTTCATGGCCTCGACGGCGGCCACCACCTGCCCTTTGCGTACCGCATCACCCACTTTCACGTTGATGTCCACCAGTTCGACCTTACCTTCGAACGGCGAGAAGACCGGCGTGTACTGCTCGACGGCGGCTGGCGGCGGGGATACCGTGACGGTGGGGGCGGGGGCGGGGGTGATGGCGGCGACGGGAGTCGCGATCGCCGGGCTGGTTCCCGTCGGAGGTTCGATGGTGATGCGGAAGGTCCGGGTCACGGC
>DAOTGT010000156.1:2512-5761 GCA_035447285.1 Candidatus Competibacter sp.
CGGATGCCTTCGTTCAATTCCATGTTCTTGCCCGGCACGATGGCGGAGGCAACCAGAAAGACGTTCTCTTCGGTCAGCGGCAGCTTGCGCTCGCGCAGCGCCTCCTCGGCGGTGGCGATGCTGTCCGGGGCTTCTTCCAGCGGATCGCCGGTGAACGGCTCCAGCTTGAGCTGCTCGGCGGCGACCTTGATCACCGTGGGGTCCGGCGGCTCCGGCGTGCGGCCGAAGTAGCCAAGCACCGAGCGCCCGTAGCCGGCGTCGATTTTTTGCCAGCGGCCGTGCAGCACGTTATTGAAGGCTTGCAGCCAGTATTGCTGACTGCCGGGCGTCACGCTGGTCCAGGCGCCACCGGCCCGCACCACTTCGGGGAACTCAGCCAGTACTTCGCCATAGCGATCGAGAATGCCGGCTTCCGCCATCATGTGGACATTGGGGCCGATGGCGCCGCCCGGCATCGGAAAATTGACGACCCGCGCGTCGGCCGAGGTGGTGACCGGATTGAACGAATAGTCCTTGAGTCCCTCGTCGAGCAGCTTTTCCAGCTCGTTCATCTTGCCGGCGTCGATGTCGAGCGTATAGCCGGTGCCCTTGAGCGCGTGCCACATCGAACGGACGTCCGGCTGCGAGGTGCCGGAGGCCAGGGGCCGCACCGACAGGTCGATGCGGTCCACGCCGCCGGCGATGCCGGCCATGTAGCAGGCCACGGCCATCGACGCGGTATCGTGGGTGTGCATGGACAGCGGCACTTCGGGTGGCAGGATTTTCTTCAGGCCCTTGGCGGTTTCGTAGCAGGTGTGCGGATCGGTGGTGCCGGAGGCGTCCTTCATGCACACCGAGTCGAAATGCAGCCCCGCTTCCAGTAGCCGTTGGATGATCCCGACATAAAATTCCGGGGTATGGACCCGATCGGATCGGTACGGCAGGCCCATCATTGCCACGCAGACCTGATGATGCATGCCGACATCCACGATGGGTTTGCCGGTCTTGATCAAGTTGTCCACGTCGTTCATGAAGTCGAAGTTGCGATCGATGGTGGTGCCGTGTTTCTTCATCAACCGCGCCTGCATCTCCAGCGCCTTGAGCCGCTGGGTGGTCAGGGTAACGCCAGATACCGAGCGAGTGAGGATTTGCAGGTCGGCGTCCGGGCCGACCACCTCGCGCATCTGGTCCATGCAGGTGAACGGGTCCTCGCCGGCGTAGAAGTAGGGTGCCTGGTAGCGGGCGCCGCCGCCGAATTCGAAATGGCGCACGCCCATGGTGGCGGCGGCCTGCATGGCGGGTAGCACGTCCTTGACGCGCACCTTGCCGCCGAACACGCTTTGCAATCCGTCGCGGAAGGCGGTCAGCATGACATGGATTTTTTTTGGAGTGGGTGCAAAGATCATGGTGGCTCTCGGTGTTTAACGGATTTCTTCGATGTGGGTGACGCGCGCGCCGGGTGCGGCGGCGTTCACGGCGGTGGCGATGGCGACGGCGATGGCCGTGTCGGTCCACGGTTGCCAGGCGGCGGCTCGCGGCGGTGGCGCGATGGCGGTGGCCGGTCGTATGTCGATCCGTGGCGGTGGCGCGGTGGCGCCGGGTTGTTCCGGGAACAATTCGAGCAGTCCCCGCAGAGCGCCGGCCAGTGCGGCAAGCAGGCCGATGACCGCTACGAAGGCGTTCAGACAAATCAGGAAAAGATTGGGTTCTTCCATACAGTGGTCCTTGACATGATCATGCTTGGCTGGCGGTCGAGCCGGATGCGGCTCATGGGAAATTGTAGGAAAACTGTAACCGTACTGCCCGACAGCGGGCAAAATTCCCTCGAACTGAATCAAATCGACCCATTTTCCGGGCGTGCCTGGTTCGCCTTTTGCGAGGTTTGATCATGGCCTACTACGTTCAGAACGAACCCCAATCCATCCCCACGCTGGTCGATGCCCTACAGAGTTGGACGGTCGATATTCTAAAGAAACTTGCCGCGCTAGTGGGAGACGGCAAGAACTTGCCCACCCGCAAGGCGGATTTGATCGAATATATTCGCCGACACACCGAAGGCGAGCGGCTTCAGACGCTCTGGAGCCGGCTCGATGCCGTGCAACAGGCGGCGGTGGCCGAAGTCGTGCACGGGCCGGATGCGCGTTTCAATGCCGGGCGCTTCGAGGCCAAGTACGGCCAGTCGCCGAACTGGGGCGAGAACCGGTCCTATAACAGCAACCCCTCGTTGTTGGGCGTATTTTTCCACGGTGGCATCATGCCGGATGACCTGCGGCGGCGGTTTAAATCCTTCGTGCCGAAACCCGAATCGGCGCAATTGTCGCCTCAGGAGGAGATCCCCGGCGAGTGGGTGCTGACTTACAAGGAATGGGATCAGGAAACCCGTAAGCAGAAGGTTTATCAGAATAGGGTTCCGATCGTCCGCTGTCTGACCGAGCGGGGGGCCATGCACGATCTCAAGGCGATGCTGCGCCTGATCGACGCCGGCAAGCTGGCGGTCAGCGACAAGACCCAACAGCCCGGTGCCGCCGCGCTCCGAACCCTGGGCGGGCTATTGCTCGGCGGCGATTTCTACGACGACAGCGGGTATGGCGAATACGACAAGATCGGCCCGATCAAGTCATTTGCCTGGCCGTTGCTGGTGCAGGCCGGCGGATTGGCTTCGCTGAGCGGCAAGACGCTGCAACTCAGCAAGACCGGACAAAAGGCGCTCGGCGAACCGGTGGAGAAGACCATCGCGCAGATATGGCGGCGCTGGCAAAAAACCACTCTGATCGACGAGTTGCGGCGCATCGACTGCATCAAGGGCCAGACCGGCAAGGGTAAGCGTGGGCTGACCGCCGTCGCCGGCCGCCGCGCCGCCATCCACCAAGCGCTGCAACATTGCCCGGCCGGGCGATGGATCGCGGTGAACGACCTGTTTCGCCAGATGCGGGCTACCGGGGCGGATTTCGAGGTGACCCGCGATCCCTGGAACCTCTACATTGCCGAATCCGGTTACGGCAGCCTCGGTTACGAAGGTTTTCACGACTGGAAGATCTTGCAGGCCCGCTACGCGCTTTGTCTGCTGTTCGAATACGCCGCGACTCTGGGGTTGCTGGACGTGGCCTATATCCCACCGCACGACGCGCGTCCCGACTATCGCGGCAACTGGGGCACCGACGATCTGCCGTTCCTCAGTCGCTACGACGGGCTGCTGTATTTCCGCATCAATCCCTTGGGTGCCTATTGCCTGGGGTTGGCGGATCGCTACCAACCGGTCGCGCCGGAAGT
>DAOTGT010000156.1:5861-7188 GCA_035447285.1 Candidatus Competibacter sp.
ACGCTGATCGCCAACGACAGCCGCACCAAGCCATTTTGTCTGTTGGCCGGCGAGCGGTATCTCGCGGTCGCCACCGAATCCGAGGCCCGTTTCCGCGGCGCGCTGCGCAAACTCGGCTACAGTCTGCCCAAATGAGCGATTACTTTCCCGAGAATCCGCTGATCGTGCAGAGCGATCAGACCGTGCTGTTGGAAGTGCATTCGCCCCGCGCCGAGGCGGCCCGCGACGCCATCGCGCCTTTTGCCGAGCTGATCAAGAGTCCAGAACACGTCCATACCTACCGCATTACCCCACTGAGTATCTGGAACGCCCGAGCAACGGGTCTGGACACCGGAGCGATGATCGCCACCTTGCGCGAGTACGCCAAATATTCGGTGCCCGAAGGTGTGGCCCAGGAGATCGAGGCGCTAGGCCGGCGCTACGGACTGGCGGTGATCGAACGCGATGAAGCGGGACTGGGACTGGTGTTGCGGGTCGCCGACCCGCCGCTGGCGGAATTGCTGGCTCGCGACCGCAAGGTGGCGCCGCTGCTGGGCGAGCGGCTGGCGGAGCGGGTATTCCGCGTCCGCCTAGGGGTGCGCGGCCTGCTCAAGCAAGCGCTGGTCGCCATCGGTTATCCAGCCGACGATCTGGCCGGTTACAACGAGGGGCAGGAACTACCGCTGCGGCTGCGCGAGCGGAGCGGCGACGGTGAGCCGTTCCTGGTTCGCGACTACCAGCGGGCGGCGGCGGCGGCTTTTCATCAGGACGGGCGGATGCAGGGCGGCAGCGGAGTCATCGTGCTGCCCTGCGGCGCCGGCAAGACCATCGTGGGCATGGCGGTGATGGCGCTGATTCAGGAAAACACCCTGATTTTGACCACCAGCCAAACTTCGATGGAACAGTGGCGGCGGGAGCTGCTGGACAAGACCGATCTACCGGCGGATGTGGTCGCCGAGTACAGTAGCCAGCGCAAGAACACCGGGCCAGTGACGCTGGCGACCTATCAGATGCTGACCTACCGGCCGAGTCAGGATGCCGAGTTCGTCCATTTCGGTCTGTTTCACGCCCGATCCTGGGGGCTGATCATCTACGACGAAGTGCATCTGTTGCCGGCGCCGGTGTTTCGCATCACCGCCGAGCTGCAATCGCGCCGCCGGCTGGGGCTGACCGCCACCTTGATCCGCGAGGACGGTCTGGAAAAGGACGTGTTCGCGCTGATCGGTCCCAAGCGCTACGACGTGCCGTGGCGCGAACTGGAAGGGCAGGGCTGGATCGCCGCCGCCGATTGCACCGAGATCCGCATTGCCCAGACCCCGGAGCGGGATATGGAATACGCGCTGGCGCC
>DAOTGT010000157.1:0-7130 GCA_035447285.1 Candidatus Competibacter sp.
CCGGCGATGTTGAAGCGGTTGACGAAATTGCCGCCCACCGCCGCGCTGAGGTCGGCGCCGACTTGTTGCAGATTCAGGCCGAGATCGGCGACCTTATCGCGGTTGATGACGATCTCGGTCTGCGGCTGGTCAATCTTGACGTCGATCAACGGCGGGAAGGCGAATAGACCACTTTGCATCGCCTTCAACTGCACCTGTTTGGCGATGTCGAGGATTTGCTGGGTGTCGGCGGTCGAGGCAATGATGAACTCCACTGGAAACTGACCGCCGCCAGGCAGCGCCGGCGGTGTGACCGGGAACATCTGGATGCCGGGGATATGTTGCAGTTTCTGCTGGATCTCGGGCAGGATTTGAAAGACGGTGCGTTCGCGCTCGTTCCAGGGTTTGGTCACCATGCCGCCGAAGCCCGAGGTGGGAAAGGTGATCTGAAAGGTGAACTCGGTTTCGGGGATGCTCTGAAAAGCGTCGTTGGCGGCGGCGGCGAAGGCGCTGGTCTGATCCAGGGTGGCGTTGGCGGAGGCATCGACGATGCCGAAGATCACGCCCTGATCCTCGGACGGCGCCAGCTCCTCCGGCGAGAACATCCACATCGGCACCACCACCAGGAACAATGCGCCCCAAACCAGATAGGCCGCCGGACGCGCGCTCAGGGCGCCGTCCAGCAGCCGGCCGTAGAACCGCTTCAGTCGCTCGAACGCGGCGTTGATGTGAGCGGGCAACCAATGCCGTTCGTCTTCCGCGCTCAGCAACTTGGAGGACATCATCGGCGACAGGGTCAGCGCCACCACGCCGGAGATGGTCACCGAACCGGCCAGGGTGAAGGCGAATTCGCGGAACAGTGCGCCGGTCAGCCCACCCTGCAAGCCGATCGGGGTGTAGACCGCGATCAGGGTGAGCGTCATGGCAATGATGGGGCCGACCAGCTCACGCGCGCCCAGAATCGCCGCGTCGAAGGGGCTCTGGCCCTCGCGCAGATGGCGCTCGACGTTTTCCACCACCACGATGGCGTCGTCCACCACCAGACCGACCGACAGCACGATGGCCAACAGAGTCAACAGGTTGATGGTGAAGCCGAAGACCTGCATCAGGAAAATGCCACCGATCAGCGAGAGTGGGATGGCGATCACCGGCACCAGCACCGAGCGCATCGAACCGAGAAACAGGAAGATGATGATCACCACGATCAACAGGGTTTCGCCCAGGGTTTTGACCACTTCGTGAATCGCGTTGTTGATGTAGTCGGTCGCGTCGTAGGCGACCCGCGCCACCAGACCGGTGGGCAAATCTTTCTGGATCAAGGCCATCTCGGCGCGGACCCGGCCGATGACGTCGATGGCGTTGGCGTTGGGTAGCGGATAGATGCCCATGAATACGGCGGTCTGCCCGGAGAAGCGCACCTCGGCATCGTAGTCCTCTGCGCCGAGCGCGACATCGGCGATATCCCGCAGTCGCACCAGGGCGCCGCCCTGTTCGCGGATCACCAGATTCTTGAATTCCTCGACCGAGCGCAGATCGGTGTTGGCCGTCAGGTTGACCTGGATCAACGCCCCCTTGGTACGACCGATGGCGGCCAGATAGTTGTTGGCGGCCAGTGCCTGGCGTACCTGCGCCGGACTGATGTTGAGCGCGGCCATCTTGTCCGGTTTCAGCCAGACCCGCATGGCGAAGGTGCGCGCGCCCAGAATCTCGGCACGCTGCACGCCTTCCAGCGCCGACAGCCGCGGCTGTACCGCCCGCACCAGATAGTCGGTGATTTCGTTTTGTTGCAGGATGTCCGAGCTGAAGCTCAGATAGGCCGAGGCGAACTGACTGTCGGCCGATTCGATGTTGAGCACCGGCACCTCGGCCTCGGGCGGTAGGTCGCCGCGCACCTGATCGACCTTGGAGCCGATCTCGGCCAGCGCCTTGGTGGGGTCGTAGTTGAGCTTGAGGCGGGCGGTAATGGTCGACAGGCCCTGGGCGCTCTGCGATTCGAGGTAATCGATGCCGTCGGCGGCGGCGATGGCGCGCTCCAGCGGGGTGGTGATGAAGCCACGCACCAGATCCGCGCTGGCACCGACGTAGATGGTGGTGACCTTGACGCTGGCGTTGTCGCTGCGCGGGTACTGCCGCACGTTGAGGGTGAAGATGGCCTGGATGCCGGCGATGATGATCACCAAATTGACCACGATCGCCAGCACGGGGCGGGTGACGAACAGATCGGTGAAGGATTTCATGATGGGCGCGGCATCAGGAGTCGGTGGGTTTGGGGTTGATTTGGAAGTCGGGAGCCAGCTTGTTGTCGACCACGACCGCCATGCCGTTGCGCAGCTTGAAGAGCCCGGTGGTAACGATGGTTTGCCCGGCGCTCAGTCCCGAATCGACCACCACGAAATCGCCGCGGGTCTTGCCGAGCCGTACGAACTGCTGGTTCAGCACCTTGTCGACCGCGCCGGTCTTTTCATCCTTCTTGTCCTCGACCACGAACACCGAATCACCATAGGGTGCGTACAGTACCGCCGTGGCGGGAATCATCAGCACCTGTTCGGTGGTCGGCAGCACGGCGGCGACATCGACGTACATGCCGGGTCGCAGCAGGCCCGACGAGTTCGCCAGCGTGGCCTGCATTCGCACGGTGCGGGTGACCGTTTCGACTTCGGGGTTGATCGCGGTCAACTTGCCTTCGAAGTCCCGGTCGGGAAAGGCGTCGGTGGTCACCCGTACCGTCAGGCCCGTCTTGAGCTGGGCGAGGCGTTGCTGAGGCAGGGAAAAGTTCACGTACACCGGATCGAGCGATTGCAACGTGACGATGGAGGCACCGGTGTCTAGAAACTGGCCGAGGTTGACCTGGCGGATGCCGGCGCGGCCGGCGAAGGGCGCGCGGATCGTCTTCTTTTCGATGACGGCACGGATGTTGTCGATTTGGGCGTCGGCCTGCTTGGCCTGGGCGTTGGCGCTATCGAGGTCGGCCTGAGACACCATGTTCTTGCCGCGCAGGTCGCGCGCGCGCGCTAGATTGGCGCGGGCCAGTTCGGCGCTGGCGACGGCCGAGCGCAGTTGAGCCTGCTCGACGCCGCTGTCGAGTTCCACCAGCAGCTCGCCGGCCCGCACGTTCGCCCCGGATTCGAAAGCGATCTGCTTGACCGTGCCCGCCACCTCGGCGCTGAGCATGACACCCTGAACCGGGGCGATCGAGCCGACGGCGGTCAATGTCGGCTGCCAGGTATCCCGCGTCACTTCGGCGGTGGTCACCGTCTCCGGCGGCGGCGTGAAATTGGCCCCTTGCGCGAACATGGTCTGAAACTGCAAGACCTTGAGGCCGGCGAGCGATCCCACCAGCAACAGTACGCCGATTAGGGCGAGGATGATTTTCTTGGCCATACGCTAAGGCTGTCCTTGACCGAATATTCATCGGTGATACTGGATGTTGATTTGAGGGGATTGAGCGCGGACGTCCGAATCGTCCGCCAGCCGCAACCGCTCGCGCCTACAGGGTCTTGAGCTCTGAACAGGGGTACGATCTGGCGATCAGGTTAAATCTCCGATCTGGGCTGCATTCGGATCTCCCAGAACCCGGTTTCTCCCCGCTTGTTTTGCCTGATACAAACGATGATCGGCGCTCTCGATCAAGGTCTGGGGTTCCATATGCGGATCGGGCCGCAAGGTCGCCACGCCCATGCTGACGGTGACGAATGGACAAACCGGCGAGAGCGGGTGATCGCTCCGCCGAGATGCGACTCGTTCCCGCAACCGTTCCGCGATCGCCATGGCGCCGGTGTGATCGGTCGCCGGCAACACACAGGCGAATTCCTCGCCACCGTAACGGGCCACCAAATCGGTGCGCCGCGACAATCCTTCCGCCAGTGTTTGCGCCACGGTTTTCAAACATCGGTCGCCAGCGGGGTGGCCATAATGGTCGTTGTAGGCCTTGAAGTAGTCCACATCCGCCAAAATCAGCGAAAGCGGTCTCCCAGTACGAGCCGCGCACAACCACTCGCTCTTTAGGAACTCATCGAAGCGACGACGGTTGGGGATTCCGGTCAGGCAGTCGGTCAGCGAGAGCGTGGCCAGAAAATCCCGGTAGCGTTTCAATTCCAGATGAATGCCAACCCGCAGTTTGACAATGCCGGGGCGCACCGGTTTGGTCAGATAATCGACGGCGCCCAGTTGCAGGCCGATCTCCTCGTCTTCCTCTTGATCCTTGGCGGTCACGAAGATGACCGGTATTTCCCGAGTGTCTGGATTTTGTTTCAGTCGAGCGCAGACTTCGCGTCCATCCATCTCCGGCATGAGGACGTCCAAGAGGATCAGATCCGGTAACTGCTCCCGCGCCACGGCCAGCGCGTCCGAACCATTGGTGGCGAAGAGAACTCGATAATGATCGGACAGCACATTATTCAAGATTTCGATGTTTTCGATCATATCGTCGACCACCAGAAGGGTCGCTCGCTGTTCACCGAGCAGGGTCATCTTCACTTCCATCGAGCACGATTCCCAGGGAGTTGGCCATGCAGGTCAGGACCCGCAGCGCCTCGGTAAAATTTAGTCGTTCAATCTGCTGACCGACTTCGTGCAATTGATGTCGGGTTGCAAGGTCCACGGCCTGAGCCGCCACCTCGCCAAACAGCTTTCTGGCCCGAAGATCGCGCGCGGCAAGTAATTTCGCCAAATCATTCAGCATCTTCGCCCACTGTTGACGGTCAAGCGGCGGTTCGGTCGCCGATCGCGAAAGCATCGCCGGGTCCGCCGTCGGATTCAGCGCCAGCTCCTGGATGCTTGTCAGTACCTCGCGCAACGCTACTTCCGCTTGTGTCAGGCATCGGGGAACGTCACCGGTCCCATCGTTTAGCGCCCGTTCCAAGCTCCGCATCGCCTGTTCCAAGGATACGGCGGAAAGATTTGCCGCTACTCCGGTCAAGGCATGCGCCCGATGTATCGCCTGTTTCCAGTCGCCGGCATCCAGGGCTATCCGGATTTCCGCCAGCATGTTGCCGTAGTGGTTGGGAAAGCGCGCCAAGAGCCGCCGGTGGAGCGCTTCGTTACCGCCAAATCGCCGCTGGCTGGCCACCAGGTCGAAACCCGGCATTGCGGCGGGTAAGGAGGATGCGGCGGCGGTGTTGGGCGGCGCTTCGGCTCCGGGTTCCGCGCCCGAATGGGTGACCGGTTGCGCGGATGTGACCGCCGCCTTCTTAATCCAACGCCGCAAGGTCCGGTACAAGATCGGGACATCGATCGGCTTGGCCAGATAATCGTTCATGCCGGCGGCCAAGCAGCGTTCTCGTTCCCCAGCCAGCACATTGGCGGTCATCGCGATCACCGGCAGCTCGGCATGGCGCGGATCGGCTCGCAGCCGCCGAGTGGCTTCGTAACCGTCCAGCACCGGCATCTGCAAGTCCATCAGTACGACATCGAATCCGCCGGGATTGGCTCGGACCTGGTCCAGCGCTTCCTGGCCATTGTCGGCCATCCACACCAGTAATCCAGCCTGACGCAGAATATCCCCGGCCACTTCCTGATTGATGGGTTGATCCTCCACCAGCAGCACCCGAGCCCCACGCAATTGAGTCGCTTCTTCAAGCGAGCGGACCGGCCGTTGGGTGGATTCCACTTGGGACGGTTCGGCGTGGCCGAAAGTGGCGGTAAAACGAAAGACGCTGCCTTGGCCCAGGGTACTGGTCACTTCGATCCGCCCACCCATCATTTCCACCAGCCGTTGGCTGATCGCCAAGCCTAGCCCGGTGCCGCCGAAACGCCGGGTGATTGAGGAATCCGCCTGACTGAACACTTGAAAAAGTCGGGTCTGTTGTTCCGGTGTAATGCCGATGCCGGTGTCCCGCACCGCGAATTCCAAGATGGTTTGTTCCGAGGAACTCTCCATCATTCGGATAAAAACCTCAACCTCGCCGTGTTCGGTGAACTTGATCGCGTTTCCCACCAGGTTCAGCAGTACTTGCCCCAAGCGACCAGGGTCGCCGCGCAGATGCTTCGGCACCCGTTCATCCTCATGAAACTTGAGCTTCAACCCCTTCTCGATGGCTCGGAATCCCAGCGCGCTGCGAATTTGGTCCAAGACCGCGCACAAATCGAAGGATACGACCTCAAGCTCCAAATGTTCGGCTTCGATCTTGGAGAAGTCCAGGGTATCGTTGACGAGCGTCAGCAGTGTATGCGCCGAATGTTCCATTTTTTTTAACCGATCATCCAGTCTTGGTGGCGGCTGGTCTTGCCGGGCCAGGTGGAGCAATCCTTGAATGGCGTTGATCGGAGTACGGATTTCATGACTCATGTTGGCTAGAAACTGACTCTTGGCCCGATTGGCTTCATGTGCCTCCTGTTCAGCCCGCTGCCGTTCCAGCACCTCGCGGCGCAGGCGGTGACCCAAGGCAAGCACCCATCGCCAGACCACCACCAGCAGCACCAGAATCAATAGGGACTCGGCGATCAAGGTCCGACGAATATCTAGCTTCAGCGTCTGAAAAAACAGGGGGCTGACATAAAACCGAGCAATGCCCAGCAATTCATCGGTTAAGGGGGCATAAAGTGGGACTTCGACTCGAAAATAGTCTTGGCGATCCATGTGTCCTCGTCCCAAGTCCAACGTTCCCTTGGCGGCGGGTATGACTTCGTAGTCCAACTCCAGCATCAGCCCAACGATAAGAGGCTGACCGGTGGCCGGATCGGTGACGAGCAGAATTTTATCCATTGCCGCAATCACCTCGTTGACGGAAATCGTATCGCCGCGCGGTTGCAATACTTCCGCCAGAGGAACCGCCTGCGCTTGGGCCAGCAGTTTGGCGTTGGCATCCGCCGCCAGAAATAAGCGGGGTTGCAGCAAGACGAACCAGTAAACCGCCGTTACTCCCGCTACCGCTAGCACCAGCGACATGAATGACAGCGTGAGCTGGAAAACGATTCGGTCGGCTTGCCGCTTGGCGTGATGACCGGCGCCTCTAGTCATGAATCTTGGCTACTTTGAGCAAGAGACTGTTCAGCCGGATACCGGACTGCTTCAAAGTGGTCTCGTTGATATAGGGCATGACCCGCACCTCGATGGCTAAGCCAGCCAAGGTTCCCTTTTCCACCTGCCCCGCGAACGGGGAAAATACGATTCGCTGGTGATCGATGCCATACCGAATAACCGCTTCCAAAGC
>DAOTGT010000158.1:0-7123 GCA_035447285.1 Candidatus Competibacter sp.
CAGCTCAAACCCGGTGTCGTTTCTGGCAAAGACTACCTTACGCTCGTGGCTGCCGCGAAGGCAGGCGGTTACGCTCTGCCGGCGGTCAATGTCTCCAGCAGCAGCACGATCAACGCGGTACTGGAAGCCGCGGCCAAGAACAATGCTGACATCATCATCCAGCTTTCCAACGGCGGCGCGCAATTCTACGCCGGCCAAGGCATGAAAGACGGCTTCAAGGCCAAAGTGCTGGGCGCGGTGGCGGCGGCTTACCATGTGCATTTGCTGGCCGAGCACTACGGGGTCTGCGTGGTGTTGCACACCGATCATGCCAACAAGGGCCTGATTCCTTGGGTTGAAGCGCTGCTGGATCACGGCGAGGCGTATTTCAAGCAGCACGGTAAGCCGTTGTTCAGTTCGCACATGTTGGATCTTTCCGAAGATCCGATGGAGTTCAATCTCAGTGAGTGTGCCCGCATCCTGACGCGCATGGCTCCGCTGGACATGAGCTTGGAGATCGAACTGGGCGTTACCGGTGGCGAGGAAGATGGCATTGGCGGCGAGCTCGACGAGAGTGCCGACAACTCCCATCTCTACACGCAGCCGGAAGATGTGTTGCAGGCTTACGAGCGGCTGTCGCCCATCGGACATTTCTCGGTCGCCGCGTCCTTCGGTAACGTGCATGGGGTGTACAAGCCCGGCAATGTCCAACTGCGCCCGGAAATCCTCAAGAACTCACAGGCGCTGATTGAGAAGGAACGCAGCACTGGTTCGAAGCCGCTGAATCTGGTGTTCCACGGTGGTTCCGGCTCGGAGAAGGCGAAGATCACCGAGGCGGTCGGTTACGGGGTGTTCAAGATGAACATCGACACCGACCTGCAGTTTGCCTATTCCGAAGCCATCGGCAAGTTCGTCAGCGAGAACCCCAAGGCGTTCATGTATCAGATCGACCCGGAAACCGACAAGCCCTATAAGAAGTTCTACGACCCGCGCAAGTATCTGCGCCTGGCGGAGCAGAACATGGTGGCGCGCTTGAACGAGGCGTTCGCCGATCTTGGTTCCAAGGACAAGTCGCTGGCGGCCTGAGAACCGTTGCTTGCTGATAGTTGGTAATTAAGTACGGAAAAAGCCTGCCGAGTTTTCGGCGGGCTTTTTTTTCCGAAGATATCCCTTTGCATCGGGCCTGGAGCCGCATCGTGCAGGAACTCAATCCCTACTTTCATCAGATTCAAGACCTCCAGGGGCGCTGCGCGTCTCTGAGGGGGTATCTTTGACTTCGAGACCCGACGCGAGCGGCTGGACGAAGTCAACCGGGAACTGCAGGAATCCAATGTCTGGAATGACCCGGAGCGCGCGCAGACGCTAGGTAAGGAACGCGCCCAGCTCGAAGCCGTGGTAAACCGGCTGGAGAGCCTCGACCGAGGTTTGAACGAAGTCGCTGAATTACTGACGCTGGCCGGCGAGGAAGGCGACGAAGCGGCGGTTGTCGAAATGGTGCGCGATCTGGACGGCTACGGCCGAGTCGTCGCCGATCTGGAATTCCAACGCATGTTCTCCGGCGAGTTGGATGCCAGCAACGCTTTTCTCGATATTCAAGCCGGCTCCGGTGGTACCGAGGCCCAGGACTGGGCGGAGATGCTGCTGCGGATGTACTTGCGTTGGGGTGAGCGACGCGGTTTCAAGACCGAACTGCTGGAGGTGTCGCCGGGGGAAGTGGCGGGGATCAAGAGCGCCAGCATCAGTTTCGAGGGCAGCTACGCTTTTGGCTGGCTGCGGACCGAGATTGGTGTGCATCGGCTGGTGCGCAAGTCGCCATTCGATTCCGGCAACCGTCGCCACACCTCGTTCGCGGCGGTGTTCGTATCGCCGGAAATCGACGACAGCATCGAGGTGGAGATCAATCCGGCTGATTTGCGCGTCGATGTCTACCGCGCCTCCGGGGCGGGCGGCCAGCATGTCAACCGTACCGAGTCGGCGGTGCGCATCACTCATTTGCCGACCAATACCGTCGTGCAATGCCAGAACGACCGTTCCCAGCACAAGAACCGCTCCACCGCGATGAAGCAACTCAAGGCCAAGCTCTACGAATTGGAACTGCAAAAGCGCAATGCCCAGGCCCAGGTGGTGGAAGACAGTAAATCCGATATCGGCTGGGGTAGCCAGATCCGTTCCTACGTACTGGATCAATCGCGCATCAAGGATCTGCGTACCGGGCTCGAAACCGGTAATACCCAAGCAGTGCTGGATGGCGATCTGGATGCATTCATCGAGGCCAGCCTGAAGAGTGGGCTGTAAGCCGTTCCCTCGTTCACCCAAACCGGTTTTCGTCCCATGTCCCTGGAACCACAAAATCCCACCGCCATTTCCGAAGAGCGCCTCGATGAGAACAAACTGATCGCCCTGCGCCGCCAGAAATTACACGAGTTGCGCCAGGCCACCAGCGCTTATCCCACCGATTTCCGTCGCGATACCTTGGCGGCGGAACTACACGCCGCCTATGGCGATAAGGAAACCTTCGAATTGGATGCCGAAGCGCGGCGATGTCGTATCGCCGGGCGGATGCTGGCCAAACGGATCATGGGCAAGGCCAGTTTCGCGCGCCTGCGCGACCAATCCGGCGACATTCAACTGTTTATCCAGAAAAGCGCGCTACCGGATGGGCTGTATGAGGACTTCAAGAATTGGGATTTGGGCGACATCCTGGGTGCCGAAGGCACGGTGTTCAAGACCAAGACCGGCGAACTGTCGGTCAAGGTGGATGCGCTGCGCCTGCTGACCAAGTCGCTACGACCGTTGCCGGAGAAATTCCACGGACTGGCCGATCAGGAAACCCGCTACCGGCAGCGCTATGTGGACTTGATCATGAACGAGTCCACTCGCGCCACTTTCCGCTTGCGCTCGGCCATGGTCGCCCACATCCGCGATTTCTTTAACCGGCGCGACTTCCTGGAAGTCGAGACACCGATGATGCAGCCGATTCCCGGTGGCGCGACGGCGCGACCGTTCATCACCCACCACAATGCCTTGGATATGGAGCTGTATCTGCGCATCGCGCCGGAGCTGTATCTGAAACGCTTGGTGGTGGGCGGTTTCGAGCGGGTCTATGAAATCAACCGCAATTTTCGCAACGAAGGCTTGTCCACTCGCCACAATCCCGAGTTCACCATGCTGGAGTTCTATCAGGCGTATACCGATTACCGCGACCTGATGGATTTGACCGAGGAACTCTTGCGCGGCATGGCGCACGCGTTATTGGGTCACGCCACCGTTCAGTACCAGGGCGAGAGTTACGATTTTGATCAGCCGTTCCAGCGGCTGACGGTTCGAGAGGCTGTGCTGCGTTTCAATCCGGCGATTACCGCCGCCGAGTTGGACGATCTGGACGCGGCCCGGCACATTGCCGCGGGTTTGGGGCTGAAGGTGCAACCCGAGCACGGATTAGGCCGGGTGCAGTTGGATATCTTCGAGCAGACCGTCGAGCATCAGTTGCGCGATCCGACTTTCATCACGGCCTATCCGACCGAAGTATCGCCGCTGGCCCGGCGCAACGACGCCGATCCCAGCATCACCGATCGTTTCGAGCTATTCGTGGGCGGGCGGGAAATCGCCAACGGTTTTTCCGAGTTGAACGATCCCGAGGATCAGGCGGACCGGTTTCGCCGACAGGTCGAAGCCAAGGCGGCCGGCGATCAGGAAGCCATGCACTACGACGCCGATTACATTCGGGCGCTGGAGTATGGCTTACCGCCGACGGCGGGGGAGGGTATCGGCATCGACCGGCTCGTCATGCTGTTTGCGGATGTGCCTTCGATCCGCGATGTGCTCCTGTTCCCGCACCTGCGGCCGGAATGATGCCGTCCAGACACCGTGCGCTCAGGCGTTCGCTTCTTCAAGAAGGACGCGTGGGAGCGGTGAATTGGCGACGGCGCTGCGCATCGGCACGATGTTGCCGTGCTCCGCGCAATGGGCGTAAGGTTGCTCGCGGGTGACCGCGACGGGCCGCTTGCAGTGCGGGCAGACCATATAGATTGGTTGTGAAACTTGCATCTGTGTTTCCTTCGTGAAGATGTGTTCTTGTCCCTTCGACAACAGTCTTGACGATTTTATTCCGCAATGCAACAAAAAATTGTTGCGTCGCAACAGTCAGGTGTTCCACAGCCAAGCACACTGCCGCGATTTATCGCTCGGAGCGCTGGTGTCGTGCCTGTCGAGTGGATGAGGTGGTTCCGAACATCACGCTACCCTCGTTACTGGCTGACAGTTGCGCCGGTCGCAGGAACGCCGGGCAACCTTTGGCGCCGCTCGCTTGATAATCCGTCGCCAGTGCCGCACGCGCGGCCGGCTCGGCGACACTCAGTATCTCGACCAGTCCCCGATACAGTAGATCGAACAGCCGTTCCAGCGCGAATCGATGGGTTTGGCCGGTGGTGGCGAACAGCCAGTCACTTAAGCGCATGAAGCGGTCAAACGGCTGTTCGCCCAGCAGTAGTGGGCGGGTTTTCGGGAACCGTCCGGAATTGCCAATCAAATCCCAGTAACGGGCAAAGCGCTCCAGCCGTCGCATCGTCGCAAAATCCAGGGTGGCCGAGCACAACAGGTTGTAAGGGGGATGCGGGTTATAACGGCAATCGAAGGGCGCGGTATGGCGGTCGAGCGGTGCGCCGCGCAGCCGTTTGAGCACGCCGACCTGGATTTCGTGCGGATCAAGTGCCGCCAACCGGTCGAAGCTGACAGCGAAGCTGGCCAGATCCTCGCCCGGTAATCCAGCGATCAGATCGGCGTGCAGGTAGGCGTGGGTGTTCCGGCGCAACCAGACGAGATTGTCCACGGTCTTGCAATTGTCCTGCTTGCGGCTGATCAATGTCTGCACGGTGGGGTTGAAGGTTTGAACCCCAATTTCGAATTGCAGCGATCCGGGCGGGAAACGCACGAGCCGGGTTTTGAGGGGTTCCGGTAGATGATCGGGAATCAATTCGAAGTGCAGGAACAAGCGCTCATCCAGCCGCTCCAGGAAGAAGTCCAAAATCCGCGCACAGGTCTTGACGTTCAGGTTGAAAGTGCGGTCCACGAATTTGAAATGGCGCACGCCGCGTTGATGCAGCATTTGCAGTTCGGCCAGGAACGGCTCCAGTGGGAACGGCCAGGCGGTCTTGTCCAGCGCCGACAGACAGAACTCGCATTTGAACGGGCAGCCGCGCGAAGCTTCGACGTAAATCAGGCGGTGGGCGATGTCCTCATCGGTATAGAACCGATATGGCGAGAGCAAGCGATCCAACGGTGGGGGGTCGGCGGCGATGACCTTTTCGGTCGGTGGATTTCCCGCGTGGATGCGTTGGCACAGTTGCGCGAACGCCCAGTCGCCTGGGCCGGCAATCAGATAGTCGGCCAGCTCGACGATCGCTTGCCGGTCCCATTCATGACTCACCTCGGGACCGCCGAGCACCACGACCAGATCCGGCCGTACTTGCTTGAGCAGGGCGACGACCTGAGCGGTTTCCACCACGTTCCAGATATAGACGCCAAAACCGACGATGCGCGGCTGTTCGGCCAGCAGTGCCTCGGCGATGTCCAGCGGTCGCTGGGTGATGATGAATTCGCGGATGGCGGCGTCAGCTTGCAACTCGCCCAGGTTGGCCAGCAGGTAGCGCAGCCCGAGCGAGGCGTGAAAGTAACGAGCGTTCAGGGTCGAGAGCAGGATGGCGGGCATGAGCGGTGGACGGTGGTGGATTCATCCCGGTTCGGGTTGGTGGATAACATCCATCCATTATATTGACCCGCTCGTTGTCCCGATGCGTTGATTCGACCACGTCGTGAGATTCCCGAGCCGCTGAGTTTTCCGCTTGCGCGATCTAATCTTTGAATTGAACATTCCAAAACGAGGACTTGACGGCAACGCGTCAAACATAAGGAGGACTTATGGAAACGATTTCAGCTTCGGTCGGAGTAGGTGGGGCGAATCGGCCCCAGGATGTCATCAAGGTACAGAATCTGCTGAATCAGAACCGTGCCCGGGTTCCCGACGCGCGGGAAATCACGGTCGATGGTTTGGTCGGCCCCGAAACCATCAATGCCATTATCAATTTCCAACGCCATGTGGTGGGACTGTCCAATCCGGATGGTCGGGTAGACCCAAACGGTAGGACCCTGCGGGCGCTCAACCAAGGGGTCAACGCGCCCACGATTCCGGCGCCGTTGCCCGCGCCCCCCGCCGCGCCTGGCATCAGCGTCGTTTTGCGGTTTCCGTTGAATGCCCGGCCCCGATTAAGCTACAAGACCGGTGGCCGTTATTTTGGCGCGCCGCGCACGACCAGCACCGGTGGCCATCGTTCCCATGCTGGTTGTGACTTGATCGTTCCCAAAGGGACCCCGATCGTGGCGGTGGCGGATGGCGAAGTGATTCGGAACCCGTACTATTTCTACTCGGGTACCTATGCGCTGGAAGTGCGCCATACCGGCGGTTTCGTCGTCCGTTACGGAGAAATCTCCACAGCTGCTCAGGGTGTCAGCTCGGGCAGCTCGGTCGCTCGTGGGCAAGTGATCGCCTTCGTCGGAAAATTGGAGAGTGGTAGTTCGATGCTGCATTTCGAGATGTATGCGGGTACCGCCAGCGGTTCCCTGACCGTGCGTGGCAATCCGCCCTATCAGCGGCGTAGCGATTTACTCGATCCCACGCCTTATTTGGATCAGGCGACCCTGACTTGACCCTTTACGGAGATTGCCTCCATGCAACGAACTTGCAGTAGCCTCAACGGATTTCTGGTATTGATCTTGACCACGCTGCTAAGCGTCTCGACGCCGGGCTGCTGGGCGGGTGGCGGGGTGCCGCCCGAATTGTTAAAGGTTTTGCAGGCTTATCGCCAGGCGGTGGCGGCGGGTGACAGCGACCAAGTGGCCGCGCTATCGCGGTTTCCGATTGCGTCCAACGATTTCGGTGGCGTCATCCAGTCACCGGCGATATTGCGCGAGCGGTTCCAAAAAATCTTTCGCCCAGAGATCGTGGCTTGTTTCGCCGATGCCGAACCACGGCAAGAGACCGGTTTTCCCGGTTATTTGGTGGTGTGCGAAGACGCGTTGGCGTTTGGTTTCGAGCAGCATAATGGCGAATATCGTTTTAGCTACATTGACAATGCCAACGCGGAATGAG
>DAOTGT010000159.1:0-6914 GCA_035447285.1 Candidatus Competibacter sp.
TGCATCCAGGAAAATCGATTGACGACCTCATCAACGAGGTGATGACCGGCCGAATCTCGTTACCGGGAAACGAATCCTCTGCGGGAATTCCGTTACCGGGAAACGATCCGGGTCCCCCGGAAACAACCCAGGCGTTGCCCGGTAACACCCCCAGTTGTCGTGCGGAGCTGGCCGCCGTTGGCCACCGCTGGCGGCGGGAGGGCGCGACCTTGGAGGCGGTCGCCGCACGATTCAATCAGGCGGGCTGGACGCCGGACGCCGTTCCGAAACGAGCGGGTACCGCGCCGCGCTCCGACGCTTCCAACCGGTGGACCGGCAAGGCAACGAGCCAACTATTGACCCGGGATTACCCGGATCGCGATTGATTCTTGGCGCTCAGAAATCGTGCTGCACCGCACTAAATTCAAGATTATTCCCATTATCATGAATAAATTAGGACGTTTCAGGAGGTCCGGCATTATCCGGTAACTACCCGGTATTCAAAGATAATCGCCGCCGATGGGTCATTCCGAGTAGTCCTTGATAGTCCTTGATCTTCCTCGATTGTTAAAGCGCTTTAATAGCGTCCTCCCCGTGTTCTTCCGCACGATGCGCGCATCGAAACCGAGCCCGACCGATGCGCCACGATGCCTAGACCGCACTTCACCGAAACCATGCCACGCGCCTTGCTCGCCGAACTGGACGCGCGTATTCGCGCTCGCCATTACGGCGACTACCACGCCCTGTCGGAATGGCTGCGCGGGGAAGGCGTGCAGGTATCGAAATCTCAACTGGGGCTCCATGGAAAACGGCTGCGCGCGGCCGACCAACGCATCCGGGTCGATCCAGACCTGGAGGCCGCGAATAAGCGCTTTCAAGTTGCCGCCTTGGAATTCGAACTGGCGCGCGTGGAGCTGATCGGCGCCATCGAACGCCGCCGCGCGCAACTCGCTTTGCCGGAATCGCTTGAAGCACTCCCACCCACTTGAAGGATTTCCCATGCCCCAGACCGACCCTCAAACCCCAACTGTTCCTCAGCTCCCGATGGCCAACCTTGACGAGAATCTTGCCGAAATCGCCCGGCTTCATGAGCAAATGACCGCGACGGTAGAACGAATTGAAGCCAAGTCCGATGAGATTCAGTCCAAGGCGATGCGAAACCGCGACGATACGTCCGCGCTGATTGCCGAGCTTGGCGAGATTCGGGAGCAATTGGCCGCCCTTATTGAGCGACTGGATGCCCAGCCTCAGGCCGCGCGCAACCGCGTCGAAACCGAAGTTCCCGACCTGGAAAAGTTTGTTCCCCGCGCGGATTTCGACGCGGCGCTGAATCGAGCGAACACCCTTCAGCACGACTTGATGACCGAAAAAGCCAGTCAACGAGAGAAGCACATCGAGGACCTGCTGAAAGCCGGCCTACAGTCGAGTCAGATTTGCCCCGCGACCCAAGACTATTACCGCTCCATGTGCCAGATGGAGGGCGGGATCGAAGCGTTCGAGCGCTTCCTGCGGAAAGCACCGCCACTGATCAGTTCCGTTTCCGGGTTGGATAGCAATCTCCATCCGGCCGCCCGACTTGCGGATCCGGCGGTGGAGTTCGCCAGCAATGCCGTGTTGCGTGATGAGTTCGGGACGCTGGAACGCTATCGCGCCTACCGCCTTGCCACTGAAGCGGGGCTGGTGGTGTCGGTGACGAAGGAGGGCGCGTAAGCATGGCGCTCTCGGCTGATACCTTGCGCCGATTCGAGATCGGCGACATCAACGAGCTGGTGGTGGCCGCCGGCGCCACGATCTTCGAAGGCGCGTTCGTCTTCGCCCTCAAGGCCGACTTTACCGCCGTGGTCGATAGCCCAGCGATCAGTACGCACCAGTTTGCCGGCGTGGCGATCAAGCCCGCCAGCGCTGGGGAGCGGGTCCGGCTCAAACATCGCGGATGGATCGAAATGCCGGTCACCGGTGCCAGTGCCGCCAGTGCTGGCGCGGTGGTCTACGCCAGTGACGACAACACCTTGACCCTGACGGCGGGTACCAATCCGCCCGTGGGCTACATCCATCGCCACGTCAACGGCACGACCTGCATCGTTGAATTCCGCTCCACAGTCGAGCGCGATACCGCCACCGCCTAAGGAACCGTCCATGCCTCTTTCCGCGCTGTCTAGCCGAGCCATCATCGGCGAGTTTTACGATCGACTGAATCAAGGGTTAGGGAAAATCTGGGTCCCCAAGGTTTCCCGCGAGATCAAGTCGAATCAGGAAACCGAAAACTACAAATGGCTGGGCAGCACGCCCGCCATGCGGGAATGGATCGGTGGTCGTCAACCGCGCGGCCTGCGGGATTTCGGGGTTTCGATCACCAATCGGCCCTATGAATCGACGCTGGAAATCAGCGTGGACGATCTGCGCCGTGACAAGACCGACCAAATCATGACCCGGATTCAGGAGCAGGCGGACCGGGCCAACGCGCATTGGGCGCGGTTACTGAGCCTGCTGATCGATGCCGGCGAAACCGGCCTCTGTTACGACGGCAAGACCTTCTTCGCCACCGATCATGTTTCCGGCGACAGCGGCCCGCAATCCAACGTGTTGTCGATCAACATCGTCACGCCCGCCACGCCGACCGCCAGCGAGTTGCAAGACAGCATCTTGGAGGCGACCCAGGCGCTACTGGCCTACAAGGACGACGAAGGCGAGCCGATGAACGAAACCGCGCTGGAATTCATGGTGATGGTGCCGCCGGGCTATCTGAAGGCCGCCGCCACGGCGCTGGGCGCGACGGTCATCGATCAGACCGGTAATGCCATCCTGGCGCTGGGTGGGCTGGGCGGCTTCGTCTACCGCCTGGCGGTCAACGTGCGGCTGAACTGGACGACTCAGTTTGTCGTGTTTTGCACCGATGGCGTGGTCACGCCCTTGATTCGGCAGACCGAACAGGATGTGAAGATGGATGCGATGGCGGAAGGGTCCTCCGAGGAGTTCATGCACCGCCGGCACCTGTACGGCATTACCACGTTGCGCAATGTCGGCTATGGCTACTGGCAGAAAGCCTGCTTGGTCAAGCATACCTGAGCCGCCGGCATGATCGTGACCACGATGGAAGCGGAAGGCGCGTTGCCGGAGTGGGTGGAGCTGCTGCCCGCCGGCCCGCGCCTCGTGGGCACCGACGGCCGAGAATGGGTCAATGACGCCCCGGAAGCGATCCTGAGCGCGTTTCAGGTCGAACCCTCCCTGGTGATCGACTGGGAACATGCCAGCGAGCTACGGGCCACTCAGGGGCTTTCAGCGCCCGCCGCCGGCTGGGTCGATCAACTGGAATCACGGGACGGGGCAATCTGGGGGCATGTTCAGCGCTGGACCGAGACCGCCGCCCGCCAGATTCTGGCCGGGGAGTACCGGCATTTGTCGCCAGTCTTCTTGTACGAGAAGAACACGGGGAGGATTCGGAAACTGATCAGCGCGGGATTGACCAACAAGCCGAATCTCCCGCTGATGGCGCTGAACCGCGCCCACATGGCCAGCGCCGAAACGGGCGAAACGTTCGAGACCAGCGCCGCCCTACGCGCGGAATTCGGGACACTGGAACGCTATCGCGCCTATCAGGCCGCCCACCATGCCGGACAGGCCCGCGTGTACCCGCCCGAGGGAAGCCGATGACGTTGAAATTCCCGACGGATTACCCGGAAACCTTTCAGGAATTTGTGACCGCGATGGTGCCGCGGCTAACTCAGGTCTTATCGGACGAAGTCCAGGCGAGTGAGGTAGCGTTCGCCTTGGTCGAGGACTTGAGACAGGCGTTCATAGGGTGCCTGCTCTACTTCCCGAGAGGGACACGTAAAGATGCAGCCGAACGAAAAGCGGCGATCCTTCGGGATTTCAACGGCCATAACTACAAAGAGTTGTCCGTGAAGTACAACCTGACCCTCCAATACATCTACCAAATCATCAACGACGAGAAAAAAAAGCCGCTTGACGGGAGCCACGCCCGGGATTGCGCGAACCCCCCCATCACCAAGGCCGCACGCAAAGCGTGACGGTCACGCCGCCGGCTCATCGCTGGTTTTCCGCGCGCGGTTACGTTGGTACCCGTACTTCTCGTAAACCCAATCGCCCGGCACGGCCCAGTAAGTACCGATGCGAACAGCGCCATGGATCTTACCGGCCGCTACCAACTGGCTCACTCGTTGACGGCTGATGCCGTTTTTCCTGGCCGCCTCACTGATCGGTATTAGATTCATGTTTGCACCTTGTAAACTTGTGGTCTACGATTAGACAACGTGCAAAAATGATAACAGATTCGCCCGGCTGGTCGTGTACCAGACGCCCAGCCGGACTTCCCACCGTGCCCACCAAGAGGAGAAGGCACCATGAGCGAGTTGCATTCTATCCCAGCGCCACGAGCGGACGGCCTGCAAGCCGAAACCGAAGCGGCCTTGCTGCGAACGTACATCGCCGGCTACGGCGGTCCCACCGGCAGCATCGAGACGTTCTTGCGCCGCGTGCGTCTTGGCCTGGAGGATGAGTCATGAGCAAAGAGCGGTTCGATTTCATGATGGAGGCCGTGGAAGCCCTGACCGAGTTGCTGGACGATGGCGACGTTCGCGGTCTGGGCCGGACAGGCCGTCAGGCGATTCTGGAACGAATTCGCGCCCTGCGGCCGGAGGAATTTCTGTCAGCACCGGCCGGCGGCGCCCAAATAATCCGCTTCCCGACCACTCGGCGCATCAACGCCACGCGATGCGCACCAGGACATGAAGTGTAACAAAACAGAAAATCCCGATCGTTTGAATGATCGGGATTTTTGTAAATGGGTCTTAAATGGGTGTTAAAGGGGTGTTAAACGCCTTTTAAACGCTTGGCGTTTAACATTAACAGTATCAACAAGTTACTTGTTGTTTTCGCCCCTCGTA
Source organism: Candidatus Competibacter sp. (assembly GCA_035447285.1). Taxonomy (GTDB): domain Bacteria; phylum Pseudomonadota; class Gammaproteobacteria; order Competibacterales; family Competibacteraceae; genus Competibacter. Next base: position 4,884 of record DAOTGT010000159.1, read on the forward strand.
CAGCCTAATATGATCTTTGTCCGAACCGGAACAAAACCGTCTCGGACGAATAGCGACGCCGCGAATCACCCGGCCAAGAGTCTTTCGCGACGCCAAAACAACAACCGGCATTTTCACCGTCGCCGCGCAACATGAGCACCAGCTCGACATAGCTAGCTCGACAGCGCTAGCTCGACATAGCTAGCTCGACAGCGCCCGCTCAATATCGCGCTGCCTTTTTATGATGACGCAGCGCGGTCGAGAATGCCAGATTCACAAAGGATATATCGTGGATTCTTCGACTCAGACAGCGCTCGGTCCATCCGCCGAACCCGCCGCACCGGTCAACGTTTTGTGTGCCTATGAAGAGCCGATAGGCGCCATCCGCAACACGAAAGCCGTCCTTGAATTTCTCGCCGAGGCCAACCCCGAAGCCCTGACCATCTCGAAAGGAGCCAGCCTTGGTCACTGGCTGATTATGCGGACGGCCATCGAGGCGCTTGGGCACGTCGACAAGATCATGTCCGGCAACGGCAAGGTGGAGGTGAACCCATGAGCACCACCCCCGCCCAGGCCCAGGCCAACGTTTCACAAAGCAAGCGTGTACCCAGTTTCAAGAGCAGTTGGCAGCACCTCATCTTAGAACGCAGCGAGCTACCAACCGATACGCGCTGCGTTCTCTGGGCCTTGAGCATCGGGTTCATGGATGAACGCGGCGAACACTGTTTCCCCACCATCGAACACTTGATGCAGGCAACCGGCATGAGCAATAAAACCATCATCAAGAACTTGGGGATTGCCGAGAGTCAAGGATGGATTCATCGGCGCCGCTACGGCCGTACTCGTGGTTATCGACGCTGGAACTACGTCGCGATGATCCCGGAAAAATATCAGGTCGGCGCCGCTACGGCCCGCGAGATGGTAAACGCTGTTGACCATCAACCCGCCACCGATGCTGTTCCAGACAACGAGTTGGTGAACGCGGTACACCAACAGTCCGCCACCGATGCTGTTCCAGACAACGAGTTGGTGAACGCGGTACACCAACAGTCCGCCACCGATGCTGTTCCAGACAACGAGTTGGTGAACGCGGTACACCATAAACCATGTAATAGAGATCTATATAAACCTGGAGAGAGAGGCGCGGAAAACTCACAAGCGGCTGGCGCCGCCTCTCTCTCTTCCATAAAAAAACCGATCAAGACCGCGCTTTCCGAAGACTGGACGCTTCCCCCCGAGTTCATCAGTTTCGCCATGGAAGCGCGTCCAGAACTGGGGGTGGACTACATCACCGGCATGGGTGCCGCATTCAAAGCCTACCACCGGGGTGAAGGGAGCAAGAAAGCCGACTGGTTCGAGGTGTGGCGACGCTGGGTCTACAAGGAAGACCCGAGCAAGTCCGGAAAACGGTTGTCCTGCAGGGCAGGCAAACCGGCGCACAGCGGGTTGACCGAACAGCGGCAACAAGAGAACGAGGCCAGAATGGAAGCGGCCAACGCTCACTCTCTGCGCCGCTGGCATAAGGACGTGACCAAGCTAGGCATCGATACCAACACGGGGTTGAAACCTACATCGGTACCCGCGCCACCAGTGGCCACTCGGATGACGGGAATCCGATCCGAACCGCGTCCAGAACCTGACGCACAAGACAAACTTCGCTCTGAGCGCCGCGCCATGTGGGCTGAACAATACAGGCGCGACCATGGACGACCACTCCCTGCGAGCTGCGTGGTTTGAAACCTCACGAGAAGCGCGGCGCCGAGTGACCGTTTGCGAGTTGTGCCACAACTCCCATCCTGTAATCATTTTTGGACCACCCTCAGTGATCATCCGCCGCGTGTGGGCTAGCCTTGGAATCCGCCCGGAATCCGTTGGGAATCCTGCCCGGAATCCGTTGGGAATCCGCCCGGAATCCGTTGGGAATCCGCCCGGAATCCGCTGGGAATCCGTCCGGAATCCGTCCGGCTGAATATCACGAAGACCCATAGAGCCAGCGCGACGAAAAAGAGGGCATCGGCATGGCGATACCGGCACGCGAGCGCGTTCGAGCAC
>DAOTGT010000160.1:0-6862 GCA_035447285.1 Candidatus Competibacter sp.
CGAGCCGATTGACGTTCCGAAAGACTGTCGATCGTCATCGTGTTCGGAATCGTTCCCGGCGAGAAAAGCTCCAAGCGATCGGCGAAAAGATGTAGACGGATTCTGGAACCGTACATCGAATAATCGCGATGCGCCACCGCATTGACGACCGCCTCGAAAACCGCATTCATTGAAAACTGCGGTGTTTCGACGCGATTCGGAATCTTGATCGCATAAACTCGCATATTGCGCTCAATGAATTTACAGGCTTCTCGTATCTGCACATCCAGCGGCCCGGTGATGTCTTTTGCATCCAATTGATAAGCAGCATTTCGCTCGGTGCCACGATAGCAAACAGCCTGCACATAAGCTGTTGCAAGGAATACCTCTGGATGTTCGGTCGCCATCAACACACCGCTGACGGTCGGACGTAAGATTCCATCTTCATCCTGGGCAATCAGCTTCATCTTCTCCAAAAATTCTTGATCGTCGGCAGGTGAGAGCACTGTCCTGAATCGCTTCCACAACGGCGCTTCAAGGATATCCGGCTTTGCGCTGGCAATCGTTTGTTCATCGAAGCGGATCAGTCGGGCCTGACTTCGTTGCTGAAACAAGCGCGCCAGCACATCGGGTCTCATCGGTCGTTTTGAGCTGCCAATGCGGCGAAAATAGCCTCCCGGACTTCGATGCACGAATAAGCTGCGTGGGACATCGATACGCATGAGCGCTTTTTCGCCACCATCCGCATCCGTGATTAAGGTTTTGCGGATTACGCAGTCCAAGGGTGGTTCGATCAGGTCGTTGCTGATTTCGCGCAGCCAAGCTTCGATGATATCCAGCTTATCCTTGGGAACACCGCGAATGGCTTTCGATTGATCATCCACGCCGAGCAAGACGATGCCGGTATGGGTATTGGCCATCGCGGCAAGCTCGTCGGCCATGCTGTTGCGATGGGGGCCGGTAATCCTGTCGCCACTGAATTCGACGGTTTTCAGTTCGAGGACCGAATCCTCGCCGAGGGCTATTTGTTTTAGGAGTTCCGTCGAAGGTTCAAGCATCGATGCCAGCCACGCGTCGGGGGACGATCAATTCGCGTGTTCAATTGCCGCTAAACCGTTCGTAAGCCCCCATCAGCCCATTGGCGGCGCGCAGCAGCGACGGCAATGGCTCGCCGGCTGCTTCCAGGTCCATCCCATCCAGCCAGTTCTTCAATTCCAGACCCAGTGCGGTATCACCTTCCATTACCACCCGGCGGTTGAAAAACAGCGTGTCGGAATCCTCGCGGCGGGTGGCCAGCGCCAGAAAATCGTAGATCGTGCCACCGATGGTCAGCTCCGGCGATTGCCCGATCGGGCCGGGTACGAAGCCAGCAGCTCCGGCAAAGCGAATTCGGTATTCCACCTTGGCGTCGCGCACCTGAATCGCCAGCACCCGGTCACGCAGAAATTCGAACTCGCCCTCGCGGATGCTTGCGGCGAACAGCACGTTCAGGGTTGTGATCAGCGCGATCGAATGCACCGAGCCGGGAATCAGTTTTAACGGCAGAGCGAACGGAGTGGGCAGGGTCGGGCGGCGTGGGGTTTGGAAACCGCTGGCGGTATCGACGGTGGCGTTCATGCGCTTGCAGCAGGGTTGGGGAGTGGGGGAGAGTGGCGTTCAGCGCTTCATCGAATCGAAGAATTCCTTGTTGGTCTTAGTGCTCTTGAGTCGTTCCAACATGAATTCCATGGCTTGCAATTCGTCCATCGGGTGCAGCAGCTTGCGCAGTATCCACATCTTTTGCAGGTCGTCCGCCTCGGTCAGCAGTTCCTCGCGGCGGGTACCGGAACGATTGATATCGATGGCCGGGAATACCCGCTTCTCGGAAATCCGCCGGTCGAGATGGATTTCCATGTTGCCGGTGCCCTTGAATTCCTCGTAGATCACATCGTCCATGCGTGAGCCGGTGTCGATCAGCGCGGTGGCGAGGATAGTCAGCGAGCCGCCTTCCTCGATGTTGCGCGCCGCGCCGAAAAAGCGTTTGGGTTTCTGCAGGGCGTTGGCATCCACGCCGCCGGTCAATACCTTGCCGGAGGCCGGCACCACCGTGTTGTAGGCCCGCGCCAGCCGGGTAATGGAATCCAGCAGGATCACCACGTCGCGCTTGTGCTCGACCAGCCGCTTGGCCTTGTCGTTCACCATTTCCGCGACCTGCACGTGGCGGGTGGCCGGCTCGTCGAAGGTGCTGGCAATGACTTCTCCGCGCACCGAGCGCTGCATCTCGGTGACTTCCTCCGGCCGCTCGTCGATCAGTAGCACGATGAGATAGCACTCGGGATGGTTGGCGGCGATGCTCTGGGCGATGTTCTGCAACATCACGGTCTTGCCGGCCTTGGGTGGCGAGACGATCAGGCCGCGCTGGCCTTTGCCGATGGGCGAGATCAAGTCGATCACCCGGGCGGTGATATCCTCGGTGCTGCCGTTGCCGCGTTCCAGCGACAGCCGATCGTTGGCATGCAGCGGCGTCAGATTCTCGAACAGCACCTTATTCTTGGACGCTTCCGGTGGCTCGAAATTGATGTCGCCGACCTTGAGCAGGGCAAAGTAGCGTTCGCCTTCCTTCGGGGGGCGGATCTTGCCGCTGACCGTATCGCCGGTGCGCAGGTTGAAGCGGCGGATCTGGCTGGGGGAGACGTAGATGTCGTCGGGGCCGGCCAGATAGGAACTGTCGGCGGAGCGCAGGAAACCAAAGCCGTCCTGCAGAATTTCCAAGACACCGTCGCCGTAGATATCCTCGCCGTTCTTGGCCAGCGCCTTGAGAATCGCGAAGATCACATCCTGTTTACGGGACCGCGCCGTGCCTTCGAGCCTCAGTTCCTGCGCGATGGCGATCAGTTCGGCGGCGGATTTCTTTTTGAGTTCGGTCAGATTCATGGAAGCTACGTGCTCGGGGCGGCGGGCGCCGGCGGGGTGCGTCCGCGGAGAAGGGTCGGGGGTTCGCGTGTCGGGAAGCCAGCCGAGTAACGGCGGAGCGGGGTATGGAATGATCGTTGTGGCGGTATTTGATCGCGGTGTGCTAGGTAAGCTAGCACGGCCGCGAAACGGCGTCCAGCCACGGGCGGGCGAACGCCGGAAGTTTAACGCAGGTTGCTGTCGAGAAAGGCGGTTAGCTGCGACTTGGAAATGGCGCCAACCTTGGTGGCTTCGACGTTGCCGTTGTGGAATAACATCAGGGTGGGAATGCCGCGGATGCCATACTTGGGCGGCGTACCCTGATTTTCGTCCACGTTCAGCTTGCAGATCTTGACCCGATCGGTGTACTCCCCGGCGATCTCGTCCAGAATCGGCGCGATCATCCGGCAGGGTCCGCACCACTCGGCCCAGTAGTCCACCAGGACCGGTTGTTCGGCCTTGAGTACTTCGGCCTCGAAGGTTTCGTCGGTGACATGCACAATTTGCTCGCTCACGGAAGGATCTCCGGTTCGGGATGGGAAGGGCGGCGGACCGCTCGCGCGGGTTGGCGGATGCGCGAAGACGGATGGGTTACGGTATGGTCGGGAGGGTCCAGAAGGGGCCCACCGCCACGGCGCGGCCGCGAAAATCCACGGCGCACGGCGTTCAACGGTGGATATTGTGGCAAAATAATCCATCGAGGCACAAATTTCTTTCGATATTCCGCCAAAATTCAAATGTGGTGCCCCCAAACCCCGCTCATTCGGGATCATCCTTCACTCATGCAAAAAGACCATTTGACTCATATCCCGTTTTCCTTGCTCGGCTTGAACGATGCGTTGCTGGAGAGCGTGGAGGACGCCGGTTTCGTCCACTGCACGCCGATTCAGGCCGCCACCTTGCCGCTGGCGATCCAGGGCCAGGATGTTGCCGGTCAGGCCCAAACCGGTACCGGCAAGACTGCCGCTTTTCTGTTGGCCGCCCTACACCACCTGATGGAAACTCCGGTTCCCGAAGGCGAGGTCGGTCCCTGGACCCTGGTGATTGCTCCCACCCGCGAGTTGGCGGTGCAGATTCACCGCGATGCCGAGCTGCTGGGTCGTTACACCGGTCTCAAGTTCGCCGTGGTTTACGGCGGCACCGGCTACGATAGCCAACGCCGTCAGCTCGAAAGCGGCGTGGACGTGCTGATCGGTACGCCCGGTCGCCTGATCGACTACTACAAGCAGGGCGTCTACAAGCTGTCCAACATTGAGGTGGTGGTGCTGGACGAGGCCGATCGCATGTTCGATCTGGGCTTCATCGCCGATATTCGCTACCTGTTGCGCAAGATGCCACCCCCCGATCAGCGCATCAACCTGCTGTTCTCCGCCACCCTGAGCAACCGGGTCATGGAATTGGCCTACGAGCACATGAACAACCCGCAGGTGGTGCGGATCGAAACCGAGCATGTGACCGCCGACAAGGTCCGCCAGGCGCTGTATCACGTTTCCGGTCACGACAAGATCCCGCTGCTGCTGGGGGTACTGCGCCAGCAGGCGCCCAAGCGCACCATGATTTTCGTCAACACCAAGCGGGCGGCCGACCGGGTGACCGGGTACTTGCTCGGCAACGGTTATGAAGCCGGTGTGCTGTCGGGTGATATTCCCCAGCACAAGCGCTTGCGCCTGCTGGAGGCGTTCCAGCGCGGCGAGTTGCCGATTCTGGTGGCCACCGACGTGGCGGCGCGCGGCCTGCACATCGCGGATGTGACTCATGTGATCAACTTCGATCTGCCGCAGGAACGAGAAGACTATGTTCACCGCATCGGTCGCACCGCCCGCGTTGGCGCTAGCGGCGACGCCATCAGCTTCGCCTGCGAAGAGTATGTCTACTCGCTGCCGGAGATCGAGGACTTCATCGGCCAGAAAATTTCGGCGCTGCCGGTGACCGAGGATTTGCTGTTGGAGTACAAACCGCCCAAGCGACTGGAGCACCGCCGCCCGCCACCCGGCGGCGATCGTCCGCGCAACCGCACGCCGCACCGGCGACCGGCTCGTACTTGAGCGAACGCTGATTAAGAGATGGGGAATATGACGGAAAGTCAGGCGCTCAGAGGCGGCGTGGCGAGCGGCCATCCGTGCGTCACCGCGGCGGCCTGCGACATCCTGCGTGTCGGCGGCAACGCTTTCGACGCGGCGGTGGCGGCCGGTTTCGCCGCCGCCGTGGCCGAGCCGGCACTGACCAGCCTCGGTGGTGGCGGTTTTCTGCTGGCCCGTACCGCACAGGGGCGGGCGATGTTGTTCGATTTCTTTGTGGATACACCGGGGCGGGGTTTACAGCCCAGCCAGTTGGAGCCGCACTTTCTGCCGGTCACAGTGCGCTTTCCCGGCAGCGAGCAGGTCTTCAACGCCGGCATGGGTTCGGTGGCGGTGCCTGGCGTGTTGCGTGGTTACCTGCATGTCCACCGGCGTCTGGGGCGCCTGCCGCTGCGCGAGGTGCTGGCGCCGGCCGTCGGACTGGCGCGCGACGGAGTCGCGATCAATGCCAAGCAGGCTTATTTTTTGGATCTGCTGGTGCCGATCCTGACCCTGACCGCTGCCGGGCGGGCGCTGTTTCAGCCGGGCGGGCGCTATCTGGGCGAGGGCGATGTGTATCGCAACCCGGAACTGGCGGCATTTCTGGAAACTCTGCCGCTTGAGGGCGAGCGGGAGTTCTACGAAGGCGAGCTGGCTCGTCGCCTTATCTTCGATATGAACGAAAGCGGCGGTTTGCTGACTGCGGCCGATCTGGCGGCCTACCGAGTGATCGAGCGAAAGCCGCTGCCGGTGGATTATCGAGGTTGCCGGTTGCTGACCAACCCGCCGCCTTCCTTCGGGGGGTCACTGATCGCCCTGTCGCTGCGCCTGCTGGAAGCGCGTGATGTGGCCAAACTCGGTTTCGGTTCGCCGGCTCACTTGGCGCTGCTGGTGGCGGTGATGGAGGAGGTGGATCGCCGCCGTGCCGAAGGCTATCTCAGTCCGGCCGATCTGAGCGGGCCGGGCTTGAACGAAAGCATGGAACGGGTACGCACCGCATCCGGCGGCACTACCCACATCAGCGTCTGCGATGCCGAAGGCAACGCCGCCAGCATGACCACCTCCAACGGCGAGGGATCCGGTTACTGCGTGCCCGGTACCGGGATCATGCTGAACAATATGATGGGTGAGGACGATCTTCATCCGGAGGGTTTTCACGTCAGCCCACCGGGCATGCGGGTGGCCTCGATGATGGCGCCGTCACTGCTGCTGGTCGACGATCGGGTCCGGTTGGTTTTGGGTAGCGGCGGCAGCAAGCGTATCCGCACTGCCATGTTGCAGGTGATCAGCAACGTGGTGGATTTCGCCATGAGCCCGCGCGCCGCGGTCGAGGCGCCGCGCCTGCACTGGGATGGTCAGCATGCACAGGTGGAGCCGGGCTTCGCCGAGGCGGATCTGGTGAATCTTGCGGTGCGCTGGCCGCTCAACCGCTGGCCGGTGCGGGACGTGTACTTCGGCGGGGTCAACGCGATGGCTCCCGATGGCCAGGGAGCGGGCGACCCGCGACGCGGTGGTCATGCGGCCGCGATTGATCGAACTTAGAAACTGGCATTGGGGTCATGGATTAAAATTATGAATATAAAGGAATATTTGTTGATTCTGGCCCGTCGAGACGGTTCCGATATTTACCTGAGCGTGGGCGCGCCGCCTTGCGCCAAGTTTCAAGGGGTGTTGCGCGCGCTGGACAAGGAGCCGTTGCCTCATGGTCGAGTCAAGGAAATCGCCTATTCGATTCTGAATCCGGAGCAGATAAGGGAATTCGAGAAAACACTGGAGCTGAATTTGGCGATCAGCGAACCTGGGGTGGGGCGGTTTCGAGTCAACATCTTCAAACAGCGTGGCGAAGTGTCGATGGTGATTCGCAACATCAAGACCGACTTGCCCAACGTCAAGGA
>DAOTGT010000161.1:0-6813 GCA_035447285.1 Candidatus Competibacter sp.
GTTTAAATGGTTGGGCAAATGGCCGGGGTTGTCGATTTCCACCCGATCGGCGAACACCAGCAACCGGATCGGGGCGCTGATGAAGTAATCGCGGTGAATCAGGGCATTGACCAGCAATTCCTGCAACGCAATTTCCGGGATTTCCAAGATGCCCAGGCTGTTGATGCCTTGATCGCCCTGCACGTAATGCAAGTTGCGCTTGATGAAGGCCAGGCCGCGCTGATATTGCCCAGCCAAATGATCGAAAATGTCTTCACTGTCCAGATAACGGGTTTCGTGCAACTCGCGACCGGGAAGAGCCACTGCTTTAATCATGAAGGCTGGCCGAAACCGCTCCGGCTTTTTAGCGAACAGCAACAAACCGGCCAGCGTCAACGCGCCATCGCGGACCAACCCCATATTCCGTAGCAGTCGCTCCAAGGACTGATCGGTCTCCTCCAGCGGTTCCCGATAGCGGCTTTCGAAGTATTCCTCCAGCGCACGATGGTCGATATCCACGACCGTGGTTCCCGTAACCGGGATTTCGTCGGCATAAATCAGTCCGGCCTGCTGAAACAGCCGCTGCATTTCCTCGCGGGCGGTGACGTGTCGCTTGTCGGCGCCGCTCTTGACCCAAATCCGCCCCTGATTATCGGTGTAGGGTCGATTCAGACCATCTGGCGTTTGGATCACCATGAGCAGACCACGCGCCGTCTGGACGTTGAGCGAAATCGGATGGATGGGTGGACGTACCGACTGGGACGCCGCATTGGAGAGCAACTGGTTCAATCGACCGATATCGGCGGTGGTCAAGCCCAACACTTCGCCGGCATCGTTCACGCCCACGATCAATGTTCCACCACCGGAATTGGAGAACGCCACCAATTCCGCAGCTAGCGAATCCACGTTGCTGATGTTTTCCTTGAATTGATGCCGGCTGTCCTCGCCCCGGGCGAGAGTCTTTAGGAGTTCGGTTTCGTTCATTTACGGGCCTTTTGCTGACCGCGATCCGCTTATGATCAAAGAAAGTACATACTCGGGATGTACTTCAGCCCGAGAACCTGCCATGCAAACCGCCCGCCTGTTTACCAACGGCAACAGTCAAGCCGTGCGGTTGCCCAAGGAGTTTCGTTTTGAAGGCGATGAGGTCATTATCAAAAAAGTCGGTAGCGCCGTCATTCTGCTGCCAAAAGTCTACGCTTCTCGCGATCTGAAAGCCCTGCTCGACGAAATTGGTCCGCTGGACCTGGAGCGCCAGCAACCGGAAACCGATCAACCACGAAACTTTCGCTGAAGATGGTGTTGCTCGACACCAATATCTGCATCGACCTGTTGAACCAGCGCCCGGGCTTTGAGGCGATTCTGCGACGGTTGGACGGTCGACAACAAGGCGAGGTCGCGCTGTCCGCCATCACGCTGGCCGAATTGCGCTTTGGCATCGCCGCCAACCAACGCCGCGATATCAATCTCGCCAAGCTGGAACTGTTCCTGGCCGTTTTCGAAATCGCACCCTTCGACCGCGCCCGCCGCCACCGCCTACGGTTCGCTGCGCGCCCGTTTAAAGGCGCTGGGTACGCCGATTGGACCGCTGGATACGCTGATCGCAGCCCATGCTCTGGCGCTGGGGGCGATCGTGGCAACCAACAACGTCCGCGAATTTGGCCGGGTTCCGGGCCTGACTGTGGAAAATTGGCTGGATTCGATGGGGTCGTGAGGAATCCGCATCGGGCATATCGTCGGGCATCTTGCCCATCGGGATAAGACGCAAAACGTCGCCAAGCCGTTGGATCATGCGCCATCCCGAAGCGTATCTTGGAGGTTGAACCACGACCCACGACCTACGACCTATCCAGATTTCGTTTACAACCAAGCGCTTGAGGTGAAGCCCCTCCGGGGACTGGCTCCGAGCAACGCGAAGACAACAGCCGAAGGAAATGTTACAGATCGCCTACACCATGCACCGGGGCAAAGTGTGCCGCCAGCAGCAGGATTGCATCTTGGTCGACGGCGCAATCCACCAGGTTCCGGTGTTGCCGATCACCGCCTCGACCTTGGCAGCGGACGAGGTGCTACTGGCGGTGGCCGATGGAGTGGCGGCCAGCGGCGGCGACCGCCGAATCGCGCCGCAACAGGCCAGACGGATCGTGCTGGAGGAACTGGCGAAAGCGGTGCGGGAACGCCCGGAATGGCTTCGGGAGGGCTTCGTCGCCAACCGGCATGTGCGACTGGTGCAAGCTCGACTTTCCGACAAGCTGGCCGGTAACCACGAGACATACGGGGCGGCTTCGACTCTTGCGGTCGCGCACGTCCGAAGCTACAGGGCCGCTATCCTCAACGTGGGCGATTCGCGAGTGTATCAGGTGAACCAGGAAGGACAATGGTGGCGACTATCCAAGGATCACACGGTCTTGCAGGATTTGCTCGACCGAGGTGAAGCGTCGCCCGATACGGAATACGCCAGCTTATACGGGATGCTGGCCCATGTGCTGTGCGCTGACCACGAGGAAGGTGATTTCGCCATTCATCGGGTTCGGGTGACGCTGGAACCGGGGGATACACTGGTGCTATGCAGCGACGGCATCCACGACGAAATCGGGGAAGAAACACTCTGGAATTTGTTCGATCCGGCGCTGGACGTGGCGGCGCAGGCCAAGGTCTGGTGGGATGCGGTTTGGCGAAAAGGGGCGAAGGATAATCTATCGTTAATCGCAATTAAGCTCGAAACAATTTGATGGAAATATTGCTATGACACCCAATCCATCCTTGTCATCGATATCCGATTTTTTTGCCAATGCCACTAGGCTACTCCGGGGCGGTCGAGAGCAAAACATGACAAATATTCATCCATTTTTCGAGAAACTCGTGTCTCTCCTCAAACAAAAAAGAATAGATGATCTGCGTCTCGCTTCGGATTTTAATGTTTTCGATTATATTCAACCAGACGAGTTGAAATTGTCTCGTATCATTGCCGATCTGCTCGACCCTAAAGGCTCTCATGGGCAGCAGAGAATATGCCTCGAAGCGTTTGTCGAGGCGATGATAGAACAAACATCCGAAGAACAGCCTTTACGGAAAACATTAATCAAGCTTCAAAAAACGGTACGGGATGATAATTATTTTTTTGAAGTTCGATCCGAAGAGCCGACATTGGATCGTAGACGCATGGATATCGTGGTGAACATTGGCGGGAAAAATGGAATTGTAATCGAAAACAAGCCGTGGGCAAACGACCAGAAAGATGCGCTTGGAGATTACGCAGACGAAGCTGCAAGACGATTTTCCGATTGCTGGGTTCTCATTTATTTGCATGGTACTGGCAAAGCCGTGGATGAATATACGATTTCCAAAAAGAAGCTACGAAAGCTGGAAAAGGATGGCAACTTCTTTAATACGGATTACACTTATTTTTTAATCCGTTGGCTTAAAATTTGTCTTGAGCGCGTGGAAGCCGAGAAAATTCGTTGCTTTTTGCGCGATTTTATTGACTGCATCGAGCAAGAATTCCGAAGTGGTTTCTTTAATGAGGAGATAAACAATGAGTGATGCTTTCACTCAAAAAATTCATGAGTGCGCAATGGAAACCGAAGATAACCTGATCGTTTTTGTGCGTTCGGCGCAATCTTTTGGAGAATTACATACAAAGCTTATTTCCTCTTTTGCAACAAAACTTGAGCAGAAACTTAAAGATAAATTTCCTGCGAGCGATGGATGGGATATCCATGAAAGAACGCTTATAACTAACCCACTGCAACCTAGGAGTTATCCAAATTTATCCATCAGGAAGAACTCATGGCAACCAAAACTGCGGGTTGGAGTTGAGGCTAGCCAATTGGGCACGGTTATTACTTATGGAATAATTTGGGAATCTCAGCACGACGCTAAAAAAATGAGAAATGATGTTTTTAATGTGAATCAGAGAATTAGGCTAGGCTTAAAAAGTGAATCTTGGCCTTTTTATCTCATCTCTAATAGACATCATTTTAGGTTTAATAATTGGTCTAGAGAAGATGCAATTATTTCGATGCGCCAAGTCATTAAAGGAGAACAACCCTCTGAAATTCTCGATTTCTTCTACAATGAGCTTGTTGCAATCGTAGAAGCTCTTGATAATTTTGTTAAAGGATGGAGCTAATGCAGCCCTAGCCTCTGATCCGCTTAACTACCGAACAATACCTATCTCAAGAAAGGCATTCCGACACCAAAAGCGAATATTTCGACGGAGAGATTTTCGCCATGGCCGGCGCCTGCCGTGAGCATAATCAAATTTCGGCGAATCTGGTGAGGGTGTTGGGGAATCAATTGCTGGACAAGCCGTGCAGTGTCTATTCCAGCGACATGAAAGTCAGGATCGACAAAGCCCGAAAATACACGTATCCCGATCTCGTGATCGCCTGCCAAACGGAACGCTTCGAGGACAAACACCGGGATGTCTTGCTGAATCCTGTCGTTATCCTCGAAATTCTGTCCGTCTCCACGGAAGCCTACGACCGGGGTCGCAAGTTCCTTCATGATCAGCTTCTCGATTCGCTGATCGACTATCTGCTCGTCTCCCAAGATGCGCCCCGAATCGAGAGGTTCACCCGCCAGGAAAATAACGCTTGGCGCTACGCGGAATTTCACGGCTTGGATGCGGTGGTCGAGATCGAATCCATCGGCTGTGGCCTGCGCCTTGGCGACGTTTACCACAAAGTCGATTTACCGGATTCCATCGGCTAATCACCCATTTTCATCGGGCGGCTTACGAGCAATCCGTATCGGGGGCGTTGTCCTGTGGCGGATTCGGCCTCGCGTACATCCGGTTCATCCAATACGCCTGGTTCGCCATCTCCTCCCGCAAGCCCGCCGGTTCCAGCACCTCCACCTTGGAGCCGAACGACAGCAGCCACCAGCGCAATTGCGCGGTATCGTTAACGGTAGCGGTCAGCCGGAAATGGTCGTCGCCCTCGTCCTCCGCCACCTGATCGGCGGACAGGCGCGTTTCCAGCAGATGGAGTCCGGCGCGTTTCCAGAACCGGGCGACCAGCCGCAACGGTTCGCCGCTGCCGCCCATGCCCTGGCTGCGCTCCACTTCCCGATCCAGGTCGAAGCCGGCCGGCTTGCTCGCCTTTTGGTCCAACACTCGGGCCGACAGCATCCGATGCACGGCCAGTTGCCGCACGTCGGTGTAGTCATCGATGGTGCCGAGCAGATAGAACGCTGGCCCGCGTTGCAGGTACGCAAGGGGATGGAGGGTCCACCGCGCCGGCTCGTCCCGCCACCTCTGCTGGTATTCGATTTGACACTGCCGGTCCTCGAACAAAGCTTCCAGGATTGCCACTCGAATCTGTTCCTGCTGGCGTTCCCAATCGTTGCGGGAGATCTCGGTGGAGAGCGCGGGCGGTGGTTCCGGCGGCAACAGCGGCTGGGCTGGCGGCACCACCCGCACCTTGGTTTCCCAGTTCCTGACCGACGCCCAACTCGGCATTCGCCCGAGCTCGCGCCGGGCCATCTCGAAATAGGGCCGCAGCGCGTCATAGCTGTCGGGAGGCAACAGCGGTTCCAGAAACCGCTCCAACAACCGAAATGCCAGGACCTCCTGGTCCGCCATGCGGGGCAGGGTCATGAATTTCCCACCCTGGGGCCAGCGCCACCGCAAGGGCTTGGCGTCGGGGTTCACAGTCTCCAGAAAGCCACCCTCCCCCAGCAGCGCCAGGACGCGCTGTACCGAGCGTTCGTCCATTTCCTCGGCGGTGCCTTGCAACCGTTTGAAAATCATCTGGGTGGTCAGCGATTCCCTGCCCTTGAACATCGCCAGAATACGCAGACGGCGGCTAAAGGTGGTGATGGCGTCTTCTTTCATGCACGAGTCCTGAAGGACGGAGGAGAAACGGGCGTTCGCGCCGAACGCCCGGCGCAATCCAATCGCGCTAGCGGTTGCCGGCGCCGTCCCTCTCATAGGGCTGGAAACGGCGGCGATCTGCATGATAGACCAGGAACTGGCGGTCCTCACCGCGCACCATGCCCAGCAACAAATCGAGCGGCTCCTGGAAATACGGCGAGCCAGATTCCTCGTCGGGGTTGACGATCGGCGCGTCGAGCAGCGCGACCACCACCACCGGCTCGCCGTAGCGCGGGAAGCGACGGTTCTTCAAGCCGAGCTTCCAGGTTACCAACATGCCGGGGCACAGCGCCTGCTCGCGGCCATTGTTGAAGCGTTCCAGCAGCACGCACAAGTGCTCGTGGGTTTCCTCGGGCGGCTCGGCGAGCAGATCGTCGTCGCCGTCGTCGAGATTGAGGTTGTCCAGCAGGGCTTTCACTTTGGGATCCAGGGTCGATTTGCGGGGCATGGTGGGCTCCGTGAGGTGATGGAACGGTTCGGGCAGACACCGCCGGTTCCGGCGGGTCTCGGCAGACGATGATCGGCGTGGGATGCGACGAATTTCGTCGGATGCGGGGCGCATTCTGCTTCGGCGACCTTTTCCAACCTCTGGAGCGCCTCATGAGCTTTCCCTGCCTCGCACCTTCTCCTCGCGATCTGTTGTCCACGCCGCTGGACGACGATACCGCTGCCTACCGGGCGCTGCTGGGCCGCTGGCTGATCGACCTGGCCCTTTTGCTGAACTGGGGGCGAACCGGACGCCGCCGCCATCGCTTTCACCACCACCCCTGCTGGGACAACGACGAGTTCCTGGCCCTGACCGGCTTGACCGAACCCGAGGACGACAAGCTCGACGAAGACGACGAGGAAGACGCCGGATGCCGCCGCGACCGGTTGCCGGATCGGTTCGTCCGCCTGCTCCAGCAACGGCGCGCGGAACTGGCGCGGATTCCGGTTGATCCGGATTTGCCGCTAGT
>DAOTGT010000162.1:0-3972 GCA_035447285.1 Candidatus Competibacter sp.
TCCCAAAATCGAATGGATTATTTTTATTGCGCGAGAGGTAAACACAATGCAATTCCCCAGCAAGATCAAAAAACTAGCGATGGCGGTGGCGCTGGCGACCGGGGGCACGGCCTTGATGGCTTGCACCCTATCGCCCGCGCTGGCGCTGGATGTGACCCCGCCGGCCCGAGTGGAAATGACCGTGCCGGATTTCAGCGCCCTGGTCGAACAGAACGCGGCGGCGGTGGTGAACGTCAGCGTGACTGGAAAGACCCAACCGACTGCGGTTTGGCGCGGACGAGGCATGCCGGATCGGGATGACGACGACAACCCGCTCGCACCGTTCTTCAAACACTTCCCGACGCCACCCATCCCGCCGGGCAGCAAGGGCATGCCGACCCAGGGCATGGGTTCCGGCTTCATCATCTCCGCCGACGGCTATATCGTCACCAACCATCATGTGGTGGACGACGCCGACAAGATCATGGTCAAACTGAACGACAAGCGTGAATTTCCGGCCAAGGTCATCGGCAGCGATCCACGCTCGGACATCGCGCTGTTGAAGATTGACGCCAGCGGCCTGCCGACCGTCACCATCGGCGGCACCGACAATCTCAAGGTGGGACAATGGGTCTTCGCCATCGGCGCGCCGTTCGGACTGGAGCGCACCGCCACCAAGGGCATCGTCAGTGCCTTGGGCCGCTCGTTGCCGAACGACACCTACGTACCATTCATCCAAACCGACGTGCCGATCAACCCCGGCAATTCCGGTGGACCGCTGTTCGATCTGAACGGCAAGGTGGTGGGCATCAACTCGCAGATCTTCAGTCGTAGCGGCGGTTACATGGGTCTGTCGTTCGCCATTCCGGCCGATGTGGCGATGGACGTGGTCGCGCAACTCAAGAACGACGGCCACGTCACCCGTGGCTGGCTGGGTATCAGCTTGCAGGAAGTCACCCAGGATCTGGCGCGCTCGTTCGGGCTGGAGCAGCCGCGCGGCGCGCTGGTGGCGAATGTGACCGAAAACAGCCCCGCCGCCAACGCCGGTTTGAAGGCGGGCGACATCATCACGGCCTACGGCGGCAAACCGATCAACGACAGCGCCGATTTGCCGCCACTGGTGGGGACCACCAAGCCCGGCGCCAACAAGGACCTGACCATCATCCGCGACGGCAAGACGCAGGACATCGCCATCAAACTGGGTCAGCTACCGGATGAGGACCAGACCGAACTCGCATTGAACAACACGCCGAATGACGGCACGCCGCACCTGAACGTGTTGGTGGCCGACGTGCCGGATGGCGACGGCGGCGTGCGGGTACAACAAGTCGGGCCGGGCATGGCCGCCGAAGCGGGCGTGCAAGCGGGCGATATCTTGGTGAGTCTGAACAACCAGAAGATCAGGAACGCCGCGCAACTGCAACAACTGGTCAAGACGCTGCCGGCTGGCAAGCGAGTGCCGCTGCTGATCAAACGCGATACCGGGTCGTTGTATCTGGCCCTGAAAGTACCAGCCGGCGGCCAGCAACCGGGCTAGCACCCGCACTGGTGGATCCATAACCCACTGTTCCGCAACAGTTCCCACAGAATCTAAAGCGGTGGTGACGGATCCATCTGCCTTGGCTCCGAGCGACACCGCAACCCGGCGAACGTGTGCCGGGTTGCGCCCCGCAACCTGTCAGACTTGAGAGTGTTGGTGAAGTCGGAAGCAGGGTCGTGTTCCAAACTTGGAGATCATCCCCGACGTTCTATCGGACGGATAGCGGCGCATAATTTCGGGCTCCACGGACGATTCGACATTTTACCCGGTACCCGGTGGATAGTCCGACAGGCTGCCAGGAAAAAACAAATACCATCCTTGAATTAAGGCTATTGCTAAGCTAAACCATGAACATGGGAACTCGTGTTTCCCTGTGGGTATGTCTCATGAAGCCTCACCGTGCCCGGTGTGGTTTTTCACACCGAGCCATTCACCCAGGAGGAACCAATGAGCGCGTATAAGGTGATTGAAATCATCGGCAGTAGCTCCGAGAGCTGGGAAGCGGCGGCGAAGGCCGCGATCATGGAGGCCGCCAAATCCATCCGGCACCTTCGGGTGGCGGAGGTCGGCCGCCTCGATGTCAACCTGAGTGATGATGGCGAAGTACTGGAGTATCGAGCCCGGCTCAAGGTCAGCGTGAAGCACGAAGCTTAGGGCCATCGCTTTTTCAACCGGCCATCTTCGCTTCCCATCCCCACCCTAACCAGTAATCCCGCAAGGCTTCTCGG
Source organism: Candidatus Competibacter sp. (assembly GCA_035447285.1). GTDB lineage: Bacteria > Pseudomonadota > Gammaproteobacteria > Competibacterales > Competibacteraceae > Competibacter. Next base: position 2,248 of record DAOTGT010000162.1, read on the forward strand.
TGACGTTGCTCGGGAACCCATGCACCCTGTCCTGGGTTCGGATTCCGGCGCCGCGCCGGTTGCTTCTCTCCTCAACCGGTCTGACTGGGGGCGGCTCCGCCGCCTCCGCAACAGCCGCATCCTCCATAGAGGAGTCTGCCCCATGGATACGAAAACCCTCACCGACATCCTCCAGTCATTTCGAGAGGATCTACCCGATCACAGCCAAACCGCCACCGCGATCGATCAAGGCGCCAGTCTAGCGGACATTGCCAATCAGGCGCAGGCGGAAGGTCTTCACGAGATCACCACCGTCTTGTTCGAAGCCCAACAGGAAGCGTTTCAGGAAAGCCCCGAGGCCACGACCGACCCCGGGGTCATCACCCAAGCATTCATCCGGGACTTTCGCACGCGGTTACCCAACGGCAGTGAGACCGCCGCCGCCATCGATCGCGACGCGTCGTGGGAAGAGATTTCGGAGTGCGCCGAGGCCGAAGGCATCCACCAACTCGCCGCTGCGTTGTTAAACCCCGAACAGGAATACTTGCGCGGTTCAGCTTAAGGGGCGTTTCTGGAGGCTAGCAGGGGCCTACCTTCATCCGCGCCAACCTCCCCCGCGAGGGGAGGGAGGCAGCGATCGCCGGCTCAGGTGGACGACAGAGCCCCGCTTCGCAATACGCGATAATAAATCCTGCAAACCCTCAACAGGTTAATACCTAACCAGCCGCCGGCCACACCCACGGCCAGCGCGGCGGGATAGGCAAACAGCCGAGGTTGAACGGCGACGGCCAGTAGCAGCAACAGCGCCGCCAGATAGCTCCACCATTGCTGTCGGACACAGGCGTCCGGCAGCAATTGCTTCATGTTGGGCACCTTTACGTGCTGGAACAGTTGCGCCTGCAAATGAAACCAGGCCAGAAACGGCACGATCTTGTACAACATGCCGTTGATCACGGCGACCGCAAAACCGAAGATCGACAGGATTCCCAACAGCACCTCGACTTGCGGCGCTTGCGCCAGCGTAGGGACCCAGGGCGTCAGCAACCATAGCAGCGCGCCCGCCAGCAGGCTGGCCATGCTGGCACGCCAGAAATTCAACGTGGGATCACCGATCTTGCGGCGCCGTCGGGTCAACAACCACAACGTCGCGACGGCAACCAGCACGGCGCCCACCGCCAACGCCGCGCCCGTCCAGCTCGCCGCCGCCCGCCAGCCGATCAAAACGAACATCGACCACATCGCCAGCAGCACGGCCAGCAGCGGCGCGAATCCCCGACTCAGCCAAGTGGGGTAGGGCGGGGTGATCTGAAACATCGGCACGACCTGATAGGCGACTCCCGTCACCAGCAACACGGTCCAGCCCAGCAAGCCCCAGGTGGCGTGCAGTTGCGTCAACTCAAACACCGGCAATCGCCATCCCCAGGCCAAAAAACCACTCAGCAACACGCCGAGCACAACCGTGACCAGCAGAGCGCCCAGGGCGCAACGCAGGGCGATAACCGTGCTCCCGACCACCGGCGCGCGCCACAGGACGAGATGGATCGCCAGCAGGGCGACACCAAAACCCAGCCCGAGCAAACCGGCGGCACCTTGAAACCAAGTGGGTCCGCCACCGAGAAACGCGGTGGCCAGCACCAGCGCACCCAGAGTCAACGGAATGTGAATCAGCGCCGCCGTCAGTCGCGGGCGAGGCACCACCACGCCGACCACCACCGGCAGGATTTGCAGCAGCGCGCCCAGCATGAC
>DAOTGT010000162.1:4072-6793 GCA_035447285.1 Candidatus Competibacter sp.
GGGCCTCGACCGTGTAGGCATAACGGTGGCGGCTCAAAATGTCGTAGAGCGGATACGGTTGGCGGTGAATCAGAAACCGCAGTCGTTGTCCGGGTTGAAGCTGGTCCAGGGCGGCTAAAACCCGTTCCAGTGGTTCTGGATGCTCCAAACCTCGCCCATCCACCACGATTTCGGGTGCGCTCATGTCGGCTGGCCCAACGGAAGATCCCGCATGTCCCGGATCACCGATCCGGCGGCGGCACTCAGCGCTCGGTCGCACATCGGGTACAGCATCTGCTCTTCCTTGATGTTGTGCTGCTGCATCAGGATCAGCAGGGTCTCCGACTGACCCAGCAAATCGTCCAGGTCACCGCTGGCCAGCGCCTGTGCCATCTCGGCCAGCGCCTGCCGCATTTGCTGGTGTTCCAACCGCATCACCCGCGTCGGTCCCATGGTGTTACCGGTGGCCTGTTCGAAGGCGGGAAACAGCACCGCCTCTTCCTTTTGAAAGTGATGCTCCATGGCCGCTTGAAACTGCTGGAAGCGCTGGCGACAACCGGCCAGGTCGCCGGTTTGGGCCGCCTCTTCGACGGTGGCGAAGCTTTCGTCGCAACAATGGTGTTCGCCGGCGAGAAACTGGGTGATGACAGCCATGGTTCCAATCCTGCACTCGATGAAATTGCTTTTGATTATGCGAGGACCAGATGGGGAATTCCTTGACCGGGATCAAGGAAAGCGAACCGCGATTTTCGGAGCATGAAATAGGTCCCGCCCGATCGGATTCCGGGGGGATGGCTCGCATCATCGCCGAACAGAGGTCCTCATGAGCGCATTCTTCACCAAATCCATGGCGCGAAACGTCTTCTATGGCGGCACGCTGTTTTCGGTGCTGCTGTTTCTCGCCCTCACCTTTCACACGACCTGGAAGCTGCCCCAGCGCGATCACCGCGAAAATCTGACGCCGGAGGTCGCGCGCGGCAAACATCTCTGGGAAACCCGGAATTGCGTCGGCTGCCACACCATCCTGGGCGAAGGCGCCTACTTTGCGCCGGAACTGGGCAACGTCTACAAACGGCGCGGCGCGGCCTTCATCAAGGTCTGGATTCAGGCGCAGCCGACCAAAGTGCCGGGTCGCCGGCAGATGCCGCAGTTCCATTTCACCGACCAGCAATTGGATGACCTGGTGGCCTTCCTGAAATGGACTTCGGAAATCGACACCGAAAACTGGCCGCCCAACATCGAAGGCTGATCCGCCGTCCCGGCATCCAGAGCGAGGAAAAGCATCATGCAGTTGCACTATCAATCCCAGGCGGTGGCCAAACCCTATTTCATCGCCGCCATCGCCCTGTTCGTGGGGCAAATTCTGTTCGGCCTGATTCTCGGCCTGCAATACGTGATCGGCGACTTTCTGTTTCCGGCGATCCCGTTCAACGTCGCCCGCATGGTTCACACCAACCTGTTGATCGTCTGGCTGTTGTTCGGTTTCATGGGCGCGGCTTATTACCTGGTGCCGGAGGAGACCGAAACCGAATTGCACAGCCCGCTACTGGCGCATGTGCTGTTCTGGATCTTCCTGATCGCCGGCGCGCTGACCGTGGTCGGCTATCTGGCGGTGCCCTACGCCACGCTGGCGGAGATGACCGGCAACGACATCCTGCAAACCATGGGTCGCGAATTTCTGGAGCAACCGCTGCCGACCAAGCTGGGCATCGTGGTGGTGGCGCTGGCCTTTCTGTACAACATCGGCATGACCATCCTCAAGGGCCGCAAGACCGCGATCAGCATGATTCTGTTGATGGGTCTGGTCGGCCTGGCGGTGCTGTTCCTGTTCGCCTTCTACAATCCCTCTAACCTGGTCAAGGACAAATACTTCTGGTGGTGGGTGGTGCATCTGTGGGTGGAAGGCGTGTGGGAGTTGATTCTGGGCGCCATTCTCGGCTTCGTGCTGCTCAAGATCACCGGCGTGGACCGCGAGGTGATCGAGAAATGGTTGTACGTGATCATCACCCTGACCTTGGTGTCCGGCATCATCGGCACCGGCCACCATTATTATTGGATCGGTGCGCCCGGTTACTGGCAGTGGTGGGGTTCGATCTTCTCGGCGCTGGAACCGATTCCGTTCTTTGCCATGACCGTGTTCTGCTTCAACATGGTCAATCGTCGTCGTCGCCAGCATCCGAACAAGGCCGCCACGTTGTGGGCGCTGGGCACCGGGGTCATGGCGTTCCTCGGCGCCGGCGTATGGGGTTTCCTGCACACCTTGGCGCCGATCAACTACTACACCCACGGCAGTCAGATCACCGCCGCCCATGGTCACATGGCCTTCTACGGCGCCTATGCGATGGTGGTCATGACCATCATCTCCTACGCCATGCCGATCCTACGCGGGCGTGAGGCCAACTCGGAACGCGCGCAGGTTCTGGAAATGTGGTCGTTCTGGTTGATGACGGTCTCGATGGTGTTCATCACCCTGTTCCTGACCGCCGCCGGCATCCTGCAAGTGTGGTTGCAGCGAGTCATCCCCAACCCGCAGGCGTTCATGCAGGTGCAGGATCAGTTGGCGTTGTTCTACTGGATGCGCTGGCTATCCGGCATCGTGTTCTTCATCGGCCTGGTGGTGTACATCTACAGCTTCTTTGCCAAGGACAAGCCGCAAACCGTCGAGGTCGGCGCTGCCCAACCCGCCGCGACTTGAGCGCCCAAGCACCTCAGCCTCTCCCCCATGCCGGGGAGGGAGAGGTG
>DAOTGT010000163.1:0-1151 GCA_035447285.1 Candidatus Competibacter sp.
TGTTGCTGCTGGGGATGGTGCTATGGCGCTGACCGCCGATCATGGGGTGCAGGGCTGCCAGATGCTGCTGACGCTGCTGTTGGCTCCGCTGCTTACTGGTTTTGTCCGCACGATCAAGGCGCGACTGTTGCGTCGGCGTGGCCCGACCCCGCTGCAACCCTACCGCGATCTGCTCAAGCTGTTGCGCAAGGATGTGGTGCTGGCCGACTCCGCCTCCTGGCTGTTTCGGGTGGCGCCCTATCTGATCTTCTCCGCCATCTGGGTGGCGGCGTCGCTGGTGCCGACTTTCGCCAGCGGCTTGCCGTTCAGTTGGACGGCCGATCTGATTGCCATCGTCGCCTTGCTGGGCACCGCCCGCTTTTTTCTAGCACTGGCCGGGCTCGATGTCGGCACCAGCTTCGGTGGCATCGGCGCCAGCCGCGAGATGATGATCGCCTCGCTGGCCGAACCGGCCATGCTGATGATGGTGTTCACTTTGTCGCTGCTGGCCGGCACCACCGAACTGTCGGCGGTCGCCCGTTTCATGCTGAATGCCGATGTCGGCCTGCGGGTGTCGCTGGCGCTGGCGTTGCTGGCCTTGGTCATGGTGGCGATCGCCGAGAATGCCCGGATTCCGGTGGACAATCCGGCCACCCACCTGGAACTGACCATGGTGCATGAGGCGATGGTACTGGAATATTCCGGCCGCCATCTGGCACTGATCGAGTTGGCCGCGTCCCTGAAGTTGTTGCTCTATCTGTCGCTGACGGCTTGCATCTTCGCGCCCTGGGGCATGGCGACCGCCGGCGCGGGTTTCGTGGATTACCTGGTGGGCGTGGTCGCGTATCTGGCCAAGCTGGCAGCGGGCGGCCTGCTGCTGGCGCTGTTCGAAACCAGCATCGCCAAGATGCGAGTGTTCCGGGTCGGCGAATTTCTGGGCGCGGCGCTGATGCTGGGTTTGCTCGGCACCCTGTTGCTGTTCGTGTCCCGGAGTCTGTGATGCATGGTCTGGCCTTCGATATCGCCCATTTTCTGGCGGGCGGCATGGTGGTGGCGAGCTTTCTGCTGCTGTATCAGGATCGCCTCTACGCCCTGATCCACGTTTTCGCCCTGCATTCGCTGGTGCTGGCGCTGGCGGTCGGCTGGCAGGCCGCCGTTCAGGGTGCGCATCA
>DAOTGT010000163.1:1251-6793 GCA_035447285.1 Candidatus Competibacter sp.
AGCCTGGTGATCGGCTTCATGTCGCTGGAGAACGGGCTGGTGCTGGCCGCCGCCGGGGCGCGCGGCATGCCACTGGCGGTGGAAATCAGCGTCGCTTTCTCGGTACTGATCGCGTTGATCGTGATCGGCATCTTTCTGTTCCGCATCCGGGAGCGCTTCGATAGCGTGGACATGCAGGCGATGGATACCTTCCGGGAGGAGCGGCGGCGATGAGCGGCGCGGATCTCGGTCTCATGGCGATGGCCACGCTGTTGGGTGTTCCGGCCGTCGCGGCGTTGGTGCTGGTGCTGGTGTCGGGTTACCGGTTCGGCGCCCGGCTGAACGTCGGTGCGGCGCTGCTGTGCCTACTGGCCGCCGCCGTTCTGTTCCAGGCGCGACCCGAGGCCAATCTCTACCTGCGGGTGGATGACTTCAACATCTATCTGATCGCGCTGAACAACTGGGTCAGCTTCACCACCAGCGTGTTCAGCGCCGGCTACATCGCCCACGAACTGGAAACCGGCAGGCTGACCCCGGCGTATCTGCGCTTCTATCACGCCATGTATCAGGCGCTGCTGTTCGCCATGAACCTGGCACTGCTGGCCAACAACATCGGACTGCTGTGGGTGGCGATCGAGTTGGCGACGTTGGTGACGGTGCTGATGGTCGGTCTCTACCGGACCCACGCCGCGCTGGAAGCCGCCTGGAAGTATTTCATCCTGGGTAGCCTCGGCATCGCCCTGGCGCTGTTCGGCACCATCCTGGTGTACCTGGCGGCGCAGCCGGCGATCGGGCAGGGGCTGCCGGCCATGGCTTGGGACCGATTGCTCGCGCATGCCGATGCTTTCGATCCGGCGCTGCTCAATCTGGCGTTCATATTCCTGTTGCTCGGTTACGGTACCAAGGCCGGTCTGGTACCGCTGCACGCCTGGCTGCCGGACGCGCACGCCGAGGGTCCCACGCCGATCTCGGCGGTGCTGTCCGGGTTGTTGTTGAACGTGGCGCTGTATGCGGTGCTGCGCTTCAAGATGCTGATGAGCGCCAATCCGTCGGCGCTGGCGCCGGGGCCGCTGATGGTCGGTCTGGGGCTATTGTCCCTGCTGTTCGCCGGCTTGATGCTGTACCGCCGGGGCGATATCAAACGCTTGTTCGCCTATTCCTCCATCGAACACATGGGTATCATCACCTTCGCCTTCGGCATGGGTGGGCCACTGGCCAACTTCGCCGGGTTGCTGCACATGACCCTGCATAGCCTGACCAAGTCGGCGATTTTCTTCACCGTGGGCCATATTTCCCAAGTCAAGGGTACCCAGCGGATTTCCACCATTCGCGGCTTGACCGTCACCCATCCGACTCTCGGTTGGGGGCTGGTGGCGGGCGTGATCGCCATCGCCGGGATGCCGCCGTTCGGGGTGTTCATGAGCGAGTTCCTGGTGGTCAGCTCCACCTTCGCCCGCCAGCCGTTGCTGGCGCTGCCGCTGGTGGTGGGGTTGCTGCTGGCGTTCGGTACCCTGCTATGGCGGTTGCACGGCGTGGCGTTCGGCCAGCCGGATAGCGCCGCCTTCGTGCCGGTGCGGGCCAGCACCCTGCCGACGACGGTGCATCTGCTGCTGGTGCTGGTTGCCGGGTTCTGGCTGCCCGAACCGCTGGTGGCCTGGTTCCGCCATGTCGCGATGTTGCTGGGGTGAGGGCGGTACGATGAGCGCGACCAATACCAACTCCGCCTTGCTGACCGTACTGGGGGTCGGCCAGCCGGTCACCGGGCATCGGCCTTGGTCCCGGTTCGTGGTGACCGCCGAAACCTGGAATGCACTGCTAGCTGGTCTGGCGAAAGGTAGATGGAGTCTGCTCGGATTATGGGGCGAACCCGGCATGGTTCACCTGGCGGCTCATGAGTTCGAGACCGGTACGCCGGGCATCGGCAGCCTGCCCTGTTCGGCCGGCGAGTTTCCCTCGGTGGGGCGCTGGCATCCGCCGGCGCAACGCTTGGAACGCGCCATCGCTGATCTGGTCGGTCTGCAACCGGCCGCCGGCCCCGATCTTCGTCCCTGGCTGGATCACGGCCGCTGGCCGCTGCGTCATCCCTTGGGCGCTCCGACCACGCCGACCGAAGCGCTGCCGCCTTATCCGTTTCTACCGACGGAGGGCGAAAGCCTGCACCAGATTCCGGTGGGGCCGGTTCACGCCGGCATCATCGAACCCGGCCATTTCCGCTTCACCGCCAACGGCGAGGCCGTGGTCCGGCTGGAAGAGCGGCTGGGTTATGTCCACAAGGGTATCGAGAGCCTGCTGAACGGCGCGTCGTTGGAGCGGGCGGCGCGGCTGGTGGGGCGGGTATCCGGCGACAGCACGGTGGCCTATGCCTTGGCCTTCGCTCGGGCGGTCGAGGCGGCGACGGAAACGGAGATTCCCGCCCGCGCGCACTGGTTGCGGGCGCTGATGGCCGAATTGGAGCGCTTGGCCAATCACTGCGGCGACATTGGCGCGGTCTGCAACGATGCCGCGTTTGCCTTGATGCTGGCCCATTGCGCGGTGTTGCGCGAGCAGGTGCTCCGCGCCAGCGCCGCCTGCTTCGGTCATCGTCTGCTGATGGATTGCGTGGTTCCAGGTGGCGTGGCCGTCGATTTGCCGGCGGATGGCGTGCCGATCTTGCGAGCCCTGCTGGCTGAGATGCGCCGCGCGTTTCCACCCTTGGTCGAGTTGTACGACAACACCGCCTCGTTGCAAGACCGCACCGCCAATACCGGGACGCTCGATCCGACCCTGGTCCAGCAGTTCGGTTGCGGCGGCGTGATTGGCCGCGCCGCCGGCCGCGCCTTCGACGCTCGCCGCGAGCCGGGTTATCCGCCCTATGATCAGCTTGAGTTCGAGGTGCCGGTGCGGCGCGAAAGCGACGTCAACGCCCGGGTGTGGATTCGCATCCGCGAGGTGGAACAGAGCCTGGCCCTGATCGAAGGGATTCTGGAGCGATTGCCTTCGGGTCCGGTGCGTGGGGCACTGAACCAGCCAGGCCGGCTGGTCGAGGGCATGGCGCTGGTCGAGGGATTTCGCGGCGACATCCTGGTTTGGTTGCGCTTGGCCGCCGACGGCACGGTGGCGCGCTGTCATCCGCGCGATCCCTCCTGGTTTCAGTGGCCGCTGCTGGAAGCCGCCATCGAAGGCAACATCGTGGCGGATTTTCCCTTGTGCAACAAATCCTTCAACTGCTCGTATTCGGGCCACGATCTTTAGGCGCCCCGTCATGCGCAAGCTGCTGTTGCAAAATGGGTGGCGGTCGCCGCTGACCCTTCCCGCCCCGGCGCCTTCCGAATCCGCCTTGGCCGAATTGGGTGCTCAGGTCGATCGAGCTGCCCGCCGACGCCTGGGCCGCAGTTTGGCGATCCGCGAGGTGGATGCCGGCTCCTGCAACGGTTGCGAGCTGGAGATCCACGCGCTGAACAATGCTTTTTACGACCTGGAGCGCTTCGGGTTCCACTTCGTCGCCTCGCCGCGCCATGCCGATGTGTTGCTGGTGACCGGGCCTGTGACGGTCAATATGCGCGAGGCGCTGGAGCGCACCTATGCCGCCACGCCCGATCCGAAATGGGTGGTCGCGGTGGGCGATTGCGGGCGGGACGGCGGGGTGTTCGCCGGCGGCTACGCCTGCGTCGGCGGGGTGGCCGAGGTCATTCCCGTCGATCTGCACATTCCCGGTTGTCCACCCAATCCCATGCAGTTACTGGAAGGCTTGCTGGCGTTGTTGCAAGTGGTCCGATAGTTGTTTTACCGCCAACCCATCGATTTGGAGTCAATCCCATGACCATTACCGTTGCCGAACTGCAACGCTTCAAGGATTCCATGGTGTACCTGAGTCAACTCAGGTCGATCCCGCTGGAAATCATCGAGTTTTATCTGGAAAACGAGCGGGGCTACATCATCGAGGAGTCCGAGTCGGGTGATGAAAAGACCGTGATCGTTCAGCCCCCGTGTTCCCAAAACGGATAAAGAATCCGCTCTTCATGAAACCCGACCGGGAGCATTCACTTTATCTGCCGTTTGGTACCGCCCTGCGCGACAAGCTGCGCGGCGGTTATAACCTGTCCAAGTTGCGAGAAGATCTACTGGCCGGCATTACCGTTGGCATTGTCGCGGTGCCGCTGTCGATGGCGTTGGCGATCGGCAGCGGGGTGCCGCCGCAGTATGGTTTATACACCGCCATTGTCGCTGGGCTGCTGATCGCTCTGACCGGCGGCTCCCGCTACAGCGTGTCCGGGCCGACCGCCGCCTTCATCGTCATCCTGCATCCCATCGCCGAAAAATATGGTCTTGGCGGGCTGGTCACCGCCAGTTGCATGGCCGGTATCATACTGATCGGCATGGGCGTAGCGCGGATGGGCAAGCTGATCCAATTCATTCCCTATCCGGTGACCACCGGTTTCACCGCCGGCATCGCGGTGGTGATCGCCAGCCTGCAATTCAAGGATTTCCTCGGCCTGCAACTGGCTGCCCAGCCCGAGAATTTCGTGGAGCGGCTATGGTTGGTGGGGCAGGCGCTGCCCGGTTTGCACCCGCCGGATTTGCTGATAGGCGCCTTGACCTTGGCCCTGCTGATCCTGTGGCCGCGCTTGAAAACCGGTTTGCCGGCACCGCTGGCTGGTCTGGCGATCGCCACCGTACTGGCTTGGCTGCTCGGTCGAACCGTGGACGGTTTCGAGGTCGCCACCATCGCGTCGCGGTTCAGCTATACGTTGGGCGGAGAGACCTTGCCGGGTATCCCGCCGTTCCTACCGAGCTTCGGGTTGCCGTGGCAATTGCCCGGCCCGGACGGACCAGTGTTGGGGTTGTCGCTGGGGTTAATCAAGGATTTGCTGGGTCCGGCGATGGCGATCGCCATGCTGGGGGCCATCGAGTCGCTGCTGTGCGCGGTGGTGGCCGACGGCATGACCGGCACCAAGCACGATCCCGACGCCGAACTGATCGGGCAGGGCATCGGCAACGTCGTGGCGCCGTTTTTCGGCGGTATCGCCGCGACCGGCGCGCTGGCCCGCACCGCCGCCAACATCCGCGCCGGCGCCCGAGGTCCGTTGGCCGCCGTCTTTCACGCATTGTTCGTGCTGTCGGTCTTGCTGGCACTGGCGCCGCTGCTGGGTTATCTGCCCATGGCCGCGTTGGCCGCCTTGCTGCTGCTGGTGGCATGGAACATGAGCGAACTCAAGCACTTTCGTCATATCATTCAGGTGGCGCCCGGCAGCGACATCCTGGTGTTGCTGGTCTGTTTCGGGTTGACGGTGCTGTTCGATATGGTGGTCGCCATCAGCGTCGGCGTGGTGCTGGCCGCGTTGCTGTTCATGAACCGCATGGCGGCCTTGACCGGCGGCAAGCATGTGGAGGCCGATCATCCTCATCTGGAAAGCCCGTTGCCGGACGGCGTGCGCTTGTACGAAGTTTCCGGTTCGCTCTTCTTCGGCGCGGCGGAAAAGGCGATGAGTGCCTTGCACGATATCGGGGTCCGGCCGCGAGCGGTCATCATCGATATCGAAGCAGTGACAGTCATGGATGTGTCGGGATTGGTGGCGTTGGATTC
>DAOTGT010000164.1:0-3111 GCA_035447285.1 Candidatus Competibacter sp.
GTGATGGCGTGGGCGCTGGCGAGCAGCCGCAGCTCTTCCTTCATCACCGCGATGCTCAAGGGCGAATTGGCGGCAATGTGGGTGGCGAGGCCGTAAACGAAACTCTCGATTTCCTCGAAGGGCTTGATGTAATTGATGACGCCGAGATTGAGCGCCTGCGCGGCGGGGATGGGTTGCGCCGTGAACAGCATTTCCTTGGCCACCGGCAAGGGGATCATATTCATCAGCGTCAAGATGCCGCCCAGGTTGTAGGGAACACCCAGCTTCGCCGGGGTGATGGCGAAGGTTGCCTCCGGCGTCGCCACCAGCAGATCGCAGGCCATCGCCACTTCACAACCGCCGCCCCAGACGCCGCCTTCGATCAGGGCGATGACCGGCGCGGGAAATTCCTGAATGGCGCGGACCAGCACCCGCAGCGAATCACTCCAACCAAGGGGATCGCGGCCACGGTCGGGCAGTTCGCTGACATCGTGACCGGCGGACCAGACCTTTACCCCGGCGGGCGCGCGCAGCACGGCGGCACGAATATTTTGTTTCCGAAAAGACTCCAGCGCGGCGGTGATTTCGTCGATCAGCGCCTCGCTGAGCGCATTGCGCTTTTGTGGGTGGTTCATCACGATGGTGCCAATCGTGTCCCTGATTTCGGTCAGTATCAAAGGCATGGTTTTCTCCGGTGGCGACTCAGGCATGGATAGCGCTTCAGATGCGAATGGGGAGTTCAAACGTGCTTATCAATGGATCACCAATCTGTTTCAGGGCTGACCGATCAGCACATAGATGGCGCTCTCACCCGACCCCGACACCCCGAATCCCAGGAAGGCCGGGCCGATCCAGGTGTCCGAGCCGAAGAAGACGCTTCCGCCGTAACCGTTCTGCTCGGGACTCAAGGTCACGTTCTGACCCGTGTCGGGGTTGCGGATCACGCCCTCCGACAGCCAACCAGCCTCCAGGGAGGCACCCAGGTAGAGGCCACGGCCAATGGGCGGGGGCAGCGCGGCGATCTGGCGATAATAGGCCAGGCCGGCAAAAGCCATGTCATTGCCGCGGAACTGCTCGTTGGCGTAACCGGAGAGATTAAGGAAGCCGCCCAAGGGGAATTGGTCGTAATAGGGCATCTGCTCGCCGAAGCTGCTGCCCCCCTTGAGTTTCAAGGCCAGGGTGTTGGGTCCGAAGCTGTAGGCGGTGGTGGCACTGAGGAAGGCCCGGGTGTATTGAACGTCGGCCCCCAGGGCTTCAAGCGGGTTTAACACCTCCAGCAAGACGCGGGTCCCCGAGCGCGGGACAGCGGCGCTGTCGAGGGTATCGTAGAGGAGCCGGGCGCGAACCCCGGTGTCGGTGATCCGCCCCACCGGGAGTTCGGGCGAACCGGTGTCGAGGTTGACGTTGGTCTGCCCGTAATAGGGTCCGATCCGCAACTCGGTTCCGCGTCGCGTCGTGCCCAGATCCACGCCGAGGCGCCCGCGTATCACGTTGTAGCGCGCGACCCGCTGGTCGTCGAGAAAGACACTATCCGGGCTCAAGCCATAGTCCAGATAGGGGGCGACGAAAGCTGCCCGGTCGAGACTCAAGGGCTGGTAAAACTCGGTGTGCAGGTTCGGGGCATTGCCCAGGGTCAGCTCGGCGCCAAATTCGGCCCCGAGCGGGTTGATCCAAGTTTGGTCATAGGTGGCGCGCAGGCCGAATCGGCTGTCGCCCTTGTTATCGGCCAAAAGGCCCAATCCGAAACCCAGATAGCCTGGACCCCAGGCCTTTTCCACCGCGTTGACGATAAGCAGGTCGCTGCCATCGGACCGGGGCTGGAAATGGTAACTGATGCGTTCGTAGTCGCCGTGACCGTAGGCATTCTGGATATCCTCTTCCAACCGAAGACGATCCAGTGGCTTGCCCTTTTGGGCCTCGACCAGAGTGTCGAAGACCCCGGGGTTGACTCGCTCCAGGCCAGCGACTTGCACCTCACCCACCTGTCGTGCCGGATGACCCGGACCGAAGCGCCCGCGCTGCCAGGCGGCGTACTCGGTTTCGCTCAGGCTGTAGCGAACCAACTGGGGAGCCGCCTTGCGGGCAGCCGCCACGCCGGTGGCGATGGCTTCCGGGGCACGGGCAAAATCGCTGGAGGTGATGTCACCCAAGTCCGGGACGATCAGCACGTCGCGCTTGGGGTCGATCTGCTTGAGCGAGGCCTGGACGTTCTGCTCGGTCAGAATCGCAATCATCTGGCCAGTGACGCCGAGGATGTTGCCGAGCTGATCGCGAGGGAGGTACCCGGACCCCAGATTGACGGCGATGATGACGTCCACGCCCATGTGTCGGGCTACGTCAATGGGCAGGTTGCGGACCAGGCCCCCATCCACGTAGATGTGGTCGTCCCATTCCATGGGCGCGAACAAGCCGGGTACGGACATGCTGGCGCGCATGGCCACCGGCAGCGGCCCGTGATCGAAGACCGTCATCTCCCCGTTTTCCAGGTTGGTGGCCACGGCCCGGAAGGAGATCGGTAGGTCGTCGAAACTTTGGACCGTTTCCGCGCCCTTGACCAGATCGTTGAAGAACAACTGGACCTGCTGACCCGAAATGGCTCCCTTGGGCAACTTGAGCTGACCGTCCCTTACTCCCACGGTAAAGTCGAAGGTCGGGGTCTCGGACGCCTGCTTGCGGCGGGCCGGCCAGTCCTTGCGGGGCGGGTCGTCGTTGAAGAGAGTATTCCAATCGACCTGAGTGACCCGCTGCTCCAGAATCTCCGGCGTCAGTCCGGCCGCGTAGGAGCCTCCCACCAGGGAACCCATGCTGGTTCCCACCACCACATGGATGGGGATGCGCAACTCCTCCAGGACCTTGAGCACCCCGATATGGGCCGAGCCCCGAGCCCCGCCCCCGCTCAACACCAGGCCGATGCGTGGATGGCGCGGGGGGGCGAGATCGGCGGCGGTCGAGATCCAGGACGCCGCCAGGGACAGGGCGGTGAGCACGGCGGCGAACAGGGCGAACGGAGTTCGTCTCATGGAGGCCTCGACTGCATGCGATGGGTAAGAGTGGTCGGCGGACTGGCCGGCAGGATACGGTGAATGATCGAGGCTTCGCGGCGTATGGGTTTCGGCTCAGTCTCTACCCGCT
>DAOTGT010000164.1:3211-6774 GCA_035447285.1 Candidatus Competibacter sp.
AGCCAGCAGCAGGCCGACGAACGACCGCAGCGCGCACGATTGGGAAAGCCGCTGAAAAAAACGTAGATGGTTCTGGTTACTGGAATTTCCAGATGAAGTTAGCCGCCAGGAAAAACATGTCGGTGTCGATGGTGCCGATCAGATCGCCGCGTCCGCCCACAGCCGGAGAATTCGCCAATTTGTTCACATCCATGCTGCCGCCGTAGATGTATTCTGCGGCGATGCCCCACTCGAAGCCGGGATTGACCTGATTCTGCGCCCCGATGCCGAAGCGCCAAGCCGCATTGGCTGGCAACGCGGGGGTGACGTTGGAATTATCCTGGAATCCCGAATCGTAGGCCATGCCGAAATTGAGGGTCCAGGGATCGCTGACCTTCACTTGAGCGCCGAGAGCCGCGTGCCAGGTATCCTTGAAATCGAGACTGGTGGTCAGACTCTTGGGGTCGTTGGAATCGATCGAGACATCAACCTTGCCGAATTGCGCCCAGTTTTGCCAGCCGAGACTGCCGAGCAGCGCCCAGCGTTGATCCATCTGTTGGAAGAAGCTGAGATTGAGCGTCTGCGGAATCGACATCCCCAGATCGATGCTACTGCCCAGCAAGCCGCGCTGGCCCAGCAACAGCTCCAAACCGGGTGCCAGTCGGGAAAAATCGGCATTGGCGCTGAAATCGAGGTCCACTTGGGAGGTATAGGTCAGGCCGATGCGGGTGCCGGGCTGCGGTTCGTACAGCGCGCCGAGATTGACGCCGAAGCCCCATACATTATCGCTCAGCTTCAGCTGACCATCCGCCGCGCCGGGTAGGACGTTGTTAACCGCCAATTGATTGCGGAAGATGCCATAGGTGATATTGAGACTCGCCCCCAGCGAGAATTCCGGGCTGGCCTTCCAGGCGATGGACGGGAGCAGCGACAATCCCAGGAGCGTGGATTCCTGAATATAGTAGCGCCCGACCCAATTGTTGTCGTAACTCTCGGACAGGCCGAAATTACCGGTGGCGGCGAACCCCGCGGTTACGGTGGGAGACATCTGTTGGGTGTAGAACATGCCTCCGCCGGGAAACCAGCCAATGGGATTGCCGCCATCGTCCCGGCCCAGTTCCGGCGAGGTGCCGGGATCGGCGGAGAAACTGGTGTCCCCATAGAGAACCTGTGCCCCCAACAGCAATTGTTTGCCGGGCAGACGGGTCATGCCGGCGGGATTGGTAAGGACGGTGGAGGCATCCTGAGCGCGGGCGGTATAGCCCGCCGAGGCCAACCCCACGTCGGCGGTCCCGACCTCGTACAGCAACAAACCACCCGCAGCGGCGCTGCCGGAAAACACGGCGCTCACAGCGAAAAGAAGACCACGTTGGAACGACATGACGATCTCTCCCCGGATATTTACACCTTGCGGTGCGCAGTTATGGTTCTTGTCTTTGATAAAGATAAGCGATTTTAGCGGCGACGACACTCAAGGCGAACATTCGAAGCCGTCGTGCCCTTCCCAAAGCGCTACTTGAGATGATTCATGGGTGGAGCCTCAGCACAGCCGGCGCGATCGTATGTACGATGACATTCGAAGTGCCGGTGACAAGAAACTGCATGCCGATCGCGGCCACCAGCAGTCCGAGGATACGGGTAACGATGCCCAGGCCAACGTCGCCCAGAAACCGTTGCAGGAACCGGCCCGACATGAGGATCACGAACAGCAGTACGGCGATGGCAACGGTGATGGCGATCAGCCCCAACGATAACGTGGGGCTCTTGATCTTCTCCGCCTCGTTCGCGTAGAGGATCAGATTGGCGATGACGCCGGGTCCCACCAGCAGCGGCAAGGCAAAGGGAATCACGATCTGCCGGTAAACGGATTTGGCTTGGTCGAGGTCGGACCGCGTTGCTTCCAAACCCAGATTATGAGACCCCTGCGTCGCATCCGCGGTGACGATATGGATACCGATCAGAAGCAGCAGGATACCGCCGGCCATCCGAAAGGAATCGATGCTGATGCCAAAGAAATTGAGGAGCGCCGGCCCCGTGAGCAAGAAGAGCAACATGAGCCCCATCACGGTCAAGGAGACGAGCAGAGAGAGCCAACGCTGGACACCGATGGTCAATCCCGATGCGTAACCAATGAAGACCGGGAGCATTCCCAAGGGGTTGAGCAGTGCGAAAAGAGTGGCCGCATAGGTGCTCAGGATTTGTGATTCATTCATCGTTATGCTTTATGGAAGCCTTGCGAAAACGCCCCTCTCACTTTGGGAGAGGGGCGTTGGAGCGAGGCTCTTATGGCAGAAGTTCAATTTCACCGGGACGCCAGGTCTTGTTGAACCAGGGTTCCAGCGGACCGTAGAGGCGCAGGATCATGAACCAGCCTTTGCCGGGAATCGTCTGCACCCAGTTGTTTTCCATGCCCGCCGGGGCCTTGGGGCCGAAGAAGACATCCACCGAACCGTTGTCATTGACCTTGACTCCCTTGTTCTGGCTGCTCACGCTCGGGGCCTGCTGATCGGTCTGGAGCATGGAGCGGGTCTGAGTGTCGTAGACGATCACCGACCAGAAGTCCTTGACCGGGATGTTCGGCGGCAGGTGCAGCTTGTAGGTTTTGGCGCCGTCGAACGGGTTGCCGTTCGCGTCCAGGGCGGTCCAGGGGTACTGGGAGCCCTTGCCGACCATCTTCTCCTCCATCGCGGGGGTCACACCGGTGGCGAAGAAGTAGAAAAAGGCCGCGCCGTCGAGGTTGGCGACCCCCGGCGAGACCTCGAACTTGTAGCCGCCGAAGAATGGCAGGCGCCACTGGCTGTCCGGGTAGAAAAAGGCGTCCTTTTCACGCATTTTGAATGCCAGCGCACGCGCGGTTGCCGCGCCGACGTTCGCGGCGTCGGCCAGGATCTTCTTCATCCGCTCGTCCGGGTTGAAAGGCTTGCCCTTTTCGATGCCGATCGAGGCGAAGAGTCCGAGCGTGGTCGGGTCGGAGCCCTCGCTCGGCTCTTCCTGGATGACTTGGTTCAACAGCTCCCAGAAGCTGTAATCGCCGGGGAAGACGAAATTCGAGGGGATACCCGAAGCATTGGCGAGCTTCACCGGGGCGGGATTGGCGGCATCGGCGAGCGGATAAATCTTCAGAGTCTTCTTAACCGACTCGACCCCGGGCTTGGGCGATCCATCCACTAGAAAGGTCCGGAACGGTACCCAGTTGCCGTAGGTGCTCGGGCGTACGACGAAATAGCCTTGCGGAACCTCACCCTTGTAGCCGGGAGGCAGGATCAGATACTTGCCGCCCTTGCCCTTATCGGGGCCGGTAATGCCGACATCGGTGACCCAGCGATACCAGAAGTCGTCGACGGCGCCCAAGGACATCGGTGGGATCTCCAGCGCCACGGGTCCCTTGTGGGTATCGATCCAGATGAAGTTGTAGATGGTGTTGTCGTTTGCGGTCAGCTCCACAGTCTTGGAGTCGACCAGATCCTCCCAGATCACGTCCGTCTGGTTATCCGGTCCGAACTTGCGCAGCGAGTCGCGCATGCTGGCCTGGTTGACCATCGGGATGGCCAGCAGATAAGCCTGGAGTGCGCGCGACCGGTCCA
>DAOTGT010000165.1:0-1724 GCA_035447285.1 Candidatus Competibacter sp.
TGAAAAATCAATGGCTTGTTTGCGTCATAAATCAGAGACAAAATAGGTTCATGAACATTAGCTACGCGCGAGTCTCAACTGAAGACCAAAACCCCGTGCAGCTTGCCGCCCTCAGAGGCTTGTAAACACACCCTTCCTTCTCCCACCGCCATCGTCACCGCCATGCCGTCCGAACCAACGCTTCCCGTTTCCACCCCGGCAATCCCGACCCTCCCCACTCCCAGCCAGCGCCTGACCGCGCTGCCCGAGGAAGCGGTGTGGCTGGCCAACTTTGTCTCACCCCGAACCAAACGGACCTACCAAGCGGCCGTGCAAGGTTTCATCGCCTTTCATGGTTTTCGATCGTCGGACGAGTTGCGGACCATCGGCCAAAGTCACCTGATCGCCTGGCGCGAATACCTGATTCAGTCGGGGGCCAGTCCAAGGACGGTGCGGAATCGGCTGGCGGCGGTGTCCTCGCTGTTTCGGCATCTGTGCGAACGGCAGGTCGCGGCGCGCAATCCGGTGACCGGAGTCCAACGTCCTCGGGTCAACGCCAGCCGGGTGGAGGCGGCGGTCCTCACCCCGGAGCAGGTCCGGCGCCTACTCCACGCCCCGTCCGAGGATACGCTGCAAGGGATACGTGACCGGGCCATCCTCCATGTGCTGTTCTACACCGGTTGCCGGGTGTCCGAGGTGACCCATCTGAAAGTGCAAGATTTCTTCGAGGATGCCGGTTACTGGGTGTTGGATTTCATCGTCAAGGGGGGGCAGCGCCATCGCTTGGCCATCCATCACGAACTGCAATTGGCGTTGCGGACCTATCTGGCGCAGAGCGGTCACGGCGCCGAACGGGAGTTGCCGCTGTTTCTGGCAGTGCCACGGCGCGAGTTGCGAAAGCCGCTGACCAGCCGGCAGGTGAGCAAGCTGTTTCACCGCTATGCGCGGGAAGCCGGATTGCCGATGGGCGTTACCCCGCACAGCGCCCGCGCCACCTTCATCACCGAGGCACTGGATCGCAAATGCCCGATTGAGGCGGTGCAGGCGTCCGTCGGGCACCGGCATATCGCCACCACCAAGATGTACGACAAGCGCACGCTGCACTACCGGGAAAGCGCGAGTTTTGCGGTGCGGTATTAGACGTGCCTTCTTCGGTCGCCTCGCACACCAAGCTTCGAGCTGAAGCCGTGGAAAAACGCCGCTCAGCCGAGTTCCAGCACGTCGCCGTTGCCCAGGAATAGTCCGGTTCGGGAACCGTTCCGAGCGGTGCCGCGCACCACCGGCAGACCGGTTTCGAGCATCTTTTCCACCGCCTTCTGGCCCGTGCAATGATTACAGGCCAGCTTGGCGATTCCGTACTGGTTCAGGGCCGCAACGACTTGATCGCGTGATTCGTCCCAATCTTCCAGGGGTGAGATGTGCAAGCCACCGTAAAGCGCATGAATGCGGTCGCCACCCTGAAAAGTCTGGCGGGCATAGTTCAGCAAGTTAAGCACGCCGCCGTGGCCGCAGCCGGTAATCATCGCCATGCCCTGGTCCCGGATGTGGCCATAAAGCACGTTTTCGCCTTCCACTCGCAGCAGTGTCGTCATGGGGAAGCTGGCCACGGCCAAGCCGGGAAACAGGATCAGCGGCTGACCGCTGGGGATGGTAATGACTTTTCCGCTGTGGCCCTGCTGGGCGATGAACGCGAGGCCGCGTGGATGAAAGCCTTCGGGGACATAAATGGTGATGTCGGGGCAATG
>DAOTGT010000165.1:1824-6713 GCA_035447285.1 Candidatus Competibacter sp.
GGTTCCAGCCGGTATCGAACAGCAGGCGGTGCCGAGCGCCGTCGGTGGTTTCGGCATCCAGCAATGCGGCGAAGCCGGCGGCGTTCTCGGCATGCAAAGCGCCGAATGGCGGCCAGGGAATGGTGTATTGATCGATTTCGGCGCCACCGGCGGCACGGATGTCGTCAAATACGGTCGTGGTGTCGAACCAACCGGTTTCGGAGATGCATAGAATCCGTAGTCGGTTGAGAGTGCCGATGTCGAGCATGGGTTGATCGGTGGCCATGGTCATACCTCTGCGTGGAGATGGCATCCCGCCGTTGGTTCAAGGGGGCGGAGCATCCGGCAACGTCCGGGGTATTTGGCCATGCTGCGGCGATTCTCGACGGCCAAGGCAAATCCTGGCTTGGCGGGAGTGCCGTTATGGCGGCGCTTCGCGAAATGCGGTTACTTGTCGCTGAAGAATAGTTCACATCTAACATACATGAGGCGTGAGTCGCATTGCGGATTCTCAATTCTAAGTGTTCGCGAAAGCGTCGTGTGTGGTGTTGTCGCTGAGTTTCTAGGCCGTGTGTTCTATCCTGAAGCCGTGTGCAGGGTGGGTTTTCAATAATGCTCGTCGTTATCGTTGTGACGGGAGATTGGTGGGTTTGGAGACTGTTTTGGGGTGGAGATTCCGAGGAATGTGGTTTCTGCTGTTTTTTTATTTTTAACAAGTGAAGATGATATAAATAACTCATGAAAACCACGAACTGCCCCTCTTGTGGCGCCACGATTACTTTCCGGTCGGCGGCATCCATACTGACGGTCTGCGATCACTGCCAGAGTACGTTGATCCGCCACGACCTGAATTTGGAAAATGTCGGGAAAATGGCGGAACTGTTGCCCGATCCGTCACCGATCCAACTCGGTACCGAGGGCACTTACCGCAAGAGCCGCTTCAGCGTGGTCGGGCGTATCCAGTTACGCTATGGTCAGGGCATCTGGAACGAATGGTACCTGCTGTTCGATAATCAGCGCGGCGGTTGGCTGGGCGAAACGCTGGGCAACCATGCGGTCACCTTCCTGATCCAGCCGCCCGAACCATTGCCAGCCTTTTCCGAAC
The DNA here is from genome assembly GCA_035447285.1 of Candidatus Competibacter sp. Taxonomy (GTDB): domain Bacteria; phylum Pseudomonadota; class Gammaproteobacteria; order Competibacterales; family Competibacteraceae; genus Competibacter. Next base: position 2,909 of record DAOTGT010000165.1, read on the forward strand.
TGCGCGCCGGCCAAAGCGTGACCCTCAAGGGCCGCGCTTTTCAGGTCACCAACATCGAAACTGCCTATTGTATCGCCGGCGAAGGCGAGTTGCCGATTCGGGTCGGGCCGGGCTACGACGCCCCAGTGGTGGACTTGCAGGCCCCAGGCAAGGTGTTCGCCACTCTCGATTACAGCGAAACGCCACCACTGGTGTTCTTCGGCGAGCAAGTGCGCTTCGACGACCTGAAATTGACGCGCCTGCGCGCGGTCATGCCGGTCGGCTGGGAACCGGACGCCGGCATCCAGGCGCAATCCTTTCAATGTCCCGGTTGCGGCAGCGCCCTGACCATCCGCGCCAAGGGTCACAGCGAAACCCTGGCCTGCGGCACCTGCGGTTCGATCATCGATCTCACGGATGAGAATTTTTGCATCCTGTCCAAATTCAAGGCCAAGGTCACCCACGAACCCTTGATCCCACTGGGAACGAGCGGCACGCTGGAAGGCACTTCCTATCAGGCAATCGGCTATTTGCGGCGCTGCGTCACGGTGGAAGAAGTCGATTACGAATGGAGCGAGTATCTGCTGTTTCATCGTGAGCAGGGCTTTCGCTGGCTGGTGGAGTACAACGGCCATTGGAGTCTGGTCCATATACTGACCGAACCGCCGCTGGTCACCGGTTATGCCGCGAAAGCCAAGGCGGTTTATCAGGATCGGAGTTATCGGCACTTCCAGACCGCCAAGGCTAAGGTCAGTTATGTGCTGGGTGAGTTCTACTGGCGGGTGCGGGTCGGCGAACGCTGCGAGATCAGCGACTACACTGCCCCGCCGTTCCAGCTCAGTCAGGAGCGCACCGACAAGGAAATCGTCTGGTCGCAAGCCGAATATATCGAACCGGACGCCATCGAGACCGCCTTTCGACTGGAAACGCCGCCGCCGTTGCGCATGGGCATCGCGCCCAACCAACCTTCGCCCTACGACGCGCAACGACCGAAAATCCGCCGGCTGCTCGGCGTGTTCCTGGCGCTGCTGGTCATCGGCCAAATCGTCACCTTGGTCTTGTCCGCCGATCAACGCGTGCATCAACAGACGTTCGTATTCGACGAAACCACCCGCAACCAGACCCTGAGCAGCGCCCCGTTCGCGGTGAGCGGGCGGGAATCGAACCTGCTGATCCGCGCCGAGACCAATCTCAACAACAACTGGCTGTATCTGGATCTGGCGCTGATCGAGCGGCAAACCGGTGCCAGTACCGCAATTGGCCGTGAAATCAGCTACTACCACGGCGTCGACGACGGAGAACGCTGGTCGGAAGGCGATGCCGGCGACGACGTGGTACTGTCGGGCATTCCGGCGGGCCTTTATTACCTGAGCGTCGAGGGTGAATGGCCCCGATCTTCGCCAACGGTGACCTGTACCTTGACGGTATTCCGCGACGTGCCGAGCTGGAGCAATTTTTTCCTGGCACTGCTGGGATTGCTGATCGTGCCGATGCTGTTTTACTGGCGGGCACGGGCCTTTGAGCGGGCACGCTGGGCAGAAAGTGATTATGGGTGATCTGGCTGGTTTGGTTTTGAATGAGATGATGGTATCAATCCGGTCGGCGGCATAAGGAGACGACATGTTCCGCAGCTATCTCATCAGCGGCCTGCTGGTTCTGGCGTTGTTCGGCACCGCGCAATATCGCGGTTGGAGCCTGTTCGGCGCCAGCGAGGCGAAAAGCCCGCCCGGCACGGCGCGGGGGATTTACCATAAATAGGATCGTTATTCTCTACGCCCATCCGCGCGACCAGCGTTCGAACGCTAACCGACGCCTGATCGAAGCCGCCGCCACCGTTCCCGGCGTCGCGGTGCGCAACCTGTACGAGCGCTATCCCGATTTCGATATTGACGCCCGAGCCGAGCAGCAAGCGATCCAGAGTGCCGAACTTCTCGTCTTCCAGTACCCGACGTACTGGTACAGCCCGCCGCCCTTGCTCAAGCTATGGATCGACACCGTGCTGGAACCCGGCTGGGCCTATGGACCCGGTGGCACGGCGCTGGCTGGAAAATATTGGTGGTGCGTAACCACTACCGGCGGCGCACGGAGCAGCTACACCGCCGATAACCTGCACGGCTATCCCTATGAGACCTTCCTGCCGCCGTTGATTCAGACCGCCCGCCTGTGCGGCATGAACTGGCTGCCGCCCTGGGTGCTGCACGGCGTCCCGCACCTCGACGACGACGCCTTGCGCGATTGGGCCACCCGCTACCGCGACCGGCTGGCGGACTATCCCGCCTGGGTCGCCGACACCGCTTGAGGTCACCCATGCACGAACCCGCTTGGCTGGGCAACATGCTGATCTATCTCGCCGCCGCGCTGCTATGCGTGCCGCTGGCGGTGCGGCTGGGATTGGGCGCGATCCTCGGCTATCTGGCGGCCGGGGTCGCCATCGGCCCGGCCGGACTGGGTCTGATCAGCGATGTCGAAACCATTCTGCATTTCGCCGAATTCGGCGTGGTGCTGATGCTGTTCATGATCGGCCTGGAACTCGAACCGCGCCGGCTGTGGGCGATGCGCCGGGACGTGTTCGGCGGCGGCGGCGCCCAATTGCTGGCCTGTGGCGGGCTGTTGGCCGGCGTGGGGCTAGCGCTGGGTCTGCCGGTCGGCACCGCGCTGCTGCTGGGTCTGACCCTGGCTCTGTCATCGACCGCGATCACGGTGCGAACCCTGAACGAACGCAATTTGTTGCCGACTCCGCTCGGCCAACTGACCTTCGGCATCCTGCTGTTTCAGGACATCGCCGCCATTCCGCTGATCGCCCTGCCCTCCTTGCTCGGCCAGGGCGGCGGGACCGAGGGCAGTCAGGTGTCGATGGGACTGGGGCTGGCGGTTATCGCCGGTATTCTGGCGGCGGGACAATATGTCGCTAGTCCAGCCCTGCGACTGATCGCCCGCACCGGCATCCGCGAGTTGTTCACGGCGGTCGCGCTACTGATCGTGGTGGTCATCGCGGTGCTGATGCAGCGCGCCGGGCTGTCGATGGCCTTGGGCGCCTTCATCGCCGGAGTGGTGCTGGCCAAGTCGGAATACCGCCACGCCCTGGAAGCCGACCTGGAACCGTTCAAGGGCTTACTGCTGGGCCTGTTTTTTATCGCCATCGGCATGTCGATCGATCTGACCTTGCTGGCGGCGCGACCGGGCGCGGTGCTGGCATTGACCGGCGGTCTGCTGCTGCTGAAGCTGCTGGCGCTTCGGATGCTCGCCGGACCGCTGAGCATGTCGGCCGCGCAACGCTGGCTGCTGGCGGCGCTGCTGGCGCCCGGCGGCGAATTCGCCTTCGTCATTCTGGGAATGACGGCGCAGGCCGGGATGATTCCGCGCGAACAGGCGGCATTGCTGACCCTGAGCGTGGCGCTGTCGATGGCCACCACGCCGTTCCTGCTGCTGGCCTACGAACGCGGTTTGGCGCCGCGTTACGCGAGTACGCCCCCCGAACCCGAAACGATCCCGATGCAAGAATCGCCGATCATCATCGCTGGCTTCGGTCGCTTCGGGCAGATCGTCGGTCGATTGCTATTCGCCAACGGCATCACCGCCACCGTGCTGGATCACGATCCCGACCAAATTACTCTGTTGCGCCGCTTCGGTTTTCAGGTGTTCTACGGCGACGCCACCCGCCTCGACCTGCTGGAAGCGGCCGGCATCGCCAAAGCCCGCTTGCTGGTGGTGGCGCTGGATGACGTGGACGCCAATCTGCGATTGGTGGATGTGGTACGGGAGCATTATCCTCGCCTGACCGTGGTGGCGCGGGCGCGCAATGTCTCCCACCTGTTTGGGCTGATGA
>DAOTGT010000166.1:0-6669 GCA_035447285.1 Candidatus Competibacter sp.
CATCGCGAAGTCAATTTTTCCTTGAATTTTCCCGACGTCGCGCGCTTTCGGGTCAGCGCCTTCACCCAGCGCGGTAGCGCTGGCATGGTGCTGCGCTTGATCCAGCAGCGGATCCCGACCATCAAGGAGCTTCACCTGCCGCCGATCCTCCAGGACGTTGCCATGACCCAGCGTGGTCTGGTGATTTTCCTCGGCGGTACCGGTTGCGGCAAGACCACGTCCATGGCGGCCATGGTGGATTATCGCAATGACCAATGCCAGGAGCACATTATTACCATTGAGGATCCCATCGAGTTTTTTCATCGACACAAGCAATGTTTGGTGGACCAGCGTGAAGTCGGCACGGATACCGAATCCTACGAGGTGGCCCTGAAGAACACGCTGCGTCAAGCGCCCAACGTGATTTTGATCGGCGAGGTGCGAGATCGGGAGACCATGCAGGCCGCGATCAATTTCGCCGAAACCGGCCATCTATGCTTGACCACCCTGCATGCCAACAACACCGATCAGGCCTTCGATCGCATCATCAATTTTTTCCCCGAGGAGAAACGGGCGCAGGTGTTGATGGATCTGTCCTTCAACGTAAAGGCGTTCATTTCGCAGCGCCTGCTGCCACGCGAGGACCAGCCGGGGTTGGTTCCGGCGGTGGAGATCCTACTCAACACCCCGCTGATGGCCGAGCTGATCTTTCAGGGGCGAGTCAAGGAGCTCAAGAGCGTGATGGCCCGCTCCAGCGAACAAGGCATCATTACTTTCGACGATGCCTTGTTCAACCTATACGAATCCAGCCGGATCAGCTACGAGACTGCTATCCGCCATGCCGATTCCGCCAACAATCTGCGACTACGGATCAAGCTGGAAAGCCGGTGGCCGCCGCCGCGAGCCGCTGGCGAGGGGCATTTGCAGATCCAGGAAGATCCCAAACGCTGAACGATCCACTCGGCGGCCAGCGGCGTGAGAGCAGCGTTGGTGTGGCGGTGCAAGATGATGCTCGCGGCGATTCAGGCATCGTTATTTCCCAGCACCACCTGCTTGCGCTGCTTGGCGAATTCCAACAAGCGGCGAATGGGCCGAACCGCCCGTTCGCGCACCGCTGCGTCGATGACGATCTCGTTCCGACCGGTTTCCAGTACCCGCGCCAGGTTGCGCAGACCGTTCATCGCCATCCACGGACAATGGGCGCAACTGACGCAGGTTGCACCTTTGCCGCCGGTAGGCGCTTCCAGGAAAATTTTATCCGGCGCTGCCTGCTTCATCTTATGAAACAGACCATTGTCGGTGGCGACGATGAACTTTTTCACCGGCAGCTTGCGCGCCGCTTCGACCAGCGCCGTGGTCGAGCCGACCACATCGGCCTGGGCAATGACATCCAGCGGCGATTCGGGGTGGACCAGCACCTTGGCGTCGGGATGCCAGGCGCGCAGCTTGCGCAGCCCGTCGGCCTTGAAGGCTTCGTGCACCACGCAGGAGCCGCTCCACAACAGCATGTCGACGCCGGTCTCCCGCTGCACGTAAGCACCTAGATGCCGGTCGGGCGCCCAAATCAGTTTTTCGCCTCGTTCGGCCAGATAGCGTATCAGGTCCAGGGCGATACCCGAGGTGACCACCCAGTCGGAACGGGCCTTCACCGCCGCGCTGGTGTTGGCGTAGACCACCACCGTCCGTTCGGGATGCTGGTCGCAAAAGGCGGCGAACTCCTCGGGAGGGCAACCCAGATCCAGCGAGCATTCGGCATGCAGGTCTGGCATCAGTACCCGTTTTTCCGGGTTGAGGATCTTGGCGGTTTCGCCCATGAAGCGCACGCCCGCCACCACCAAGGTGCTGGCTTGGCACTCGGTGCCGAAACGAGCCATGTCCAGCGAATCCGACACATAGCCACCGGTGGCCTCGGCCAGTTCCTGCAATTCGGGCGAGGTGTAGTAATGAGCGACCAGAGTGGCGTCCCGTTCCACCAGCAAGTGTTTGATCTTCGCCACCAACGCCGCTTTTTCGGCGGCGTCCAGTGTCTCGATCACGGTGGGCGGCACCTGCACCGGCAACAGGCGATGGTCCTTGGTGAAAATTTCGGCAGTGACTGCGCTCATTCGTGGTTCTCCGGCGACCGTGTCGATCGCATTACTTGATCAGCTCAACCTGGCCAGGGTGCAGGGCTCGATACAAGCGGGCCGGCCGTCGGCCGCCGTGCCGCGCCAGCTCGCCGGTGGCTTCGATGCGATCCATCGCCAGTACACGCTTGCGGAAATTGCGCTTGTCCAACGGTTCGCCCAGGATGATTTCGTGGACCGCCTGCAATTCGCTCAAGGTGAAGCGCTCCGGCATGAGTTGCAGGGCGATGGTGGAATACAGCAGTTTGGCCGCCAACCGGCGGCGGGCCACCGCGACGATCTCGCCGTGATCCAGGACCAACGGCGGCGGTTCGTCCACCGCTGCCCAGCGCGCGGCATCGCCCGCGGCCGGCACGCCGGCCGACCCGCTGGCGATGGGAATCAGCGCGAAGTAGGCCACCGCCACCATCCGCCGCGCCGGATTACGGTCCGGTCGGCCGAAGGTGTACAACTGCTCCAGATACACATCGGACAGGCCGGTTTGTTCGGCCAACTGGCGGCGGGCGGCGGCGTCCAGGTCTTCGTCCACGCCGACCGGACCGCCAGGTAGTCCCCAGCCGGTCGTCTGTCGCGCCAGTAACACCTCCAGCCGTTCGCCACGAATGGCGAACGGCACGATGTCGGTGGTCAGGGTCGGCAGGCTGGTGGTCGGCGAGTTCATCGGTGTTTTCATGTTGGTGTACAAACTACACCTTTATATTAGTGTCATTTGAACACTATTACAAGTAGATGACTGAGATTTTGCGGATTGGTGAAAACGGACGCCGGCGGATTTCGCTAGAATGCACCCCTACCAAAATACAATGCGGGAGAATCGATCATGGGGGTCCAGCGGGAAACGGTGGTGCTGGTGCATGGTTTGTACGTGCACGGCTTGTGGATGCGACTGCTTGAGTACTGGCTGGAAGAGGCTGGCTACCACACGGTGAATTATTCCTACCCGAGCATCACCCGCTCGCCGGCGGAAAATGCCGATGACTTGCACGCTTTGTTGAAGCCGCTGGATACGCCGATCATTCATTTCCTGGGCCACAGCATGGGTGGCCTGGTGGTGCGCTATTTATTCCACTATTACCCCGAACAGCGGCCTGGCCACATCGTGACCCTGGGCACGCCCCATCAGGGCAGCTACGCCGCTCGCATCATGCACGACAGTGGCTTGGGCCTGTTCGTGGGTCGGGGTTTGGAGGGTGGACTGATGGGCGATGCGCCAGCCTGGGTTGCGCCCAACCCAATCGGTTCGATCGCCGGCACCCTGAACATCGGTCTGGGCCTGCTGTTTCCCGGCATGCCGGCGCCGTCCGACGGCATGATCGCGGTGGTCGAAACGCAGTTTCCCGGCATGACCGATCATATTTGCCTGCCGGTTTCGCACATGCAGATGCTGGTGGATCCAACGACGATCGCTCAGTCTTGCGCGTTTTTTGCCACCGGCCGGTTTCGCCATGTCCGCTCTGCGCGACCGGAAGAGGGGATGCTAAACTGACCCTGATTTTTCAGGCACTGACGCCTAATTGACGCAAGAGGCTTGGCATGGCTGGACATAGCAAGTGGGCGAACATCCAACATCGGAAAAACACCCAGGACGCCAAACGCGGCAAGTTGTTCACCCGGCTGATCCGCGAGATCACCGTGGCGGCCCGCATGGGCGGCGGCGATCCCAATGCCAACCCGCGATTGCGGCTGGCGGTGGATAAGGCGCTGGCCGCCAATATGCCCAAGGACACCGTCGACCGGGCCATCAAGCGCGGCATCGGCGGGCTGGAGGGCGTGGAGTACGAGGAAGTTCGCTACGAGGGCTACGGGCCAGGCGGAGTGGCGGTGATGGTGGACGCCGTGACCGACAACCGCAACCGCACGGTGGCGGAAGTCCGTCACGCCTTCGGCAAATGTGGCGGCAATCTCGGCACCAGTGGTTCGGTGGCGTTCCAATTCGTCGAGCAGGGGGTACTGAGCTATCCGGCCGGCAGCGACGAGGATCGCCTCATGGAAGTCGCCATCGAGGCCGGCGCCGACGACGTGGTGAGCTACGAGGACGGCTCGGTGGACGTACTGACCAGTCCGGCGGCCTTTCAGGAGGTCAAGCAGGCCATGATCGCCGCCGGACTGGAACCGGAGGCGGCGGAAGTGACCCAGCGCGCCGGCTCCAGCACCACCCTCGGTTTCGAGGATGCCCAGAAGATGGTCAAGCTATTGGAGATGCTGGAGGATCTGGACGACACGCAGAACGTCTACTCCAACGCCGACATTTCCGACGATATCCTGGCGAAACTCTGAGTGTGGCAACGGTTCGGTTGATGGGCATCGATCCCGGCTCGCGGATGACCGGCTATGGCATCGTCGACATGGACGGACCGCGCAGCCGTCATATCGCCAGCGGTTGCATCCAGACCGCCAGCGACCGGCCGCTGCCGGAGCGCCTGAAAACCATCTTCGAAGGATTGACCGCCGTGATTCAATCCTGGCGGCCGGCGGAAGTCGCGGTCGAGCAGGTGTTTATGCACCGCAATCCCGATTCGGCGCTCAAGCTCGGGCAGGCCCGGGGCGCGGCGCTGTGCGCCGTGGTGCTGGCGGGCGTGCCGATCAGCGAATATGCGCCGCGCGCCATCAAGCAGGCCGTGGTGGGTAGCGGTGCCGCCGATAAGTCGCAGGTGCAGCGAATGATCACCCTGCTGCTGAGCTTGCCGGAGCCGCCGCAAGCCGATGCCGCCGACGCGCTGGCGGTGGCGATCTGTCATGGCCATACTCGGCAAACCTTGCGGCGCTTCGGTTCCGCCGCCGTGCTGGCCGGGAGGCGGCGATGATCGGCCGCTTGCGCGGGCTGCTGATCTGGAAGCAGCCGCCGGGCCTGATGATCGATGCTCACGGCGTCGGTTACGAGCTGGAAGCATCGATGAACACCTTTCAGAGCCTGCCGGAATTGGGTGCGGAGGTCGTTTTGTTTACCCATCTGGCGGTGCGTGAGGACGCTCATGCCCTGTACGGTTTCGCCAACACCGCCGAGCGTGGTCTGTTCCGCAATCTGATCCGGGTGACCGGGGTGGGGCCACGGCTGGCGCTACTGATTTTGTCCGGTATGAGCGTGGAGGCGTTCGGCCGCTGCGTGCGCGAGAGCGACGCCACCGCATTGACCCGATTGCCGGGCATCGGCAAGAAGACCGCCGAGCGTTTAATCATCGAAATGCGCGATCGGATCGGCGAACTGGGTCCGTATCCGGCGACCGTCACCCCGTCAGGCGAGCGCCCGGTGATGGCGGACGCCACGCCGCGAGACGACGCCATCAGCGCCTTGGTGGCGCTGGGCTACAAGCTGCCCGAAGCCTCGCGCATGGTGCAGAGCCTCGACACCGAAGGTCTCGCCAGCGAAGCGATCATCCGGTTGGCGCTACAATCCAGCGTCCGCCGCTGATGCCACCGTAGTCGTTGGCAAACCGGCGCGTTTGTTCGCGTTTGGTCTTAAACTTCCATCGATAAACTCCCGATAGCGCGCGCCAGTTTCGCCACCTCACCGACTCCACCGCTCATGAACCCTTCCGACCGTCTGATTTCCCCGGCCACCAGCGGCGACGACGCCACTCAGGACCGGGCCGTCCGCCCTCGACGGCTGGACGAGTACATCGGCCAGCAGGCCATGCGCGAGCAGTTGGAGATTTTCGTCCAGGCCGCCCGTGCCCGCGCCGAGGCCTTGGACCATGTGTTGCTGTTCGGTCCGCCCGGTTTGGGCAAAACCACGCTGGCCCATATCGTCGCCGTCGAGATGGGCGTCAACCTGCGCCAGACCTCCGGGCCGGTGCTGGAGCGGCCGGGCGACATCGCCGCGTTGCTGACCAACCTGGAACCGCGCGACGTGTTGTTCATCGACGAAATTCACCGTTTGAGCCCGGTGGTGGAGGAAGTGCTGTATCCGGCGATGGAGGATTATCAGATCGACATCATGATCGGCGAGGGACCGGCGGCGCGCTCGATCAAGCTGGACCTGCCGCCGTTCACCTTGGTTGGCGCCACCACCCGCGCCGGCTTGCTGACCTCGCCGTTGCGGGACCGCTTCGGCATTGTTCACCGGCTGGAGTTTTACACGCCGGAGGAACTGACCGAGATCGTGGCCCGCTCGGCGCGCATTCTCGGGATCGAGACCGATTATCCCGAGGGCGCGGTGGAGATCGGTCGGCGTTCGCGCGGCACGCCCCGCATCGCCAACCGGCTGTTGCGGCGGGTGCGCGATTTCGCCCAGGTGAAAGCGGACGGGCGGATCACCGTCGAGGTGGCTCGGCGGGCACTCGATCTGCTGAAAGTGGACGAGCACGGTTTCGACGAGTTGGACCGGCGGTTGTTGTGGCTGATGATCGACAAATTCGGCGGCGGGCCGGTGGGGCTGGACACGCTGGCGGCCGCGCTGGGCGAGGAGCGCGGCACCATCGAAGACGTGTTGGAGCCGTATCTGATCCAGCAGGGGTTTCTGATGCGCACGCCGCGCGGCCGACTGGCGACCGCGCATGCCTACCGCCATTTCGGTTTGGCCACCGGCCCGGCGGGCGGCGGCGATCTGTTCGGCGCCGCGCCTTAG
>DAOTGT010000167.1:0-6664 GCA_035447285.1 Candidatus Competibacter sp.
GAACGATCAGAGCGCGAGGGACCTGAATTCATCCCTTGACGGTCTGTGCCGTTTTTCGCAAGCGTGCTCATGCGACAGCAACCTGCTTCAGGATTTCATCCAGCACGGTGTCCTTCGTGATGCCTTCGGCTTCGGCCTCGTAGGTCAGGATAAGGCGATGGCGGAGGCAGGCGTGGGCAATCGCTTTCACGTCGTCGGGGGTGGCGGTGTCACGTCCATCGAGCCAGGCGTGAGCACGCGCACCGCGATCCAGGGCCAGGGTGCCGCGCGGGCTCGCACCGATTTTGATCCACTTGGAAAACGGCGCATCCTTGAAATCCCCTGGACGGCGCGTGGCCGCAATCACGGCGACAATGTATTTCTCCAGGGCCTCGGCCACTTGCACGGCAAGGACTTCCTTCCGCGCATCAAAAACGATTTGCTCGGCGAGCTTGCCGTCTTCCCTGTCCTTCAAACCAGCGTCTTCGCCACGGACAAGTCTCAGGATCTTCCGTTCATCGTCGTCGCTTGAATAGCCTACGAAGACATGGAGAAGGAAGCGATCCATCTGTGCCTCCGGCAGCGGATACGTGCCTTCCTGCTCAATGGGGTTTTGCGTGGCGAGAACCAGAAAAAGCTCGGGCAGCTTGTACGTTTTTCCTGAAACCGTGACCTGGCGCTCCTCCATGGCTTCCAGCAAGGCCGACTGCGCCTTGGCCGGTGCGCGATTGATCTCGTCGGCCAGGATCAGATTCCCGAAAACAGGCCCTTGCTGGAACTGGAACTTGTCGCCTTCAGCTTCGCCCACATAAATCTCCGTCCCGGTGATATCGCTGGGAAGCAGGTCGGGGGTGAACTGGATGCGGCGAAACTCGCTTTCCAGATTGGCGGCCAGCTTCTTGATGGTGCGCGTCTTCGCCAGGCCGGGCAATCCTTCCATGAGGACATGGCCATTAGCCAACAAAGCGATGAGTAATTGTTCGATCACATGCTCCTGGCCAATGATGGCCTTGGCCATGCGCTTCTTCAGATCGAGTATTTGGTTGTGAGTATTCGTAGTGTTCATGCGTCCGACGCTCCAATGAACCATAGGTAGTAAGGGTTTTCTGGATCTTGGGTGAGCAGCCACCTCATGGTTTCCTGCCATCGCAACCGATCCCGTTGGTAGGCGTAAATCCCGGCTTCGTAAAAGGCGATGAGCTTCTGATGCTCGGTTGAGAGTTCTCTCTCCGAAATGGCGTCCGCATTGACCAGTGGCGGCGCTGTGTGCAGATCATTCAGCGCCTGCAATGTTGAGATGAATTCGCCCGGCATCACCCATGCGCCGTATTCAATGCGCGGCCGGTTGTCGGTGGTCGGCTGGGCGTTTGCCGCGTAACGCTCCAATCCAGCGCGGTCGGTGATCCAGGTGGCCAGCAGGGCGGCGGGCGAGGCGATGCCCACCTCGCGCAACGCAGCGGCAACCTCCGGTTGATTGAAACGGGCGGCGATACGGGCGGCGTCGAGCTCGATGGGGTCGAGCGACCCGACGAGCAGCATTTCGTGCAGCTCGGTCGTCCACAAGGTGGCGTAGGGAAAGACGTCGAGAAAGCTGCGGACCAGTGAGCGGGTGTCGTCGTCGGTCTGGGTGGGCAGAGGCAGCCACTGGGCCACGAGGCCGTTGGTGTGCAAACGGCTGGCTGCCAGTTTGTAGAAGTCCGTGGAGTACAGGTTCACCACGCCGGCAGCCGATGGCGGAGGAGGCTCAAGCGTAATGAGATCATAGCTGTCGTTGCTGCGCAGCAGCTCCCGCCGGCCATCGCGCAATCGAACGTCAATGTGCGGATCGGTGGCGACTCCGTTATTGCCTTCAAACAGGGCCGCGCCACGGACCACGGCGGGCAACAACTCCGCGCAAACCCGTCGTTCCAATCCTGGATAGCTCAGGAGGCTGCCGGTGGTGATCCCCGTGCCGAGACCGATCACCAGAACGTCGCGCGGTGTACCGCGATGAATGATCAGAGGCAGCAAGGCCTGCAAGCGCATATAGCGCAAGGAGGTCATCGAATCGCCGGAATTCGAGACGCCCTGGATGTACAATCGCCGGAAGCGATTCCGTCCCGAACCTTGCTCGATGACGGCCACCGTGCCGGCGGCGCTGGCCTCGTGGAACAGCAAGTGACCATGGCGTGCCTCGGCCAAGAGGCGGGCCAGATGATCAGGCCCCAGACTGATTCCCATCGCGACAGCCAACCCGCTGCAAGCGAAAGTGGCCCACCGCAATCGTCGGGAAACCGATGTTCCCTTGACCACCGCGACGATTCCCACCGTCGCCGCGACGGCGGACATCAGCGCCAGGCTACGTTCCAAACCAAGCCTGGGAACGAGGACGAACCCCGCCAGCAGAGTGCCGGCAATGCCGCCGAGCGTATTCAGCGCAAGCACCCTCCCCGTGTCCCGGCCGGAACTGGCGGGTTCGGCAGTCAAACGCAGCGCCGCCGGGAAGGCCGCGCCCAGCAGAAAAGTGGGAACGAGCACAATCCAGCCCGCCGCGACCACGAATCGCGCGGCCATGGCCAAAGACTCCTGCTGCGTCAGGTGGAACATCCAGGTCGCTGCCTTGACTTGGACGGACGAGAGCCAGTGGCCGGCAAAAAGGACACCCACCAGGCCGGAGAGCCCGACCGCCGCGATGAGTAGTCCCAAACTCCCCCACGGGTCGGTGGTTCGATCCGCGCGGCGCGCATACCAGGCGCTGCCGAGAACGATTCCAACCAGGTAGGTGGCCAGGACGACCGCGAAGGCAAAACTGCGGGTGCTCGTCCATTGCACGATGGCTTGCGACCAGATCACTTCGTAGCCCAATGCCAGACCACCAATGATGGAATACAAGCCCAAAGCAAGGCGGTTGCGGCGCGAAGCCTCGGGTAAGGCGGAAGCCGTTTGGACAGAAACCCGAGCCTCGCGGGAGCGCGCAACGAACAGGGCGATGAGTGCCACGGCGACGTTGATTGTTGCGGCGACAAATGCCGAACCAAGGACGCCAAACAGCGGAATCAACAAGAAGGGGGCGAGCAATGCGCCCAGAATCGCCCCTGCGGTATTGGCGGCGTAGAGACGTCCTCCGACAGCGGCCACGCGCGCGGCGGCGGGCGCAACGACGCGCATCATCAGTGGAACCGTACCACCCATCAGGACGGCGGGCAAACCGACCAGCACGAACGGAAGTGCCCAGGCAACCGGGCCGGTGTAGGTTTCCAACCACACGAACCACGGCGCGGACTGGCTGATCAGCAAAGTCGCCAATACGCCCAGGACGCCAATGCCAATTTCCACGAACGCGTAAAGACGAAGCGGGCGGGCAAGGCGATCCGCGCGCTTGCCAAAGCCATAACTGCCAATGGCCAGTCCCGCGAAGAATGCGCTGACGGCCGTCGTCACGGCGAAGACGTCGGCGCCGACCACCAGGGATAGCTGCTTTACCCATAGCAACTGATAGACGAGCCCAGCGGTGCCGGACATCACCAGCAGCAAGACAGCGACCGGGGTCATGCCGCCAGCCACCTCGCTCGCGGCGATGCCGCCAGTGGCTTCGAGCGTGGGTCGCTTCTTTTTTGCCATCGCTTCGAACCTGCCAAACTTAAAGCACAACATGGCTCGCCGGCCGCAGAGGCTGGCGAGCCATGCGCCAAACACCGCGACCCTATTTCTTCTCTTTCTGCTGTTGCAGTTCCATCTTGAGCTTCTCGACTGCCTGGTCGATCGAGAAGGAGGCGGAACTCTGGCTCGGCGGGTACTCGACGAAGGTCTTCAAGAACTCCGACGCTCGCCGAATTCCTTCGAAGATCAGGTAGACGTTCTGCGTGTTCCACTCATTCCAGTTGTTGGTCGGACCGATGTCGCCGCGCTCGTAGGGATCCATGCGCAGGTTGTAAATCTTGGGTGTGCGCAGGCTGGTGAACGGGTTCCTCCAGATATCGAATCCTCCGACCGCGCGCTGCTCGGCGAAAACGATCTTCCATGCGGTCGGATTGGCCGCGTCCGGCAGGACGACATCGTAGCGCATCGACACGAGTTCCCCGTCGTCGTCGAAGTAGTAGTACTCCTCGCGCGCCGACTTGTCGGTCTGACCAGTCAGCAGCGGCAACTGGTTGTAGCCGTCCAAGTGGACCTTGAAGGTCTTGTCGCCGATCTGGGCGCCCTTCAGCAGCCGCTCCTTGATGGTCGTGTCCCCGGCCGCGGCCATCAGCGTCGGGAACCAGTCCAGCCCAGAAAACATCCCGTTGACGATCTCACCAGGCTTGATGTGACCCGGCCATTTGACTATCGCCGGCACCCGGAAGGCGCCTTCCCAGTTGGAGTCTTTCTCGCTGCGGAACGGCGAGCTGGCGGCATCGGGCCAGGTAAAGAGATTCGGCCCGTTGTCGGTGGTGAACACCACGATGGTGTTGTCGGCGATCTTCAAGTCGTCGAGCTGTTTGAGCAACTTGCCAACGTCCTGGTCCATCTCCCACATGCCGTCGGCGTACTCGTTGCCCCGGCCCATGCCCCCCTTGCCGCGGTACGCCTCGCGGACGTGGGTGAAGATATGCATGCGCGTGAAGTTCATCCACACGAAGAAGGGCTTTTGCGCCTTGACCTGGCGATCAATGAAATCCATGCAGGCGGCCGTGGTTTCATCGTCAATGGTTTCCATCCGCTTTTTGTTGAGCGGGCCGGTGTCCGTGATCTTGCCATCGGCAAAACTGTGAATCACTCCGCGCGGGTTGTAGGACTTGAGGAAATCGGGGTTGTTGCCCATCCAGTACGGACGCTCCGGCTCCTCCTCGGCGTTCAGGTGGTAGAGGTTGCCGAAGAATTCGTCGAAGCCGTGGTTCGTCGGCAGGAACTCGTCCCGATCGCCCAGGTGGTTCTTGCCGAACTGACCCGTGGCATAGCCGAGGGGCTTGAGTGCCTGTGCGATGGTGATGTCGCGAGCCTGGAGGCCAATCGGGGCGCCCGGCACCCCGACCTTCGTCAGGCCCGTCCGGAACGCGGACTGCCCGGTGATGAACGTCGCACGCCCTGCGGTGCAACTGTTCTCGGCGTAGTAGTCGGTGAACAAGATGCCTTCCTTGGCGATGCGGTCGATGTTCGGTGTCTTGTAACCGACCAATCCATGCGTGTAGGCACTGAGGTTGGATTGGCCAATATCGTCACCAAAGATGACCAGGATGTTGGGCTTTTTTTCCTCGGCAGCGACGGCACTGCCGGTAGTGAGCCCCATTGCGGCGAGCACTGCGATACTCAGCAGGGCTGCCAGTTGCGGTTTCATTTTCACTTGCGGACCTCCTTCTACTTGTCTACAGATAAAGTGCACTATTACACGTATATCCGTTTTCAGCTTCCCACAGACCAGGTAGCGCACGACCGCTTCGCGGAGGCGTGCACTGATGTCATCCCGACATCTTACTTATAGTTGGCGGGGTCAAACGGTTCTATGCTATTGACTTACGTACGTAGTTGTCGGGCACCGGGTCAACGGGTCGCGCCCTCATCTCCTTCCCCGGCGACCGTCTGTTTGATGCGTTCCAATAGGATTTCGACCCGGAGAGGTTTTTGTAACACGTCCATCGCACCGTGCTTGAGCGCATGCACCGCCGTCTGCACGGCGCCTCGGTGGACCAACACTAGAACCGGTATCTTGGCGCACGCCCAAGCGAACTCCGTGAGTCGCTCCGGCTCGACCAAGTCGCCTACGCTTGCATCCAGCACCAAGCAATCCGGAAGCTCTGGCGCGGTAGTTTCGAACCACATTTCCATGGAGGGCAGCGCTTCGGCGCGCAGTCCCACCGCCACAACAAGCTCCGATAGCAAATCACGGATTGCGGGGTCCTCGCTGACGATGAAGACCGTCTTATCTGCCATGGAAGCCTCAGACTTGCCTTGGCGTGAAAAAGGAAAGGAAAGGAAAGGCTCTAGCGCGTGCCCGCACGATGGGCACTTGAAATAACGATCATCTTCACGGCGTCTCCTCTAGCGATCAAAGTGCTTGATAATTTTAACCGACCAGTGGAGTAGGAAGTATTCGGTTAGCTACCGAGTCTACGTACGTAGTCGAGTCGGTCATGAAGGATGGCCTTCGAAGATCTGGGCAACCATACCGAGCGGGGGGATCAGCACGCAAAATCGGTCAGTGATTCTCTTGCGGACCTTCTAGCGATCTCGCACTTAGATAGTGTAGTCACGAGATACGAGCCCAAAGGGTGATGCATCGGATGTGTACGGCGGCGGGGAAGGAGGCGGTGTTTTTGGCGTATCTTGTGGCGATGCCGCGTCATCTTTTCAGGTGCGGGAAAGCGTTTTCGACGAGGTGGCGACGTTTGTGGAGTTCTTCATCATCAGGCCTTTGAACGAGACGGTTTTTCTTGAAGGGCATGACCGGCTTCATGTTCTGGTTCTTCGCTTGATCAATGAGGGCATTGCTATCGTAGCCACGATCCGCCCGCAGATAGTCCGCGCTCAATCCTTCGATCAGGCAGCCAGCCGGTGTGCAATCCGCCGTGGTGCCTGGTGTAAGAGCCTGTTCACACAGTCTGAGGATTTGAGTCATACCCGTCGTTACATTTAGTTTTGGAGGGAATGGCATGGGGTATGGAACGGACATCAGCGCCGAGGAATGGGCGATTTTGGTTCCTTTTCCGGAGCCGAAGCAAAAGGGACGTCC
>DAOTGT010000168.1:0-6657 GCA_035447285.1 Candidatus Competibacter sp.
TCCGGCTTGCTGCTCGGCATCCGCCGCGTCGGCATTGCCGTGATCATCCTGCTCGGCTACCTGTATTTCCGCTTTATCGGCGAGAGTTATGCGCTGGTCGCCAGCGGACTGGTGTCCTTCGCCGCCGCCGCCCAGTTCGCGCCGCCGATTCTGATCGGCCTGTACTGGAAACGGGCCAACCGGCTGGGGGCGCTCATCGGGTTGAGCAGCGGTTTCCTAATCTGGGCCTACACCCTGCTGTTGCCCGCCATGGCCCGTTCCGGTTGGATCGACATCGACTTCATCGAGACTGGACCATTTGGCATCGAACTGCTCAAGCCCTACGCGCTGTTTGGCCTCAATGGCTTGGATCAGTACATGCATTCGGTGTTTTGGAGCATGCTGGTCAACATCGGCGGGCTGGTGTTCGGCTCATTGCTGAGCCGGCCGGACCCGCTTGAACAGGTGCAGGGCAGCCAGTTCGTCGATGTGTTCAAGCGCGAGCGCCACGACGGCGACGCCCTGCTGTGGCGGGGCGTGGTGGAAACCGCCGAGCTGTACGATCTGCTGGCCCGCTTCCTGGGTCCCGCGCGCGCCAGCGAAGTCTTCGACCGTTACGCTCGCGATCGCGGCGGCTATCCGCTGCAAGCGGATTCCCGACTGATTCACTACACCGAACGCTTGCTGGCTGGCGCGATCGGCGCGGCGTCGGCCCGAGTGATGATCTCTTCGATCGTGATGGGCGAGGTGCTCAGCATCGAAGAGGTGATGACCATCCTCGACGAGAGCACCCAGGTCATCGAGTACAGCCGCCGGCTGGAACAACAATCGCGGGAGTTGGAAGCGGCATCGGCCGAATTGCGAGAAGCCAACAACCGGCTGCGGGAACTCGACCGCTTGAAAGATGAGTTCATTTCCACCGTCACCCACGAACTACGCACGCCGCTGACTTCGATTCGCGCCTTCTCGGAGATCCTGCTGGCGAACCCCGGCATGGAGGTAGAACAGCGCAGCAAATTCCTCAGCATCATCGTCAAGGAGAGCGAACGCCTGACCCGCTTGATCAACCAGGTGCTGGATATGGCCAAAATCGATTCCGGTCGAATCGACTGGTCCATCGGCGAAGTCGACCTACGCGGCCTGATCCAGGACGCCATCAACTCCACCAGCCAGCTGTTCAACGACAAGGGTGCCACCCTGCACGAGGACCTGGGTGATGGGGAAGTCATCATCGCTGGGGATCATGACCGGCTCACCCAGGTATTGATCAACCTGCTGTCGAACGCCGTCAAGTTCTGTCCGGAACAGGGTGGCGAGGTCGCCATCCGTCTACGGGCGGTGGCGGACCGCTGGCGCATCGAAGTGATCGATAACGGTCCCGGCATCGCGCGCGACCAGCACAAGCTGATTTTCGAGAAATTTCACCAAGTGAACGACGCGCACGCCGGCAAACCGAAGGGCACCGGCCTGGGGTTGCCGATCAGCCAGAAGATCGTCGAGCACCACGGCGGCCATATCTGGGTGGAAAGCGAGCTCGGCCAAGGCACGACGTTTATCGTGGAATTGCCTGGGCAGGCGTAAAGCGAAACAAGGCAAGCGCGGTCCGGCCGCAGCGGTTGCCTCAACCCAGCGAGCTGGCCTGGAATAGCGTTTGCCCGGCTTCGATGCAGGCGACGGGCGGCGGGCAATGACCCAAGCGGGCGGAAATTTCGGCGGCGGCTTGCAGGACCCAGGGAATCCAGGCATCCCGACGACGCTCAATGGGCGCGGACACCGACAGCCCCGCCACCAAACGGCCGCTGGCGTCGCGGATCGGCGTGCCGATGCAACCGACCCCCAGCTCGGCCTCCTGGTCGTCCAGCGCATAACCCTGACGGGAGATGTCACGCACCGATTGGCACAGCCGGTCCGGATCGGCGATGGAGTAGGGGGTACGGGCCGGCAGCCCGGTGCGCTCGATGTAATCGCGACAGGCCTCGACACCGTCGTCAGCCAGGAAAAGCTTGCCGGCGGCGGTGACATGCAGCGGCGCCCGGCCGCCGATGACCTGTTCGACCCGCATGATTCGCGGCGTGGTCACCCGTTCCACGTAAACCACCTCGTCGCCCTCGCGCACGCTCAAATTGACGGCCTCTCCGGTCCGATCGCGTAACCGTTCCATGATCGAGCGAGCTTCGCGGCGCAGGTCGAGCTGACCGCGCACCCGGTTGCCCAACCGCAACAGCTTGGCTCCCAGCCAGTAGTGACCGGCCGTGCTGCGCTCGACGAAGCCATGCTCGATCAGGGACGCCAGAATGCGGAACGCAGTCGAGGGATGCAGGCCGGTGGCGTCGGCTAGTGCCTTGAGATTGAGCGGTCCGTCATGAGCGGCCAAGCTGTCCAGCAATCTGGATACTCGGGCAATTACTTGAATCGAAGAGGTCGCTTTGGCGGCCATTTGTTATCCTGATATGTGCTAACTCATTCATACAACATGAAATTGAGTCTACTATATTGCATTGCACAATAAATTTCCATCCTTTTAGCGTGGGATCGGACCTGGGGACGCGCCAACGATGAGAACCTACCTCGACTTATTGCAACGCGTATTGGACGAGGGAACGCGCAAGCAGGACCGTACCGGCGTCGGCACCTTGAGCCTCTTCGGCGCGCAACTGCGCTTCGATTTGCGGGCCGGGTTTCCGCTGGTGACGACCAAGAAGCTGCATCTGCGCTCGATCGTGCATGAATTGTTGTGGTTCTTGCGCGGCGACACTCACCTGCGCTACCTGCACGAACAGGGCGTGACCATCTGGGATGAATGGGCCGATGCCAACGGCGATCTGGGACCGATTTACGGCCAACAGTGGCGAAGCTGGGAAGCGACGGACGGCCGTCGCATCGACCAACTCGCCAACGCCGTCGAGCTGTTGCGGCGTGACCCGGATTCCCGACGGATCGTGGTGTCGGCGTGGAATGTTGGCGAGCTAGAGCGGATGCGGTTGTTGCCTTGCCATGTGCTGTTCCAGTTCTACGTGGCCAACGGCGAACTGTCCTGCCAGCTTTACCAGCGCAGCGCCGATCTGTTTCTCGGAGTCCCGTTCAACATCGCCAGCTATGCCTTGCTGACCCATCTGGTCGCCCAGCAGACCGATCTGGCGGTGGGCGAATTCATCTGGACCGGTGGCGATTGCCATCTGTATCTGAATCACCTGGAGCAGGCTCGTACACAGCTCGACCGCGAACCGCATCCGCCGCCACGACTGGCGATCCGACGCCGGCCGGAAACCTTGTTCGAGTACCGTTACGAGGATTTCGAGATCATCGGCTACCAGGCGCATCCGGCCATCCGGGCTCCGGTGGCGATTTAACCAGTGGCCCCCCGTCGTGCGGCCAAGACACCGGATATGCGTGTGGCGGCACGACTTTCCATAATCTCAACCGGCTTGACGGACTACCTAAATTGTGTTGCGATGCACAATCATAAGGTTTGGCGTGGGGGTTTTCGACATGAATATCAACGAGGTCATCGAGCGGAATCAGGCGGTGGGTTTGCTAGCATGGCAGTGCATGTTGCGCGCGAGCGGGTTGATGAGCCTTGGCGCCATCAGCTCGGCGCGCAAGGCGATGGATACCTATCTGTTGTGTTTGCGGCACGGTACGGAGTATGCCGAACAAGCTCGGCTGACCGATCCCCCCGCGAAACTGGTGGTGGTTTACGTAGACGCCCTCAGCGATTTCGTCGAGAAGTCCTGGCAGGATTTTCGCAACCATCTACAAATCCTGCTGCTCACCCAGGACGAGGTGTTGATCTGGGTGGCCCGGATCGACAGGACGCTGGACGAACGGGGTAGAAAGTAATAGCGGACCGGTGTCCACGGCTTTGCCGCCGCCCAATCATGCGGTCGCGGGTTGCAACACCCAGGCCGGTAGATACGCCCGCGCATCGCGGAGCGCCGCGCTGATCTCCCGGGCCTGCGGTTCGAAGCGCTGGACCAGATCCCAGAACCGGGGAGAGTGGTTCAGTTCGACAGTGTGGCACAACTCGTGGACCAACACGTAACGAACCCACTCACGCGGCAGAAACAACAACTTGTAGTTCAGGTTGATGCCACCCCTGGCCGAACAACTGCCCCAGCGGGTTTGCTGCCCCTTGATGGCAACTCTGCCATAACGTAGCCCGGTCTCGCCGGACAAGCACTCCAGCCACGGCACCAGCGCGTCTCGCCCCCGGCGGGCCAGCCAGCGGTGCAAGACGGCATGACCGGCCGCCATGTTCTCCACTTGGCCAGTCACGACAATCCGACCGGGACCGGCGGTTCGGGCGATCATGACCTTGGCCGGCGCTATCTGATACTCGACTCGCCAGGTTTCCGCCAGCGCCAGTAGTCTGAATTCCCGAGGAGGCGCGAGGCTGGCCGGCGGTGGGTTGGCCGCCTCGAACCGCTCAAGATGATGGGCCACCCAGTCCCGCTTGCCGTCGATGATCGCGCCCAGGCGGGATCGATCGAAGCCGCGCGGAACAGTCACCACCAGACCGCTTCGCGCGCCCAGCCAGAATCGAATGGCTTGGCTGCGCGGCGACACGGCGACACGGTAGGGAATCCGCCGTCCGTCGGCCAGTTCGAGCACCGCGACGGCCATGTTCAATCCTTGCCGGTTCCCGACACCGCCGGCGCCGGTTCCGCAACCATCGCTTCCCGCTCCGATTCCATCCACGCCCGAAATCGGGTCAGCAGCCACAAGCCGGGCACGGTGGCCACCATGCAGAACAGGAAGAAGCCTTCCCAGCCCAGCCACTCGGCCAGATAGCCGGTCGGGGTGTTGACGATCACCCGTGGGATGCCCATCAGGCTGCTGAGCAGCGCGTACTGGGTGGCGGTGAATTTCCGGTTGGTGAGAGTAGCCATGAAAGCCACGTAGGCGGTGGTCGCCATGCCGCTGAACAGATTCTCGCTGGCGATGGCCAGCGCCAAACCGGGCAAACTGTGTCCCAACCGGGCCAGGATGACGAAACCGATCAGCCCGATCGCTTGTAACACCCCAAACGTCCACAACGCGCGGTACAAGCCCAGCCTCAGGATCAACACGCCGCCCATCAGACCGCCGATCACCGTTGCCCAGAAGCCGAACAACTTGACGACGGTGCCAATCTCGCTCTTGCTGAAACCAAGATCCAGATAAAAAGGCGTGGTCATCTGGCTGGCCATCATCTCGCCGACCTTGTAAAGCAGCACGAACAGCAGAATCAAGCCAGCGTCCTGGCGCGAGAAATACTCCACGAAGGGCTGCACCACCGCCTCGCGCAGAGTGCGGGGCGTCCCGGTCGCCACCTGCGGTTCGACACAGAACAGGGTGGTGATCAGACCGGGCAGCATCGCCGCCGCCATCACCCCGTACACGGCGGAAAAGGGAATGAGATCGGCAAGGATCAAGCCACCGCCGGAAGAAATCAGCAAACCCACCCGGTAACCGTTGACGTAGAGCGAGGCGCCCAGGCCCTGTTCGTCGTCGGCCAGCGACTCGCGTCGATAGGCATCGATCACGATGTCCTGCGAGGCAGAGAAGAACGAGACCAGGAACGCCGCCAGCGTGACCAGCGACAAACTTCGCGTCGGATCGGTCAACCCTAATCCGGCAATTGCCGCGATCAGTGTGATCTGAATTAGTAGCAGCCAACCGCGCCGCCGGCCCATACCGGCGATGGGTGCAAAACGATCCAATAGCGGCGCCCACAAAAATTTCAGGGTGTAGGGCAGGCCGACCAGGGCGAACAGGCCGATGGTGCCGAGATCGACGCCGGCTTCGGTCAACCAGGCTTGCAGCACCGAACCGGTGGCCAGCAGCAGCGGCAGGCCGGAGGAAAAGCCCATCAACAGCGCCGTCAGCATCCGGCCGCTGAGGAAGACGCGCAGGATGTCCCGAGCGGAGCGGTGGATGGCATCAGAAGGCATAATCGTAATCCAGGGTCAGGGGCGCGTGATCGGAAAAGCGCCGCTCGCGGTAGATGGCGGCGGCGCGCGCCTGCTTCGCCAAATCGGGCGTGACCACCTGATAATCGATCCGCCAACCGACATTGTTATCCCAGGCCCGGCCGCGATTGGACCACCAGGTGTATTGATCGGGATTTGGATTCACCGCCCTGAAAGCGTCCACCCAGCCCAGCGGTCCGAACAACTCATCCAGCCAGGCTCGTTCCTCGGGCAGAAAGCCGGAATGGTCGCGATTGGCACGCCAGTTTTTCAGATCGATTTCCTTATGAGCGATGTTCCAGTCGCCGCACAAGATGAAGTCACGACCACTGGCGTGCATCGCCCGCAGCGGTTCCGCCAGCCGCGCCATGAAATCGAATTTCACCTGCTGTCGTTCCGGCTTGGCGGAACCGGAAGGCAAGTACAAGGACACCACGCTGAGCGGACCGAAGCGAGCTTCCAGCCAGCGGCCCTCGCGGTCGCATTCCGGCCAGCCCAGCCCGGTTCGCACCTCGTCCGGCTGGCGACGCGCGTACAACGCCACGCCACTGTAGCCTTTGCGTTCGGCGTCGTGATAATGGCAATGGTAGCCGACCGGACGATAGACCTCGGGCGACAACTGATGCTCCTGGGCCTTGGTTTCCTGAATGCAGACCACATCGGCGTTCTGTTCGGCCAGCCAGGCGAAAAAGCCCTTGCTGGCGGCGGAACGGATGCCGTTGGCGTT
>DAOTGT010000169.1:0-1370 GCA_035447285.1 Candidatus Competibacter sp.
CGCCTGACCGTGGTGGCGCGGGCGCGCAATGTCTCCCACCTGTTTGGGCTGATGAACCGAAACGTCGAACACATCGAGCGGGAGACCTTCGAAGCGGCGCTGCGGTCCGGCCGGCGGGTGCTGCGGGAACTGGGCTTCGGGGCGCATGAGGCGCGGCTGGCGGCCGATACCTTCCGCCGCCACGATCTGGCCGCGCTCGATGCCATGCGCCCACACTACCAGGACGAAATTCAGCTCATTTCGCTGGCCCAGACCGCGCGGGACGAACTGACCGATCTGTTCGAGCGCGATCGCGAAATCCGCGAGCGCGAGCGTACTGGTGGGTGGGGTTAGTGAACCGCGAGCGCGTCGCATCGAACCAGCGGCACATTCAGATTTATCATGAGTGGATGCGGGCTATTCCCGACGACGATATTCAAACAGGAACGAACTGGATGCCCTTTTTCACCGAACCCGATCACTACGAAAAAACGATCCTGTCCGACCTGCAAGGAGCGTGGCAGGTCCTGCGTGCCGAGGTGGTCGATCATGCCGGTTTTCCGAACTGGGAGCGAGTGCTGTTTCACACCGACGAGGCCATGAGCTGGGAAACCGTGCGCCGTTTGGAGCGGATGGAGCCGCTGCTGCTGTTGATCCGCAACTTGGCGGTACAAGGGGACGCGCCGACAGAAGTCCTGCAACTGATTGAGGATATTGCTGAGATCCTTCAGGAAGTGCAACGCGATTTGAAGCAAGGCAAACCGCTATAAGATCCGGCACTCTACAATCCGTCCTGCCCTTGCGCACGACCACCACCCTCGCTGCTTCCGCTTCCATTGCGGGTGAGGCGCTTTAGAGAAAACATGTCAGGGGATCATTCATCGTTGCTGTTCCCACTGGTGAAGATGATGGAATGAGCCCTCGAAAACAGGACCGAAGATGCCCACCTTGAACTGGATCGGCAAGGATGCCGTCGTCAAACACCACAAGGATGTGCCATTCCGCCTGCTGGAACCGGTGCCGGAGCTGTCTTGCGGAACCGCCGACAGCGGCAACCTGATCGTACAGGGCGATAACTTGCACGCCCTCAAAGCCCTATTGCCGCGTTATGCCGGGCAGGTGAAGTGCATCTACATCGACCCGCCCTACAACACCGGCAACGAGGGCTGGGTCTACAACGACAACGTCAACAGCCCGGAAATCCGCCGCTGGCTGGGCGAAGTGGTCGGCAAGGAAGGCGAGACGCTGGACCGACACGACCGCTGGTTGTGCATGATGTATCCGCGCCTGGTGTTGCTGAAACAGTTTTTGCGGGAGGATGGAGCGATCTTCGTGTCCATCGACGACAACGAGGTGGCGACGCTGCGCTTGTTGATGGATGAAGTGTTTGG
>DAOTGT010000169.1:1470-6630 GCA_035447285.1 Candidatus Competibacter sp.
TCCGCGAAGACGTGACGTTTGCCCAGTTGGCCGAATTCGTCTGGTTCGTGGAAACCGGCACCGGCTTCGCGGGCCAGGCCGACTCGCCGTTGCTGGGCGTGCACGAAGGTCGCGCCGTGTACCTGCTCTACAACGGCATCCTCAAGGACCAATCCATCGCCGGCGGCAACGTGCTGACCGGCCCGGTGTTCGGCGTGTTGCCGAAGTTCGCCGGCCCCAAGGTCATCTACGCCGCCGCCAATCGCATGGGCGCTCGTGCCGCGCGGGAAGGCATCACCTTCAAGCAGACTCCTTACGCGCTGGAGGTGTAAAGATGCCTCACCCTCTTGAGCGCAATGAGCCCGCGATCCCAATCCGCGAAACGCGAGGCAGGCGCCGGAACGCGCTGCGCCATGATCCCATTTTGTTCGTGACAGGAGCGAGAATATGACTCTGCCCGAAACGATCTACGCACACGCCCGTGCATTGCCCGCTGACTTGCAACGCGAGACCCTGGACTTCATCGAATACCTGGAGCGACGGTACGGGGTAGCAACCCCCGCCGCCAAATTGTCTGATACCGAGGCGTTCATCGCCTGCGTCGCGGGAAGCCTGGGCGAGGATTTCCCGGACGACATCGATGGTGCCGACCTCGGGTCGGACGCGGCGCGGGACCCACTCGCATGAAGGATTTCCTGCTGGACACCAATGCCTGGATCGCGCTGCTGAAGAACAACGACAGGCTGGTGACGGCGGTCCGCCGCCATGGCGTGGAACGACTGTATTTATGCGCGCCGGTTTGGGCGGAACTCTGGTTCGGCGCCTGCAACAGCCAGCGCGTGGCCGAAAATCAGGCACGGTTGCGCGACTTGGCGACGCAGGTCCGTAGCCTGTCCTTCGACGATCGCGCCGCTGAGCACTGCGGGGAAATCCGCGCCTTGCTCGCCCGTGCTGGTCAACCGATCGGACCGTACGATCTACAAATCGCCGCCATCGCGCGCGCGGCCGGCCTGTGCGTGGTCACACGCAACGAGTCGGAGTTTTCTCGGGTTCCCGGTCTTGCCGTGGAAAATTGGCAGGACGCGACATGAATACCTTTGCGCCGAAAACCTACCAATCCCAGGTGCTCGAAAGCATCGAAAGCTATTTCCAGACCTGCCACGAATTACCCTCGCCCTCGATCGCCTTCACCGCGACGACCGAACGCCTATGGGGACGGGGATTGCCGTACCACCCGCTGCCGGGTTTTCCGGCCGACATGCCGTACTTCTGCCTGCGCGTGCCCACCGGCGGCGGCAAGACCTGGTTGGCGGCCAAGAGCGTCCACCTCGTCAACACCCACCTATTACGCGGCGAGCATAGCGTCATCCTCTGGTTGGTGCCGAGCAAGCCCATCCGCGAACAGACGCTGCGCGCCTTGCGCAACCGTCGGCATCCCTACCACGCCGCCTTGCGCGAAGCCGGTCCGATCACGGTGCTGGATCTGGACGACGCCAAGAGCGTGACCCGCGCCACGCTGGACACCTCGACCACGATCATCGTCGCCACCCGGCAAGCCTTCCAGGTCGAGGACGAGGAATGCCGCAAGGTCTACCAGTCCAGCGGCGCCTTGATGCATCACTTCGAGCACCTCGCGCCGATCCAGCGCGACGAACTGCTCAAGGACGGCCAGGGCGCTGACCAGACCATCCCCTACTCGCTCGCCAACGTGCTGCGTCTGCGCCGGCCCTTCGTCATCGTCGACGAAGCCCACAACAGCCGCACCGAACTGGCCTTCGACATGCTGGCGCGCTTTCATCCCAGCGGCGTGCTGGAACTCACCGCCACGCCCGATCTGGAGCGCACCCCGTCCAACGTGCTGCACAGCGTATCCGCCGCCGAATTGAAGGCGGAGGAAATGATCAAGCTGCCGGTGGTGCTGGAAACCGAACCGAACTGGCAACAGTGTCTGGCGGACGCCATCGGCCACCGCGACGCCCTGCACAAGCTGGCCGACGAGGAACGCCGCGCGGGCGCGACCTACTTGCGGCCGATCATGCTGATTCAGGCCGAGCCACGCCGAACCGGCGTCGAGACCCTGGATTTCGAGCGGGTGCGCGACGAACTCATCACCAATCATCGCATCCCCGCCGATGAAATCGTGGTCGCCACCGGCGAGGAAAAAGGGCTGGAAAAGGTCGAGGCGAATTACCCACTGGGCATCGCCGATCCGACTTGCCCGGTCAAGTTCGTCATCACCCAAAAAGCGCTGGCCGAGGGCTGGGATTGCCCCTTTGCCTATCTGCTGGTCAGCATGGCCTCGTTGCATTCGGCCACGGCGGTGGAACAGTTGCTGGGGCGGGTGCTGCGACAACCGGATGCCCGTCATCGGGAAGCCCCGGCGCTGAATCGTTCCTACGCCTTCGTGGTGTCGCGCAACTTCGCGGAAACCGCCGGCGCCTTGCGTGATCGGCTGGTGGCGGACGCCGGCTTCGAGCGGCGCGAGGTCAGCGAATTCGTAACCGCCGCCAAGGCCGAACAGGCGCGGCTCGATCTGGAAGGACACGCCGGGCGCGTGACGGTTCGGCCGGTGGCGATTACCTTGCCGGAGAAGCCGAATCTCAAGAGCGTGCCCAAGTTCATCCGCGATAAAGTGACCTGGAACGGCGCGCTCAACACCCTAACCATCGACGCGTCACTGAGCGAGGACGAGACGGAAACACTCAAGGCATCGGTGGTGTCCGCATCCGCCGCCATCGCCATCGTCGAGGCAGCCGAAATCAGCCGCACCACCGCCATCGAGTTTTTTCAGACGCCGGCGGAACGGGGCGAGCGCTTTCGAGTACCGCAACTCGCTCTGCATGTGCAAGGCGAGTTGCGCTTGTTCGATGACCCGGAGGTACTGGAATATCCTTGGGATCTCTCGCCCTACGCCGCCCCGACCGCCGACGATCTGAGCCTGCTGGGGGCCGGCCTCAAGGTTTCGGAAGGCGGTGAGATCGACGTGGACGACGACAGCGGCAGGATCGTTTCCCGCTTTCTGCCGGAACTGCAACGCGATCTGGGTCTGGCCTATCAGCCCGAAAACTGGGACGAACTGCGCTTGGCCACCTGGCTCTGCCGCAATTTGCCGGAGCCCTCGCTTACCCACGCCAGCAAACAAGCTTTCGTGGCGGCCTGGCTGACCGACTTGCTGCGCCGCGAGGGTTTCACGCTGGCCCGCGCCAATCTGCAAAAGTTCCTGATCCGCAACTTGCTCGAAGCGCGCATCCGCGACTTGCGCAAACAGGCCGTGAGCAAGGCTTTCCAACAAACGCTGTTCGGCGACGACGCGGCAACTCGCGTCACCGTCAGCGAGTTGTACGCTTTCCATTTTCATCCGCAAGCTTACGCGCCCAGCCGCGATTACGACGGCCGCTTCGGTTTCTTCGATTTTCGCAAACATTATTACGGGCGCATCGGCGATTTCGACAGCAAGGAGGAATTCGAATGCGCTTGCTGGCTGGATACCCAGGCGCAAAAAGAACGCATCCGGTTCTGGGTGCGTAACCTGGTGCGCCGCGAGGGCAGTGCCTTCTTCCTGCAAAAGGCGGATGGCCGGTTCTATCCCGACTTCCTGTGCCAGTTGCCCGATTCAAGCGTGCCGGGCGCTATCCTCGCCGTGGAATACAAGGGCGCGGACCGCTGGGTGGCCACCGAAAACGACCGCTTGATCGGCGGGCTGTGGGCCGAACTTTCCAAGGGACGCTGTCGCTTCGTGATGGTGAAGGAAAAGCGTTGGGACTGGATCGAGGAGCAGCTCCGTTGACCCTCGCCCTCCTCGTCTCGGTTTTCGTCATCGCCTCCTGCGGGCTGGTGTACGAACTGATCGCCGGCACGCTGGCCAGTTATCTGCTCGGCGACTCGGTGACTCAGTTCTCCACCGTCATCGGCACCTACCTGTTCGCCATGGGGATCGGCTCCTGGCTGTCGCGCTACGTGGTCCGGGGCCTGATCGCCCGCTTCATTCAGATCGAACTGGCGGTGGGATTGCTGGGCGGCTTTTCCGCACCGGTTCTGTTCCTGATCTTCGCCTGGTTGGGTGCCTTCCAACTGGCGCTGTACGTGCTGGTGCTGCTCATCGGCATTCTGGTCGGATTGGAGATTCCGCTGATCATGCGGATTCTCAAGCAGCAGTTCGCCTTCAAGGACTTGGTGTCGCAGGTGCTGACGCTGGATTATCTGGGCGCACTGGCGGTGTCGCTGCTGTTTCCGATCCTGCTGGCGCCGCATTTGGGTCTGAACCGCACCAGTTTGCTGTTCGGGTTGCTCAACGTATTGGTGGCGGCTTGGGCGCTGTGGCTGTTTCGCGCGCAACTGCCGCAATTGCGTTGGCTGCGCGGTCAGTGCGCCGCCGCCATTCTGGCGCTGGCCGCCGGCTTCGTCGCCGCCGACCGGATTACCGCGCTGGCCGAGGAACAACTCTATGCCGATGAAATCGTCTTCGCCCACACTTCGCCCTATCAGCGCATCGTGCTGACCCGCTGGAAGGATGACTTGCGACTGTTTCTCAACGGCAACCTGCAATTCAGCGCCCGCGACGAATACCGCTACCACGAAGCACTGGTGCATCCGGGCCTGAGCGCGGTACCGGGGGCACGGCGAGTGCTGGTGCTGGGTGGTGGCGACGGGTTGGCGGTGCGGGAGATCCTGCGTTATGACTCGGTGGAAAGCGTGACCCTGGTGGACCTCGACCCGGAGATGACCCGGCTGTTCGCCACCCATCCCCTACTGACCCCACTCAACGCCAATGCCTTGAATTCACCCAAGGTCAAGGTCATCAATGCCGACGCCTTCAAATGGTTGGAGGAAAATCAGGACACATTCGACTTTATCGTGGTGGATTTCCCTGATCCCACCAATTACTCGCTGGGCCGGCTGTACACCAACGTTTTCTATCGGCTGCTGGAGAAGCATCTGGCGGCGCGCGGCGCGGCGGTGGTACAGACCACCTCGCCGCTGTATGCCCGCCAATCGTTCTGGTGCATCGCTCGCACCATCGAGAGCGTGGGCTTGCGGGTCACGCCTTATCACGCCTATGTGCCGACGTTCGGCGAATGGGGCTTCACGCTGGCCACGCGCCAGCCCTGGCAAGCGCCCGACCGCTATCCGCCTGGCCTGCGGTTCCTGACGCCCGACACCGTCGCCACCCTGCTGCGCTTC
>DAOTGT010000170.1:0-6629 GCA_035447285.1 Candidatus Competibacter sp.
ACCCTCGCCTTGTAAGGGCGATGCTCTCCCAACTGAGCTAAGCACCCTCGAAAAAAGGCTCTCTATTTTATCGCGTCCCTGAGGGTTTTACCAGCCTTGAAGACCGGAGACTTACTGGCCTTGATTTCCATGGCCGCGCCGGTTTTTGGGTTGTGCCCGGTTCGGGCCGGACGTTCCCGCACCGAGAAGGTGCCGAAACCCGTCAATACCACGGTATCTCCGCCTTGCAGAGATTTACCGATGGCCGCCAACATGGCGTCAACCGCCTTGCCAGCCGCCACTTTGGATAGATCGGTCGCTTGGGTGATGGTTTCAATCAGTTCAGTCTTATTCATGGATCCCCCTTCCTGTGCAGTCTTGTGCGTTTTTGATCCGTACGGTATCGGAGCAGGGCTCACGCTAGCCGTATCAAGCGTATAATGGTGATTTTGCCCTTATAACAGGGCGTTCGAAGCACTGTCAATTGGCCCGGCGATTTCAGTGGGCACGCACGTTTTCCAAGGCGTTGCCAGCCTTGGCCGACGCTGACGCCGCCACCGTTTCCTCCGCTCCATCCGGGGATTGAGTGACCGGTAAAGACCGCAGGGCGATTTCCAGCACCTGATCGATCCAGCGAACTGGCCGCACATTGAGCTTGGCCAAAATATTTTCCGGGATTTCCACCAAATCCTTCCGGTTGTCTTCTGGAATCAGCACCGTTGCGATACTGCCCCGGTGTGCCGCCAGTAGTTTCTCCTTGAGTCCACCGATCGGCAAAACCTCGCCGCGCAGGGTGATCTCACCGGTCATCGCCACGCTGGAACACACCGGAATCCGGGTCAGCGCCGACACCAGCGCCGTGCACATGCCGATGCCGGCGCTGGGACCATCCTTGGGCGTCGCTCCCTCCGGCACATGAATGTGCAGATCGTATTTCTGATGGAATTCCGGATCGACACCCAGCTCCTCCGCGCGGCTGCGGACCACGGTCACCGCCGCTTGAATGGATTCCCGCATCACTTCGCCCAATTGTCCGGTATGAATCAGCTTGCCCTTGCCCGGCACCAGAACCGCCTCGATGCTGAGCAGTTCACCTCCGACCTCGGTCCAAGCCAACCCGGTCACCTGACCGACCTGATCCCGCTCCTCGGCCAAACCGTAGCGGAACCGGCGCACGCCCAAATACTTGTCCAACATGTCGGGCATGACCACGATCTTGCCATCGGCCGGTTTCAGGGTGATTTCCTTGACCACCTTGCGACAGATTTTAGCAATCTCTCGTTCCAGATTGCGCACACCGGCTTCGCGGGTATAGAACCGAATGATATCGAGGAGGGTGTCTTCGACGATTTCCAGTTCTTCCTTGTGCAAGCCGTTGTTGGCAAGCTGTTTGGCAACCAGATAGCGGGCCGCGATATTGAGCTTCTCGTCCTCGGTGTAGCCGGGGATCCGAATCACCTCCATGCGATCCAGCAGCGGCGGCGGAATATTGAGCGAGTTGGCGGTCGCCACGAACATCACGTCCGACAGATCGAAATCCACTTCCAGGTAGTGGTCGTTAAAGGTGTTGTTCTGCTCGGGGTCCAGCACCTCCAACAGTGCCGACGAAGGATCGCCACGGAAGTCCATCGACATCTTGTCGATTTCATCAAACAGAAATAATGGGTTACGCACACCAACCTTGGCTAGGTTCTGGACGATCTTGCCCGGCATCGAACCGATGTAGGTGCGGCGGTGGCCGCGAATTTCCGCCTCGTCGCGTACTCCGCCGAGCGACATCCGCACGAACTTACGATTGGTGGCGCGGGCGATGGATCGCCCCAGCGAAGTCTTGCCCACACCCGGCGGCCCGACCAAACACAGAATCGGCCCCTTGAGCTTGCGCGCACGCTGCTGCACGGCCAGATATTCCAGGATTCGTTCCTTGACCTTCTCCAGACCATAGTGATCGGCTTCCAGAATGCCCTCGGCCAGGCTCAGATCATGGTGAATCTTGGTGCGTTTTTTCCAGGGCACACTGACCAGCCAGTCGATATAGTTGCGCACCACCGTGGCTTCGGCCGACATCGGCGACATCATTTTCAGCTTGTTCAGCTCTGCCTGTACCTTGGCCTTGGCGTCCTTGGGCATCCCGGCCTTTTCGATGCGTTGCGCCAGTTCCTCGATTTCGTTGGGCGCGTCTTCCAGATCGCCGAGTTCTTTCTGAATCGCCTTCATCTGCTCGTTCAGATAATACTCGCGCTGGCTTTTTTCCATCTGCTGCTTGACGCGGCCACGGATACGCTTCTCGACCTGGAGGATGTCGATCTCGCCCTCCACCAGGCCCAACAGATGCTCAAGCCGTTCGCGCAGGTTCTGTATTTCCAGCACCTTTTGCTTTTCATCCAGCTTGAGCGCCATGTGCGCGGCGATGGTGTCGGCCAAACGGCTGGGATCGTCGATGCCGGATACGGAAGTCAGCACCTCACCAGGGATTTTTTTGTTGAGTTTGACATACTGGTCGAAGGTACTGAGCAGCGAGCGCACCAACGCCTGGATTTCCTGTGACTCGCTCTCGTCCAGCACGGATTCCAGCAATGATACCTCGGCGATGAAACAGGCATGGGTTTCGGTAAAGCGGTGGATATTCACCCGCTGGCTGCCTTCCACCAATACCTTAACCGTACCATCCGGCAGTCGCAGCAGTTGCAAGACGTTCGACAACGTCCCGACCGCGTAGATATCGTCGGTTTTGGGGTCATCCATTTCGGCGCTCTTTTGCGCCACCAGAACAATACGTTTGTTGCCCTGCATGGCCAGGTCGAGCGCATGAATGGATTTTTCTCGGCCCACGAACAACGGGATCACCATGTGGGGATAAACCACCACATCACGCAGCGGCAATACCGGCATCGGCGCATGATCGGGCAAACTATCGAGCGTGGTTTCGTTCTGCTTCATGGCAGACCCTCCGCAGTTGAGCCGGGAAAATTGGCGGGGCGATCCAGCGGACCGGACGCAGCGAGATTGTTGTCTGACAGCGGAATCGCACCCAGCCGCGCCAAGCCGCGCACAACTGGTCGATCGGACCAGCCCGACGGCAAACGCCGGGCAAGAATGGAGCAGGGTGGGTCAATCGTGCGCGGCCGCGCGCCGCTCGATGTTCTCGTAGATAAAATACGGTTTGGCGTGACCTTCGACCACGGAGTCGTCAATCACCACTTTGCGGACATTCTGCATACTCGGCAAGTCATACATGGTGTCGAGCAAGATATGCTCCAGAATAGTGCGCAGACCACGGGCACCCGTCTTGCGCTCCATGGCTTTACGGGCGACCGCCCGCAAGGCTTCCTCGCGAAATTCCAGCTCGCTGCCTTCCATCTCGAACAATTTATTGAATTGTTTGGCGACGGCATTCCTAGGTTCGGTCAGGATCCGCACCAGCGCGTTTTCATCCAGTTCGGTCAATGTGGCAACCACCGGCAGCCGGCCGACGAACTCTGGAATCAGACCGTACTTGATCAAATCTTCCGGTTCCACCTCCATCAGTACCTCGCCGACGCTCTTGTCACCATCCTTGCTTTTGACGTCCGCCGAAAACCCGATTCCTCCCTTGTCGGAGCGGCTGCGAATGACCTTGTCCAGCCCGGCGAAGGCACCGCCGCAGATAAACAGGATGTTAGTGGTATCGACTTGCAGAAACTCCTGCTGGGGATGCTTGCGCCCGCCCTGCGGCGGCACCGAAGCCATGGTACCCTCGATCAGCTTGAGCAGGGCTTGCTGCACGCCTTCGCCCGACACGTCACGGGTAATTGAGGGGTTATCGGACTTGCGCGAGATTTTGTCGATCTCGTCGATATAGACGATGCCGGTCTGGGCTTTCTCGACATCGTAGTCGCATTTTTGCAGCAGTTTTTGAATGATGTTTTCCACGTCTTCGCCGACATAGCCCGCTTCGGTCAGGGTCGTGGCATCGGCGATGGTAAACGGCACGTTCAGAAACCGGGCCAGGGTTTCGGCCAGTAGCGTTTTGCCGGAGCCGGTGGGGCCAATCAGCAGAATGTTGCTCTTGGTGACTTCTACTTCAGTATTTTTGGCGCGGACGGCACGCTGTAGCTCCAGCCGCTTGTAATGGTTGTAGACGGCGACGGCAAGCACCCTTTTGGCGCGTTCCTGGCCGATGACGTACTCATCGAGAACTTGGTTGATGTCATGCGGCTTAGGCAGTTTGCTGGAGGCAGCGGGCGCCGTCTCTTCCATTTCCTCGCGGATAATGTCGTTGCACAACTCAACACATTCGTCGCAGATGAACACATTCGGTCCCGCGATCAGTTTGCGCACCTCATGCTGACTTTTGCCACAAAAGGAACAATACAACAGCTTGTCATCGTCGCTCCTATCACTTCGATCTCTGCTCATAA
The DNA here is from genome assembly GCA_035447285.1 of Candidatus Competibacter sp. Taxonomy (GTDB): domain Bacteria; phylum Pseudomonadota; class Gammaproteobacteria; order Competibacterales; family Competibacteraceae; genus Competibacter. The sequence goes on from DAOTGT010000170.1 coordinate 4,380, forward strand.
TACCTTCCTCGTCATCGCGCGATCGTTGGATCCATATAGGGTACCGTGACTCACCACACAATAGGTACCGCAGGTATCGCGGCTCGAAGTTAAGACGTCGGCTCGACGCCGGAAATCACGCGCGAATTGCGTCAGCTTAACGGGACACGCTGGTTCAGCACCGCGTCGATCAGACCATACTCAACCGCCTCGGCGCCGCCCATGAAGTTATCGCGGTCGGTATCGACAGCGATCTTTTCAATGGGCTGCCCAGTATGTTTAGCCAGAATCCGGTTGAGCCGATCTCGAACCAGCAGAATTTCCCGGGCATGGATGTCAAAATCGCTGGCCTGCCCCTGAAAGCCGCCCAGCGGCTGATGGATCATAACGCGCGAGTGCGGCAAGCAAAAACGCTTGCCCGGCGCACCACCGGCCAGCAACAACGCGCCCATGCTGGCCGCTTGGCCCACGCACATGGTGCTGACGCTCGGTTTGACGAATTGCATGGTATCGTAAATCGCCAAGCCGGCACTGACCGAACCACCCGGCGAATTGATGTAGAGATGAATATCCTTATCCGGATTATCGGCTTCGAGAAACAGCAGTTGCGCGACCACCAGATTGGCAGCGTAATCCTCGACCGCCCCAACCAGGAACACCACTCGTTCCTTCAACAAACGGGAATAGATATCGTAGGCCCGTTCGCCGCGCGCGGTTTGCTCCACCACCATCGGCACGAGATTGAGGGCCTGAATGCCAGCGAAGGCGCCTTTTTCACTCATTCGGAAGACTCCTGAACGACGGTTCCGGCCGGTTTGCCGGGCGCCATGATTTCGGCAAAAGTGCTGGATTTATCGGTCACCCGCACCCGTTCGAGCAACCAGTCCACGATCTGCTCTTCAAGCACCAGCGCGCGCACCCCGTCGAGCGCCTGGGGTGTCTGTCCGTACCAGCGCAGCACCTCGGCCGGCTCCTGATAAGTGGCGGCAAGCGATTGCAGATAATCTTGGACCCGTTGGTCATCGACCTGGATCCCCTGCTCGGTCGCTAGCTGGGAAACCAGCAGGCCCAAAGCGACCCGTCGGCGCGCCTCGGATCCCAGCAATTGCACCTTGAGTTCGCGGATCTTTTCATCATCGCCACCAGCCGGGAAATGCAACTGACGGGCCAGATTCTCGATTTCAAACTGAATCAACGCCTGGGGTAGCGGGATGTCGTTGGCTTCCAACAGCCCCTGCATCACTTGTTGTTTGATGCGGGCTTTGATGCCATCGCGCAACTCGCGTTCCATGTTGTCGCGCAGCGATTGCCTGAGACCGGCGATCCCTCCCTCCTTGACATCGAAGCTTTCGGCAAAAGCCTCATTTACCTCGGGCAGGCTGGCCTCTTCCACCACATGGAGCGTGACCTGGAAGCGAGCGGTCTTGCCGGCTATGTCCGCGACATGATAATCGTCTGGAAACACGATATCGAACTCAGTCTCCGCGCCCGCGCTCAGACCCACCAGCCGATCCTCGAAATCCTTGAGCATGGCCGCCTTGCCCAACACCACGGTGGTGTTTTCACCCTTGCCACCCGGAAAATCCTGGCCGTCGATCCGCCCCAGAAAATCGATCTGAACGCGATCGCCTTCGCGAGCCGGGCGTTCCACCGCATTCCAAGCCACTCGCTGCTCGCGCAAGGTTTCGATCATGTGATCGACATCTTGTTCAGTCACCTCCGCCATCGGTCGCTCGACCGCAATACTCTCAAAGCCAGCCAGTTTAAACTCGGGCATGACTTCGAAGGTGACGCAATATTCGAGATCCTGTCCTTCTTCCAGCGGTTTTGGCTCGATTTTCGGACCGCCGAGGGGACTGAGCTTTTCCTGAAGCAGCGCTTCGCGCAGGCTGTGCTCCATCACCTCGCTCACGGCTTCATACCGTACTTGGTCACCGTACATCTGCTTGATCAACTTGAGCGGCACCTTGCCGGGACGGAAACCATCCACCTTGGCCCGCCGGGACAGGGACTGCAAGCGCTCCTGGATTTCCTTGGCGAGCCGTTCGGCGGGGACCTGCACGGTCACCCGGCGCTCCAGATCGCTCAGCCTCTCAACTGAAACCTGCATCGATGCACCTCAAATCTGTTGATCGTTTATATATGGGCGAGCCACCGGCACCCACTGCCTGTTTTCAAGAAACAGAAATCGGGCAATCATTCCGCGGGCGCGGCGATGAATGGTGCGAAAGGAGAGACTCGAACTCTCACGGGTTACCCCACTGGAACCTA
>DAOTGT010000171.1:0-6537 GCA_035447285.1 Candidatus Competibacter sp.
TCGGATACGTTCTTATGCCGGGTCACCGACCGTCCCAGAAACACCTCGCCATCGTCTTCGCTGTAGGTCAGCGGTCCCAGCCGTTCGGACAATCCCCACTTGGTCACCATATTGCGGGCGATGTCGGTGGAGCGTTCGATGTCGTTCTGCGCGCCGGTGGTGACGAAATCCGCCCCGAACACGATGGCCTCGGCGATCCGTCCACCGAACAGGCTGGAAATCTGGCTCTCCAGCCGCTGCTTGCTGAAGCTGTAGCGGTCACCCTCCGGCAGAAACATGGTCACGCCCAGCGCCCGGCCGCGCGGGATGATGCTGACCTTGTATACCGGGTCGTGCGCCGGCACCAGCCGTCCGACGATGGCATGGCCGGCCTCGTGATAGGCCGTGAGCTTCTTTTCCTCCTCGCTCATCACCATCGACTTGCGCTCGGCGCCCATCATGATCTTGTCCTTGGCCTTCTCGAAATCCTCCATGTCCACATCGCGCTTGTTGGCGCGAGCGGCGAACAGCGCCGCCTCATTCACCAAATTGGCCAAGTCCGCCCCGGAAAAACCGGGAGTGCCACGGGCGATCACCACCGGTTTGACATTGTCGGACAGCGGCACCTTGCGCATATGGACCTTGAGAATCTGCTCGCGACCCCGTACGTCGGGCAACGGGACCACCACCTGCCGATCGAATCGGCCAGGACGCAGCAGTGCCGGATCGAGCACATCGGGACGATTGGTGGCGGCGATGACGATGATGCCTTCGTTACCCTCGAAGCCGTCCATTTCCACCAGCAACTGGTTCAGGGTTTGCTCGCGCTCGTCGTGACCGCCACCCAGACCCGCGCCGCGATGCCGGCCCACGGCGTCGATTTCGTCGATGAAGATAATGCAGGGCGCGTGCTTCTTGGCTTGTTCGAACATATCGCGCACCCTGGATGCGCCGACGCCGACGAACATTTCCACGAAGTCCGAACCGGAGATGGAGAAAAACGGTACCTTGGCCTCGCCGGCGATGGCCTTGGCCAGCAGCGTCTTGCCGGTGCCGGGCGAACCGACCATCAGCACCCCGCGCGGAATCTTGCCCCCAAGTTTCTGGAATTTGCCGGGATCACGCAGGAATTCCACCAATTCAGCGACTTCTTCCTTGGCCTCGTCCACGCCAGCGACATCCGAGAACGTGACCTTGATCTGATCCTCGCTCATCATCCGGGCACGCGACTTACCGAACGACATCGCCCCTCGACCAGCGCCACCTCCCTGCATCTGCCGCAGGAAGAACACCCAGATCCCGATCAATAACAACATCGGGAACCAGGAGATGAAGATCTGCATCAACAGCCCCTGTTTCTCCGGTGGTTGCCCCTCGATATCGACACCGTGCTTGAGCAGCTCGCCGATCATGGCGCTGTTATCGGTCTCCGGGCTATATGTGGTGAATCGCTCACCACCACCAGTCCGGCCCTGAATGGCGCGCCCGTCGATCATCACCTGCGCGATTCGCCCTTCCTTGGCTTCCTGCAGGAACTGCGAATAGGACATTTGGGCGGATGGTGCCACCTTCGGACCAAAACTATTGAAGACGGACATCAGCACCACCGCGATGACCACCCACAGGAGGATGTTTTTTACCATGTCATTCAAGGTGCGCACCTCAACGCTGCGAAAGCGGTTGTGATCTTGATACTGGAAAGAGGAATTGCTCGCTTCTCCCGAGCTTAAGAGCTTAACGGGTTAAAAAATACCAGATTTTAGACTCGCTCACCCACGATAGTTCCTGGCCAGCCAGTACCGTTCGGCACTGCGGGCGCGTGACGCTTTGGGCTTGCGGGGCAAAACAGCGGCAAACGCGGCACGCAGTTCCCCGAGAAACGGATCGATACCTTCGCCCTGAAACGCCTTGACCAGGAAATCTCCGCCAGGCCGCAAACATTGTCGGGCAAAATCCAGCGCCAGCTCAGCCAAGTACATGCCGCGCGGCTGATCCACCGCCTTGATGCCTGTGGTATTGGGGGCCATGTCGGATATTACAAGGTCCACGGGCCGGCCGTTCAGCACATTCAACAATCCATCCAGCACTGCTGTCTCGCGAAAATCGCCCTGGATGAATTCCACACCAACCAGCGGCTCGATCGGCAGTACATCCAACGCGATCACCGCGCCCCGAGGACCAACCAGCCGCGCCGCTAGCTGCGACCAGCCTCCGGGTGCCGCGCCCAGATCCACGACTGTGGCACCAGGCCGCAACAATCGGTCTTTTTCCTGTATTTCCAGGAGCTTGTAGATCGCACGGGAACGGTAACCTTCCGCTTGGGCACGGCGCACGTATTCATCGGTGAAATGCTCCCTCAGCCAGCGGGTGCTGCTCTTACTGCGGGCCATCCTGATTTCGTTCCCTTTCGCGGTCGAATTGGGCCATGACCCGGTAGACCCGGATGACGATCCAAAGCATGCCCAACAACCCATAGCTCAGCAGCAGCAACAATTGCAGGGACAGGCTTTCAAGCGCCCGCCCCTGCACCAGCAGCAGCAACACACCGATCGCCAGGATGACCCCTAGATCCAGCTTCACCTCGTTCAAAGGGCTCGGGGCTACCGTCAAACCCTTGCCGCCAGTTACACTGTCGAAATCTTTCGCCATGTCCGATTATCCCGTGCCCATCCTAACCAACCCGCAAAAGCGTCATCTCAAAGCCTTGGCCCATCACCGCAAGCCGGTTGTGATCGTCGGTGACAACGGCATCACACCAATGGTCACCCATGAAATCCTGCTGGCTCTCGACCACCATGAACTGATCAAAATTCGAGTTAATGCCGAAGATCGTGAAGCGCGGGAAGCGATGATCGCGGAGATTTGCGCGGCGACCGATGCGGCGCTGGTCCAGCGAATTGGCCACATCGCCACACTGTTCCGTCGCAATCATGAAAAGCCACGCATCGAACTACCGTGAATTTTAGGTGGGATTGTTGACGTTGGGCAGTATGGCGTCAATTTATGGATCGCGCTTCGACGATCACTCCACATTGTCGAGGAAAGGCGGGACACCGCTCTGGACTGGCTGTAATTCGAGTGTGGCCTAAAACGGCATTTTCAAAAACGCCACTTCATCCTAATGACACTCATGGGAGGATGCTTAGTGGAAATGTTTTTTCGGCGAGCCATCCCAGCTAGGTATTTGCCTGACCACCTGATTTATGGTGCTGGTGGTGGGACTCGAACCCACAAGGCCGCGAGGCCGCAGGATTTTAAGTCCTGTGTGTATACCATTCCACCACACCAGCGCGGGTAGGTTTGGGAGGGTCACTATCGAATCAACCTTCCAACCCATTATATTTTCGAAATTTTCCGATCACCCGATTTCGTTCGTACCCCATGGCGTACCCCGCGTTCCCACGGGTTGCGCGCATCGCGCGGCGATTCGGACAACCAAGTGTCTAGGATAGTCCAAGGGCGTCTAACTTGTCACTAGCGCCCGCGCGGATCACACCAAACCCAAGACATTCGCGAAAACCGCCACCGTCCGTCTGACGTACCACACCAACGTTTTGCGAAATTCACCGGACCCGCCGGAACATCCCAACCATGGCAACCATCCCAACTCTGGCGGATCATGCGGACCTTGGCTGGCCACCGGCGATCCCATCGCAGGGGGGTCTCCCTATTGTTTTTTGAGGTTACAGCGGTTACAGCGTTACCTTATTGATTTTTATCATAAAAACATGGGTTACGGCTGTAACCTCGCCTGTTTTGCGGGTTACAAGCAGTCTGGCGATGTCGCGCGGGATGTCCCACTGCTTTTGCGCAAAATCAACGACTTGCGCAATAAAAAAGCCCGCGTGTTGTCGGGCTTTGATCATCGCGCGTTCACCGCCAGCGGCGCCACCGTGGCGTGGATCGCACCGCCAGCCGGCGAACGCGCGGATCGGCTACCGTCAAGCGGCCTTTGGCGACTCTCTCGGTAACCCAAAGCGGCGCTGTAGTTCTTCCATCACAATGCGGCCGGCCGCAATTTCTTCGTCCACGCCCCATTCGGCGGCGATGCTCTTCAGACTATTGGTCTCGGCTTGAGTCAGTTCCAGGATGATTTCGTTGCGTCGGCTGTACGGTTCCCGCAGCGATTCAACGCACCGCCCCAAGCCTTCCGCGATTCGAACGATACCGATGGAACAGGCCAGCAAGTCGAGTTGGTCCAGCGTGCGGGGGTCATTCGCATGAACGTGGCCCTCGGCATGGCCGCACAACCGTTCCGCCAGGTTCTCGATGGCTTGGAGTTCGTCCGATACCGGATCGATGATTGCGTCGGGCAGGATGCAGCGCGGGTTGGCGTCGAAAGACGCGACGGACGGGATAGAATGGGTGTTGCTCATGGCGTGCCCTCCTTGAAAGGGTGTGCCGTGGGAAGTCCGGCAAGGCGTGTGCAAGACGCCTTGCCGGGCGCAAAACCCCCGAATTTGGGGGAATTCAAAATGCTTTGGGTAGACCGGCTTGCTTCAGTATCGCGTTGGCCAGCGGCACGGATGCCAGCGAGCGCGGAACCGTAAACGTCCTCCCATTGATTGGGCTGTACCAAATTTCATGGCTTCCTTTCCCGGTGCGAACCATCCAGCATCCATGGGTCTTGAGGTGCTTTACGAGGTCCGCATACATTGCCGCCATCAAGCGGCCTTCGCCGTCATCGTCCGTTCAGCGGTAATGTGGATGGATACCGGACCTAAAATCTCTACGTGATTCAATTCAAGAAGTTCCGGCGTCAATTCCGTTGCGACAGCCACCAGCTCGTCGAAGGTACTCGCTTCCACGCACAGGCCAGGCACATCCTCACTGGTGGCTATCCACACCTCGGCCTCATCGTCCCATTGCGCGGCAATCTCAAGCATGGTCGGTTCCCCTGGGTGATTCGCTCAACTCCAATCGGCGCTCGATGCGTTCCACGCGGGCGGCCAGCCGGTCGATGGTGATTTGTTGCCGGGCGGCGGTTTCGTCGCCCGTATCGGTAATCTGATCGACACGGGGGCGGATATGGCGCAAGTGTTCGAGCATCAGATTTTCAGTGTCGGCGGTCATGGCTAGCGATCCTGGATTGGCGTCTTGCGCCGCGCTTCGGCCCGCCACTGGCGAGCCAGTTCCTTCAGTTCGGGAACACGGGCGGCGGGCACAAGGACTTCCACGCGGGCGTGGCCTCGTTCGCGGGTCCGCGAGCGGTAATCTTCAGTGATTTCACTGCGAGTCTTGGCCATGTGCTTATCCTAGCCTAGTAACCGGTTACAAACAATATCCAGTTTCGCCTGGACAGCCGGTCAGGGCTCGAACCGCCAGCAGGCGGCAGGCACCTCGACATCACTCAGGTCGGTTGGCCAACCGTAGACGGCCACCGTGACCGCTTGGGGCACACCTTTGACGATTGATCACGGCGGGCCGGCTGGCAGGGTTGATCACGGCGGCTGGCTTGAACACTCTGCTGGGTGGCGCTTGCACGGTGCCGGCGGTCGACCTGAGCGACGGCAAATCACGCTGGCCAGCCAGGTTGCCGACCATGCAGCGGCGGGCAGGCGTACCGGTGACCAGTGAACGATCTGGGCGGGAAGACAGCCGCGCTACGCCCCACGCAACCGATCAATTTCAGCGAACGGATTGTCTTTCCGGTCCGGCGCCAGTTCGAGCTGTCGCCGCGCCTTGGGCGTCATGCCCAGCTCGGCCAACATCAACCGCAGGGCGTTGATCCGTGGGGTGGGGAATTTTTTGGGAGCAAGGCGGTATTCGGCCAGCAGCGTCGCGGCCATGCCGATGAAGGTGGAATCGCTGCGCGCCGCCACGCCCTTCGGCATCGATTCGACCAGTTCGGCGAAGATCGGCCGCGCTTCGTCGGGCACGCCCGGTGGGACTTCTGGCCGGTCGGCTGGACGCGGGGTTTCATATCGGCGACTGGATAGCCGCGCCACGGCGGGTTTGCGAGGATCGGCCATGAGGGTCAGCGTTTAGCGTGTTCCAGCGGCATTTCAGTATGAAATGGCAGGTGACAGCCTGAAATTTTCAACTGTCGGCAAAAAAATTTGACTACCGGGCATCTTCCAAGGGGGCGAGGGTGAAAAATTGAAGACCCCCCCTCCCCCCATGGCGGCTGGCGTTCACGCGACGCTCGGATCCGACGGTTCAACCGGTTCACGCGGCAGGCGCGCTTGATAGTCGAACAGGGATTCAGCCGTGTCCTCGTTGCCCGCCAGCCGGTGAGCATTCGCTAGGCTCAAGACCTCATACCAGTCCATTCGATCCAGCCGCACGCGAACCAACCGGCCGCGCCGTTTGATCGGGAAGCGCTCGGCGCCCGTCAGTCGCCGCATGACGGATACCGCCACGGACTCCGCTTGGCGCCGATCCGCCCAGCCGCCTGTTTCGAGCAGGTCGGCTCACTCACGGCCTGGGCCAGGTTGCCACCATTCCGGGCCAGACGATTGCGCAGGGTGGATTCGGGCACGCCGGTCAGTTGGGCCAGCGTGGGCAGGTGCACGCCGGGACGCGGGCTCATCCCGCGAGCCGCTCAAAGACGGAGAC
>DAOTGT010000172.1:0-3497 GCA_035447285.1 Candidatus Competibacter sp.
GCTGCTCGCGCCCCTGGTCCAGCGCGCGCTGGAATTCCGTCCGCGCGGCCGCGAATCGACCGCGCCGCAATTGGATCTCCGCAAGACCCAAACGCGCCTGCAACAGGCTTGCGGGATCGGGCAGCGCCGCCGCCGCCCGCAGTGCCTTTAGCAAACTCCGTTCCGCCAGTGACCACTCGCCCAGCGCCAGCGCGACCGCACCCACGTTCAGGGATTGCGCCACGATCGCCGGACGATCGTCGGCGATTTCGGCCCAGCGCAGGCTGTCCTGAAAACCCTGCAAGGCTCGCGGCAATTCGCCCCTTGCGTAGTAGCGCAGCGCCCGTTCCTCGCTGCTCTGGTATTGCGACTGCAACGGTGTCGGCGCCGGGCCGCCGCAGGCCGTCAGCCCCGCCAACAACCCGCCCGCCAGTAGCACCACACCCCGGCCGCATCTCAGCGCCATGTTCGCCTTTCGCCGGTCACGCGCCACCATCCGGTTGCTAGGGAGGCGGCGCGGCGGGCGCGGACCATTCGATATCCCGAGGCGCCTCCAGCAGGCGCCGGCCCGGTTCCGCCGGATTCAGGATGCGAAGCAACGCGCTGCGCTTGATGCCGCCGACCATGTCATCCACGTCCTCGGCCACCAAGTGGCCCTTGTCAATCAATCCGGGCACCTGCGAGCTGGCTTCGGCCAGCTTGGCCGTCATGCGTTCGGTCTGTTGCAGGATCCGCTCGACCTGCTGGCCATAAGCCGGCAATCGGTCGGTCAGCTTTTCCAATCCCGTCAGCACCGCCCGCAACTTGCGCGTGCTGGCCGCCACATCGCGAGAAAGCGGGCTATTGCTATCGGTCATGCCGCCGAGCACGCCCTGACCTTCGCGGATTCGCGCGCCGACCGCAGCCAGATCCGCGGCCGAGCGGCTCGCCTCCCGACTGACAACCGTCAGTTCCCGCAGCAAGGGGCCGAGCTGTCCGCTCAGTTCGGCCGCGTCGCGCAGGACGCCGTCGATCCGTTGCAGGTAACCGGACAGCCGGGTGGAAAATTCCTGCGTGACTTGGGCAAAGGCATCCAGCGTCCCCAGCAACCCGCCCTCGGGTTTCTTGAGTTCCTCCGTGATGGTCCTGACGTTGGCCAACACGCCGGATACCTGGGTCAACTGTTCCTGAGCCTGACTCAGCAATGCATCCAGATCGGGAGAGCGCACAAAGGAAATATCCGCCCCATCCCGCAACACCGACCGCGCGGGGTTGCCCATATTGATTTCGATGTGGGCGTTACCCAACAGGTCGGTCTTGACTTGGGCGGCTGAATCCTCGCGGATGCGCGACTGATATTCGCGGTCGAGAATCAGTTCGATGCGAATCCGGTTGTAGTCGGTGATCGCCAGATTGTATACCTCGCCGATCTTCAATCCCGCCAAGGTGACCGGGGTGGCTCTCTGGATGCTCTTGACGTTGTCGAGAAATCCGTGCAGATGGTAGGTCTGACTGAAAAATCCGAATTGGCGGTTGGTCATCCACAGCATGGCGAACAGCACGCCCAGCGTGGCTAAGACCAGCAAGCCCACCGCGCGCTGGTAGAACTGGTAACGGGCACTGATCAAGGTCTCAAGCATGATCGAAACGCGCGAAGCGTCTGACCAGGGCATCCGGATGCCCGGCGAGGTCCACGGCTCTACCCGCCGCCAGTAATGTCCCCTGGTCCATGACCAGCAGGTCGGTTTTCGGATCCATCGGCAGCGCTTGCGGACCGGCATCGACCATAATCGTCATCCGCATCGGCACGACCATCTCTTCGAAAAACGTCCACACGCCGTAACCCGCCACCAGGGTTTCCCGCGGCAGATAAGCGCTGACCAGCAACAGCCTGGGCTTGATGATCAGCGCCCGCAGCAAACCGATCCAACTGTTTTCCAGCGGCGATAGTTCGTTGGCTTGTCGCGCCAGGATCGCCGGCGGCAACCGGCAGGACTCCACAAAAGCCGTCACATAGCCTTCGACCTCGCCGTCCGGCACCAAGCGGTGGTAACGCACCAGCAGCGCCAGATTTTCAAACACGCTCCAGGCCGGCACCAGGCCCGCATGCTCCAGCACCACCCCGATCCGGCCGCGCAGACGCGCCCGCGCGCGCGGATTCATCCGTTCCACGACCTGTCCGAACAGTTCGATGTAGCCGGTTCGGGGCACGGACAAACCGGCGATCGTTCGAATCAGCTCGCGCCGGCCCGAACCGACCGCACCCACCAGCATCCATGTCTCGCCCGCCATGGCTCGAAAATCGAAAGGACGCGGCGGCGGGTGCAGATTCAGCTCCAGGCCACGCAACCGCACCAAGGTCTCAGCCATAACGCAGCAGCGAAACCAACAGGGTGATGATCAGGCAACCGATGAAGGATTGCGCGAACGCGCTGGGCAACGCCCGGGGAATATCCACATAGGCATTGACTCGAAAAGCGCGCTGGGTCTGCACCAGGACGATGTGGATGCCCTGCATCACCACCATGCCGCCGGTCAGCGCCAGCGACCCGTGGCTCAACCCCGACAAGCAAACCCGGAAGAAAACCGTCGGCGGGATGTTCTGGTAGACGCTCAGCATACCCCCCGCCCCGACCGTTACCCCAATATTCAGCCAGAGAGCCAACACCAGCAACGACAGCACCACGCCGATCAGACGAGGCAATACGAAAAAACTGTACGGGTTCAAACCCATCGCGACCAAATGCTCGATCGCCTGATTGGCCTTGAGTTCGCCCAGTTCGGCGGTGATGGCCGCGCCCGACATCCCCGCCACGAACAAGCTCGCCAGAATGGGGTCGAGCTGATGATACATCATGATATGCATGATGCGCCCCAGCAACTGGGGGTCGTGAATGCCGAACACGATCAGCGGTAACGCCACCAAGGCACCGATGATCAGGCCGACGACGGTGAAGATGTATGCTCTTTGCACCGCCGTAAAATAGATCTGCTGCAAGGTATGCCTGAACAGAAACCGCCACTGCCCCCGCGTGACCAGGCCCGCGCTGATCAGCACGATCGCCAGGAAATCCAGCTCCTCCCGCAATCGCGTCAGGGGACCGGCCACCAACGCGCCCACACCTTCGACGACCGGCCAGAACCCACCCCGCGCGGCGGACTTCATGATTCCTCATTTAGGGCAGCGAAACGCTCAAGGCAGCTCGCGCACCAAGCGAAAGCCCAAAAAGTAATCTCGGAAATCGGGATCGCTGCGATGCCGTTCGGCCGAACGCACGTTGCGCGGCTCGTCGTTCCAGGAACCGCCGCGCACCACGAATTGGCGGCCCGCCGCCGGCGCCTCACAACTCTGAATAGGCGCCTGAGGATCCTCGTTATAGAGCGAACAGGTCCATTCCAGCACGTTACCGGCCATGTCGTGCAGGCCAAAATCGTTGTTCCGGTAACTACCGACGGGTGCCGTATAGATCTCGCCATCATGACATTGCATGACCGTCCAGCCGACAAAAACCCGCTTGCCGTCCAAATCGGCGGCGTTG
>DAOTGT010000172.1:3597-6528 GCA_035447285.1 Candidatus Competibacter sp.
AGCGGTCGTATTCGTGAAACATCACTTCGTACTTACCGATGGCGAAGGATTTCGCAATCCGTACCGAATGCAACGGCTCGTCGCTGTAGCGGCCTTTTTCGTTGGATGGGGAACCCATTAAAAATCCGCCAGCCGGGATGACGATCATTTCCGGACCCTGCGAACCGTCGTTCAGCCGATCCCGTATCAGTGGGTTGTTCGGGCTCAATCGAGCCAGCGCGGTCTCGGCTTCGGCCCGGTGGCCACATGCCGGCGCGCAGCGATCCAGATAGGCCCAATACGATTCGCGGGTGTTGGCACGTCGGGCAGTGGCGAAAGCATCGGCATCCAGACGTCGAGCCTTATCCATCGCTTCGGTTTCCTCCAACCTCCGAGTCAGTTCCACCAGTTCGGGCGGGGACGGCTGCACTGCTTCAAGCTTTTTGAACCATTTACGGGCGTCGTCCAGTTCCGAGCGATCCAGGCTAGCCCGCGCCAGCGCCGTCCAAACAAGTACCACTCGCCGCCGCCCATCCGCAATGAACGGATCGTCCGGCACCAGTTTCGCCAGGGCGTCCAGTTGAGCAAGAGCTTGATCGCCATGCCCACCGTCGCCTTTCTGATTCAGACCTTGCGCCAGCGCTTCGAACTTCGCCTTGAGTTCACCGACCTTCTGCTGGATTTCCAAGTCCGAAATGGCCTGCCGCGCTGGCTTCTCGTAGCCGCAACGCGGGCAGCGTTGCAGGTACAGCCGATAAGCCAGCAGCGTGTTCACCCGTTTGGCGGCTTCGAAAGCGCGCAGATCGACCGCGCTTTCCACTTCGTGCAAGGAGGCGGTCTGGTCCTCGGCCGGTAGTGTTTCCGCTCCCTGGGGGGCTTCGCCGACGGCGACCGGAGGGTGCTGGCCGGACTCAAGCGCCTGTTCTTGTCGCGTGGCCAGCCAGAAAATCGTTACGGCGGCAACCAGACCCAAACCCGCCACCAGCATCCGACGAGAGCTCAGGATCGAATTCAGTCCTTGGCGTGCTGCCATCGTCGGCCGTTGCGCCGCATCCAGCGCACCGATGAATGCACCGGCCTCGGTCGGACACAGCTCGCTGGGATAGGCCAAGCCTCGCCGTAGGACGCGCCAGGCGTCATCCATCAATCCTGACGGACGTGGCACCATATTGGGCGAATCGCCCTGAGCGGCATAGGCGCTTCGCCCGGCCAGCGCCTGGTAAACCAGTAGGGCCAGGGCGTACACGTCACGACGGAAGGCGATATCGGCGGCGACCGATTCCACCGCGCCTTCGGAGGTCACCTCCCCCACCGAGCCACCGGTGCTGAATAGGCCGGCACTGAACAGAACACTGCGCGGCTCTCGCGGTTCGGTCGCCAACCCGAACCCCAACAGCTTGATTTCCCCCTGGTCACTGGAAAACACCATGTCCGCGTCCAAATGCTGGTGGGGCAATCGATGTTCCCGCCGGGCATAATCCAAGGCGGCCGCCACCGGGCTGAGCCATTGCAGCACCGTTTCCCAAGGCAAGCCGTTTTGATCCTGTTCTCGCAGTAATTGGCCGAACGTGCGCCCCTGTCGATGATCGATGTACTCCATCTCCGCGAACGCCCAACCATCGGCGCCGTGCCGCCAGCCTTCGATGCCGGCGATGTTGGGATGCGCGAGCTTCGCGGCCTGTTCCACCCGGGCCTTAACCTTGGTCAGATAGGCCCGCAAACCGATCAGATCCGCTCGCAACGCCCGTTCGTCGCGCCCGGACTCGCGCGGGCCAGACAGAAAGCCCGCCGGCAGAAAAAGCTTGATAGCGCGAAAATCGCCGTCCTTGCCGTTGCCACTCTTGGAAGCCGGCATCACAATGCGCGCCAGCCATATCCGTTTCCGGCCGCTGAGATCGTGCAACAGACGAACCCGCCGTTCGGCGGGTCCGATCGCCATCCCAGTTTCCAGCGCTTCCAGTTCCTGCTCCCGCCAGAGTGGCGGAACTTGCGGATCGGTCTCGGCACCGACCGTCAACCCGCCCACCGTAGACTGAACGCCATCGGCGCGACCCTCCGAAACTGCTTCCCGCAATAAGGTCTCCTGGCGGCGTGCCAGTTCGGCTTCGTCCAACCGGCCGGCGGCATACTCTGCCGCGAGTTCTTCAAGACGCGTTTCGAGGTTCATAAGCTACTGATTCGCCGTGCGATTCTGAAGATGTGTTTGAATTGGCGACTATAAACTGCATTATTGTCTAGTTTAGCAGAATGATGAAACCAGCTGACGCCACTCTCAAAGAGATTCCATGGGGTTCCACGCGCTGGGGTTTAACATACCTGTAGCGATACCCTTGTCCATGACCGACCCTACCTACAGATGCGCACCCACACCGATCCCACTATCACCAATTCGGCCAACGCCTCCAACCGATTGCTATCGGATAATGTAGCTTCCAGAGGAGTCGATTCCGAGGAACTTCCAGAGGAAACAGCTCTCCAGGACGATGCCTCATTGGAAATCGCCGTGCGCTCACTGCTTTCGCCGACCGGCCACGGCCGTCGCGAAAATCAAGATAATTTTCTGACCGTGGACAGCTTGGGCCAAGCTCGCTTGCTGTGGCACGAACAGGAAACCCGACTGCGGCTGGCAAACTGGCCAGCCGGACACCGACGGCTCGCCGTGCTCGATGGCATGGGCGGTCACAGCCACGGCCGGGAGGCGGCCGAGAAAGCCATCGAAGGGTTGCTTGGCCTGCCAGCCGCCACCGATCTTGTCCAACTCTCCGAGGCACTTAATGCCCTGCACCAGCAACTTTATCAGGAATTCCACACGGCGGGGCTGGAAACCGGCTGCACCCTGGTGCTGCTGGAAATCCCTTATCAAGGTGCCGCCATGCTGTTTCACGTCGGTGACTCGCGGCTGTACGCCATCGACGAGCATCGGGTCCAGTGTTTGACCGTGGATCACGTCCC
>DAOTGT010000173.1:0-2504 GCA_035447285.1 Candidatus Competibacter sp.
GTTCGCTCATGCAGTAGACGCAGCGAAAGTCGCAACGGTCGGTCACGGAAAATCGTACGTAGTCCACCCGACGGCCAAAACCGTCCATCAACAGCGCGGAGGCGGGAACCATGGGAGCAGGTGGAACATGCACGCTGGATACCTCGATCGGGCAAGCAAGGATAAGGACGAAATTCGGTCTACCATACCAAAACCCATTCGCCAGGATGGCCGCCGCGAAGAGATACCTCCCCGGAGGTAGATGTTTGGAGGCTGGATCGGTGGCTTGGAAAGTACGCGTTCTCTCACTTCGGCGCGGGCACCGATGGGGAAAATCGGCGTTCGTCCGACGCGATCGAGAGCGCGGCCACCGGTTCCCTCGCGTTAATCATCGCCGTTAAGCCACCCAGGAGGCCGCTGGCGCCGTTTTCCCGGCTCAACCACCCCCCAGCGGGGATCGCCAGTAAAACGCCTCAGAGCGCCTGCCAGCGCGTTCGATACAGGGGATGGGCGGGCGGGGTCGGATCGCCGGCCGGCTGCATGGATACCCATAGATCGCCCTGGTTCGGTCGCGGCATACCCTCGGGCAGGTTCAAGGTGCGAACACCGCCGTCGTCCGGCAACGCGCCCAGCATGACCGGAGGTCGGTCGCCGGCTTTCAGCCACAGGAAACAACGCTGGTCGGGCGGCATCGTCATCGGCCGCAGGTTGCTGACGTGCAACAGTCGAGCATTATCGGTCAGCGCCACGGTCCACAGCAGTTCTCGCTGCTTGCCGCGGATGGCGGCGAAGTTCATGTCCGCTTCCCCCGGCGGCAATGCCAGCCGCGGCGCCACGGCGATGACCGCCGCCAGCACGCCAGCCGCAGCCAGACCGCGCCAGAAAGCCAGGCTATCCCACCAGCGGCGGGGCGGTTCGGTCGGGAACAAGCGCCGTTCCAAATCCCGCCAGACCGCTGGCGGCGGCGGGACGGGCACGCTGGCGGGGGCCAGCCGGTTCAAACGCCGTTCCCAGTCGGTCACGGCCCGTCGCAGTGCCGGATGCGCCGGCAGCAGCTTTTCGAAACGGCGGCGGGCTGGGCCGTGCAAGGTACCCAGCACGTATTCGGCGGCCAGATGGTCGCTCAGCGGGGGGTAGTGAACGTTCATGGTTCCCCCAGACAGGTTTTCAAGCGTTGCAGGCTGCGCCGGACCCACGCCTTGACCGTGCCCAACGGCCGTTCCAGCCGTCGGGCGATCAGATCGTGGGTCAAACCCTCGTAGTAGGCCAGAACCACCGCGCGGCGCGGTTCTGGGTCCAGGGTTTCCAGACAGCGAACCAGCGCCGCGTCGCCGTGTTCGGCATGTACTTGCTCCTCGGGTCCCGGTCCGTCGGCGGCGACCGACGCCCAGCCGTCGTCGTCCAGTTCCGCGCGGTGGCGATAATCGCTGCGTCGCAGTCGGTCGATGGCCAGACGGCGCACGATGGTGCCCATCCAGGTCAGCGGCTGACCGAGCAGGGGCCGGTAGTCGGCGGCCCGCTGCCAGATGCGCACGAAGCCTTCCTGCAGGATATCGGCCGCCAATTCGCGGTCGTGCGTCAACTTCAGCAGCAGGCCGTGCAGCACCGGCGCCGCTTGTCGGTATAGCGCTTCGAAGGCCCGGCGGTCGTGCAGGGCGCAGCGGGCCAACAGGTCGGCCAATGAATCGTGGGCGGTCATGATGGACGCTCGGACAGATTGGAACGAACCTGTGGCGCGCGGGGCGGCGAACACCAGGGGTCGAGCGCAAACCGCGATCATGACCGTTGCTCCACCGTGCGCCCTAGGCCGGGGCGGAACGCCGTTCCAACCAGGCGTCCAACGACCAGGCGCCGGGACCGCGAGCGATCAGCGTCAGCAGCAGCACCATCCACAGGTAGTGTTGGAGCTGATTATAGGCCGGATCGGCCGCGCCCAGAACGAATTGGATCACCAGCGCGATTCCCAGTAGCGGCACTGCCGCCAGTCGGGTCAGCAAGCCGGCCAACACCAGCAGCGATGCGCCCAGCTCGGCGCTGGTTGCCAGCGCCGCCGCCAAGGCATGCGGTAGCAATGGCACGTTGTACTCGTTCTCGAACAGCAACAGGGTGCTCGACCAGTCGTCGAGCTTGGCCAGACCGGACCAGAAAAATATTCGGAACACCGCCAGACGCAGCAACAGATCGGTCAGCGGCGCCAGCCGTTCCAGCAGGCGGCCCAGTGCGAAATACCCGGCCAGCGGGCGCGGTCGGGCGGTGTTCATCGTTTCGGCAAGCAGCATCGTCGTCATCTCCTCAGGTGGGATAGGTCAGCACGCCATCGGTCAGCAAGCGGGCCAGCACGGCACTCAGATCGAAGTCCGGGTCGCGCGCCGCCATTTCCGCCGCTTCGGCCAACGGGCATTCCAGGGCGAACGCGGCCAGCAATGCGGATTCGCTTGGGCTCGGCGACCGCTGGCGCACCGCGCCGCCATGCCGCCAGACCAGCACGGCTTCGGCCCTGGCGAGATCCACCGCTTCCAGCGCCC
>DAOTGT010000173.1:2604-4780 GCA_035447285.1 Candidatus Competibacter sp.
TGCCGCCAGACCAGCACGGCTTCGGCCCTGGCGAGATCCACCGCTTCCAGCGCCCCGCCGCCAGGCTGGTGCGCGTCCCAGATCGCATGAATCGGCCAGGGCGATTCGTGCAGCCATGCCGAGGGATGCAACCCCAGTCGCAGCCCAGGCAACTCGGCGACGGGCACGGTGGCCAATTGGTTCGGACTCAGCGGTTCCCAGTCAGCGGCGAATAGCGCTTCATTGCGCGCCCATTCCAGCCGGGCCACATCCGCCAGCCAGGGCAATTCCGCCAGCGGCGCGAAATCGGCCAGGAAACCGGGCAGCTCGCCGCCATAGGCATACAGCGCCGGGACATGCGGCGGCCGCTGGGCGATAAATGCCAGCGTGGTGGCGCTGAAACAGTCCGCGCCGATCAATTCCCGGACCACGGGAAAGGCCGCGTCCAGCACGCTCAGCAGCGCGTGGCGAACGTTGTTGCGATACACCGCCAACCGGCGCTCGCGTTGCGGCGGCGGGTCGGCTAGCAGCGCCAGCAGTCCCGGGTCGAGGGAACCGCCGGTCAGCAGCGTTTGCCGCATGCGGGTTTGCAGTTCAGCCAGCCGCATCGCTTACCTCCCACAGGTGGAACTCGGCCCGCGCCGCCTCGGCCAACAACACCGGTAGTTCGGGAATATTCGTATCCCACTCCACCAACACCGGCCGGGGACCGGTTCGCGCCAGCACCGCCCGCAGCAGCGCCCAGACCGGCTCGGCCACCGTGGAACCGTGATCGTCGATCAACAGCTCGCCCACCGGAGTCGCCACCCGGGCGTGGCCGGCGATGTGGATTTCGCCCACCGCAGCCAGCGGCAGCCGCTCCAGCGCCGCCAGCGGATCGTCCCCGCCATTGGCGGCGCTGACGTACAGGTTGTTGACATCCAGCAGCAGGCCGCAGCCAGTGCGGTGGACCAGTTCGCTCAGAAAACCGGCTTCGTCCCAGTCGGCTTCCCGAAATCGCAGATAGGTGGACGGGTTTTCGACCAGCAGACGCCGGCCCAGCGCCTCTTGTGCCCGCCCGACATTGGCGGCAACGATGTCCAACGCCTCGCCGGTATAGGGCAATGGCAGGAGATCGGCCAGAAAGGTCCCGTCCGGGGCCGTGGACCAAGCCAGATGCTCGGAGACCAGCTCCGGCTCCAGTCGGTCGTACAAGGCCCGCAACCGCGCCAGATGCGCCTCGTCCAGCCCCTCCGCCGAACCCAGCGACAAACCGACACCGTGGCAACTCAGCGGATAGTCGCCGTGCAGCTGCTCCAGCGCCACCAGGCGGGGACCGCCGGGCGCCAGATAGTTCTCGCTGTGGATCTCCAGCCACGCCGCCGGCTGGGGCGCGGTCAGGAATGC
Source organism: Candidatus Competibacter sp. (assembly GCA_035447285.1). Lineage (GTDB taxonomy): Bacteria > Pseudomonadota > Gammaproteobacteria > Competibacterales > Competibacteraceae > Competibacter. The sequence goes on from DAOTGT010000173.1 coordinate 3,970, forward strand.
CGGCAAATGAGGGTGGCGCAGACCGATTCCGGCTTGGGCGAGAATGGCGGCGCGGTTGTGAGCCAGGCTCATGGCGTCAGCTCGACTTGGGCATGCCTTGACCCTTGAACGGCGCCGACTTGCCGCCCAGTTTCTCGCAAGTCCCCTTGGCCGTGTATTTCCAATCCTGACCGTCGTAGTTGACCGTCGAGTTGCCGGCGCAGGAATGGGTACCGGCGGCGTTGGCGCAATCGTTCTCGCCGGCCTTGGAAATGCCGTAACACTTTTCCTTACCACCTTCGGCGGCAAAGACGGGACTGGCGGCAAGACCCATGGCGCCGGTAATGGCAGCGGCGAGCGCGAACTGGTTGAAGGCATTCTTGACCATGTGGAAACTCCTCTAGCGGTAAGGTTGGGAAAAGCGTCGTTCGGAGGGTAACGATCCGATTGACATCCATGCTTACGCAGGGAAAAAGCGGTTGGATGCAGCGACGAAAAAAATTTTGTCTTGCCTATCTCCGCTAGACCGACTTTTGGGAATGGTTTCCGAAAATGATTGATGGGTGACCGGAACGATACAGATTTTTCCCCTTCGGACTGATTTTTTGGGGTTCGGGATGCCGTACTCGTTGGGGTTGGCCGCGTTGGTTTTGCTGTCGAAAAAAACGACGACGACGCTCGTTTAAAGACGTTTAAAAACGTTTAAATATGTTTAAATAATGTTTAGGCTGTGAATTCTTTTTTAAAATCAATAAATTGTAGATGGTAATGTCCCCGTTTATGGGATGTAATGTCCCCGTTTATGGGATGTAATGTCCCCGTTTATGGGATG
>DAOTGT010000173.1:4880-6527 GCA_035447285.1 Candidatus Competibacter sp.
TTTATGGGATGTAATGTCCCCGTTTATGGGATGTAATGTCCCCGTTTATGGGATGTAATGTCCCCGTTTATGGGATGAAACCGTTGAATATCCCATTAACGGGGACATTTGGCCGTCTTGCGACGAAAATCTACTAAAAATTATTTATAATCAATTAGTTATTTTTTATAGATTTATCCACAGGCTAAGGCTCCTGGATCGACATATTGGAAATGTCCCCATTTATGGGATGAATCTGGCGCGCATGAATTGTCCCCATGAATTTCTTGGGATGTGGGGACGTTTTTGCTACGCTGAAACGGTATGACAATCCTGAATCCGCGAGAACAAAAAGACCGGCATGGAGAGGCGGATACCGCTCGCAAGATGGTCTTGACCGATTTGGCCGACCAGAATCTCAAAAAGCACATCGCCGCCATCCACATCAGCAACCGGTTGACGCTCACCCAACGTAAGGCGTCGAATGTGCTGTTGTTCAACGCCTATGAAAGCCTGCTGACGGCGCGGGTCCACCGCATTCGAGTCAAGGATCTGGCCGAGGCGATCGGCTTCAACACCAACAACCTGGAGCCACTCAAGGAAGCCCTCAAGACACTGGCGCGGACCGTGCTGGAGTGGAACATCCTTGACGAGAACGGCGCGCACGAGGAGTGGGGCGCCACCACCCTGCTGGCGCAGGCGGTGATCAAAAGCGGTTATTGCATCTATGCCTACAGCCCGGATCTGTGCGAAAAACTCTATCGGCCAGAGATCTACGCGCTGCTCAATCTCAGCATCCAGCGCAAGTTCAGCAGCGGCTACGCCTTGGCCTTGTACGAGAACTGCCTGCGCTACCGGCGGGTTGGCACCACCGGCTGGATTCCGCTGGACAACCTCAAACGGTTGTTGGGCATCGGCGAGACGGATGCCTACTATCAGGACTTCCGCAAGTTCAACGACAAGGTGATCAAGCCGGCGGCGCGGCAAGTCAATGAAACCTCGGATCTGGTTCTGGAGGTCGAGTATCAGCGCGATCGCCGCAAGATCAAGGCGGTGCGCTTCCAGGTCAGCGATAACCCGCAAATGTTGTTGTTCGCCCAGCGGCAGGCCGCGCTCGCCGCCTTGGCCGAGGCGGAAGCCGTCGATTCAGCTCCGAGCGACACGGCGGAACAGGTTTGGCGCCTGCGTGGCAAATTGGTGGCGTTCGGCCTGAACGCCCGCCAGATTCGCATGGCGCTCGCCAGCCACGCGCCAAGCTATCTGGAAGACAACATTGCCGTGGTTGAGCGCGATCTGGCCGCTGGCAAGGTCCGTAATTTACCCGCCTATCTGCTCGCGGCGCTGCGCGAAGACTACCGATCGACGGCGGCACCGCGCCAGTTGCCGAATCCGAAGGTAGTTCCCGGGTCAGCCGGCGCGGGCGATGAGGCTGGCGAGCCGGCGGCGGCGCGACTCGAACGCTTGCGCACCCAGTTCATGGCGGAGCAGCTACAGGTGGCGCTGGAGTGTTTGAGCTTGGCGGAGCGGGCGGCGCTGGAGCGGGATTACATCGCCCGGCTGGAGCGCGGCGACGGTTTCGAGGCGCGGCTCATCCTCGGTCTGTATCGCAAGAACGGATTGAACAGCAAGATCGTGGAAAGCCATTTCCGGGTTTTTGCCCGCGAACGG
>DAOTGT010000174.1:0-6524 GCA_035447285.1 Candidatus Competibacter sp.
CAATCGGGTCCGAATAGGTAAAGCGGCTCCATACCGGCGCCAGCCCGATCAGCCCAGCAAGCCCGACGCCAACCGCCGTAAAGCTTCCCATCAGCCCATAGGCGTTACGCCCACCCAATCGGGTCGAAAACAACGCGGTGCACAACAAGATGCTCAACATCGCCAAGCTGACCCCGGCGCGGGAGCGGGTGAACACCAGTCCCAATAGGATCACCAGCGCCGCCACACCGTACAGTGTCGCCTGATTAATTCGGTTCACGCTAAAGCGTGCCAACCACTGGCGCAAGGTCCGCTTGCGCCGGCCACGGCCGGTATACCGAGGCAAACCGTGACCGACCGTGGCCGCCAGCAGCGCCAGGGCAACCGGCAATGCCATTTCCAGCAGGCCGGCCAAATGGTTGCGGTTGACGTAGGTACCCGAGGCGCTACCACTCATCAGCGTGTTGCCAAACCGGAATACGCTGTCCGCTCCATCGCCGTATTGAATCAAGCCCAGCAGCGCCTGGCCCACGGCGATCCCCAAAAACACTTGTACCAACGCCAGCAGTTGTTGGCTCGACAAACAGCTCGCCGCCACGAACACCACTAATGGTGGCAACAACGCCAGCCAGGCCGCTTCGGTCAAGGATGGCACCAGCGAAATCGCCCGCCAGCCGAAATCAGCCCCATCCACACCGGCCAAACGCAGCGCTCCAGCGTAGAACTCCCGTCCGGGCAAATCGGCCCAAAGCGTCAGTGGCGCCGGCAACAACTGCATGAGTGGCAACAGAAAGAGCGCGATAAGAAAACCCTGTATCGGCCAAGACAGCGCCGAGGGTTGAGCTGGCCTCGCCCTCCCCCAAACCAGCCCGACCAACAACGCTAGCGCCGCCAACTCCATGACCAACAGCGGCAGCGGCCGGTTACCACCCCAATACAGCGGTGCAAACACCAGCAGGGCGGCAAGACCATAGAACAGAACCGCATCGCTTTCAGCGGCGCGGTTTGTGCCAGAGCTCACAAGTACGCTCGAATCAAGAATAATTACTCACCACTAGTAGGCCTTGCCTCTTGATTATTGCCTTCCACGATGGCCGCCCCGACCATCGCCGCGCCCAGTGCGGCAACGATGGTTGCATTGACGGTACCCACGGCGGCGAGCCCGGCGCTGGCAGCGGCGAGCCCGGTGCTGGCAGCGGCGGTGGTTCCACCCATACCGGCGGCGGCACCTGTGCCCGCCCACAAACCCGCCACGCACAGGCTCGACAAATCCTCGACCAACACCCGCTCATCCTCTCCCAATCGTGTCCGGCAGCCGTCGAACACGACAGTGACCCGGCTGCCCGTTTCGGTGACGATCAGATCGTCGCCCAAAGCAGACCTTTTCGAACGCACCTGCGCCCGGCCCCCTCCCTCGCCGACAAACACATCTCCCTTCGGTTGCTTTAGCCCCACGACCAGATCCTTACCGGTTTTGGAGCCATCCAAAACGCCTTCCTTGCATCGGGTTCTCAATTCTTCGACCTTGACGCGCTCGCCGGGTCCCACTTCCACCTCGCAGCCTTTGAAAACCACCGTAACCTCGCTGTCCTTCTCGGTGATCAACCGCGTGTCGGCCTGGACACCCATATTCTGCTGGGCTGGTACCCGAATACCACGTTCTTCCACAAAGGCGCTGCCCTTCGGCTGCTCCAACCGCGCGTCCCACTCACCACCAGCCCCCACCGGTGGAGAACTGGCCGGAGCGAGGCTGACCGGTGAGGCATTGGCTGGGGAGGTGGAACCAGCCACCGTCGACAATGGACCCGCTTGGCCAATCCGGGTGTCCTGAAAACCGTCGATGGTACGGACGCGGACACGGTCTAGGCGACACTGCTGTGGCCCTTCGATGACCAGCAGGCTGTTCTCGGGCACCGCCACCGTGCAGCCATTCGAATACACCACTTCCGCTTGGCTGCCAGCAACTGCCACTACTCGGTTGCCGGCATACAAGGGCAGCTCATCCCGAGCCAGCCCCATTGTCGTGGTTTGGCCGACGAACACTCGCCCCTGCATCTGCCGTAGCACGGCCGAAGGCTCCAGTGCAGCGGTCTCAGTGACATATCCCGCCAAGGCCAGTGCCAAACTTGCGGTCATCGCTTGTACTTTCATGATGCGTCAAACCTCCTGCTTCTCACCACCACCACACCCACCTAACAGGCGGTACAATTACCAAGCACATGATAAATGATCAAAGCAACATTGGCTTAAAGGTCTCGTCAGTTCGCAAATCGACGGCGGCCGGGCTGGAAAAAGGACTACTAACCTTGCCGGCTAATCGCTAGATCGTCGAACCAGATCCCGCCTTGGGCCTCGAAATCCAGTGCCGCCCGGCCCTCCAGTTCCAATCGCAGCCATTGCACCGGACAATCCGCTTCCGGCACCGTGAACTCCTGGGTGAAAAGCTGCCAGTCGTCGGAACCGGTAAAGGATGGGCTTTCCGCCAGTAACTGGTCGTCCGACTCGCCACAGCGCACCGTCCAACGCAGGCCTCGCTCCGCCCGCAAGCCATCCGGGCGCACTCGCCCCTGCAAGCGGTAGTGACCCGGCTCCAGATACAGCGACTGCCAGACATGCTGGAAATGCACCCGCTGACCATTGAAAGCCACATGCAGGGCTTTGCCACCATGGGTGCCGTAAGTCTCGGTGATTTCGACCAATACCCCGCGCGGCGTCGAGATACGCCAGTCGAAACCCAGCCCGGTGACCGGCAACTCAAAGCTGCCATTATATATGTTACCCAAACCCTGTTGCTGGCGTTCGTCCAACCCGCTCAACCAAGCCAGATACACCTCCAGCCAGTGTCCTTCCCGCCATAACCGCTCCAGATAAGCCTTTTGTTCGGCGGCTTCAGGCGACCTTCCACCCCGTTCACGGTTGCGATACAGAAAGGCCACCGCCTCCAGTCGCACCGCCTTGGTTGCGACATAGGCGAAGAATTGGTCCCACCATTGCGGGGGATCGCTCAACAGCGATCGCAACAACGGTCGAGTCTCGGCGTTTTCGACCCAGCGCAGCAGCAGCGGATACAACTGACCGGCGATTTCTGGCCGGTTCCGCAGCAACATGTCCCAACGCGCCAGCGTCCGGTCCGGCCGACCCTGCGTCAGCCAAAAGGCCGCCGAACGGGCCAGCACCGGCGTACGCATCGGCCCCAATGTATCGGCTATTTCCGCCAGCGCGATCGCAATCGACGGCTGGCCGATGCCTGCTTGCAATTCGGCCAGCGCCAGATAGACCAACGCGTCGGTGGGATTAGCCCAGGCCGCTGCCTGGTACAACCGCATGGCGGCAACCGGATTGCGTCCGGCCAGCGCCAAACCCCGCCGGTATAGTGCCGCCGATTGGTCGCTACGCCAGCGTAGCGCGCCAGCGTCGGCCTCGGGCATATCCCGACCAGCGTAGTACTCGGCCAAACCGGTCACCAGTACTCGCCAGGCCAGCACCACACTCAGTACGGTCAAACTCACCGCCCCGATCATCTTATTGTTCGTCACTGCCATGCTTTTGGGTTCGGTTTCCGCTCGATTCAATACCTTGGCCAGTCGTAATCGATGGCCACGATGGATAGCCGCCCGTCCCACTTGCGCACTTCGAAGCGGATTGTGCCCGCCAACTGGATCGAATCGCCGTTGTCGCGCCGCCGCAACCATACTTCATAGCGGCCGACGGCGCTGGCGGAGCCGTCGCCACGCGTCCAGCGCAGATCGTGCAACCGCATTCGCCGGACCCAGTGCGCGTCGAACAGCGTACCGTAATCCCGGCGGATGCCATCGCGGTTGCTTCCATTCTTGCCACGGGCATCGGCCACGAACAGCGCCATCAAGCTGTCCAGATCGCCATGTCGGTAGGCATTGACATAGCGTTCCATCAGTCCATCCAATTCCTGAACGGTCAGCGTCTCGGCATTCGGAGCAACGGTCGGCCGCGATTCGCCCGCAAGTTCCGCCGTTCGGTCCGGATTGGCCCGAGCCAATCGCGACGGCGCGGCACCTGTTCGTTCAAACCGGGCTCGCTCGATCTGCTCCCGCTCACTCCGCGCGGCCTCGGCTAACTGTTCGGCTCTAACCCGTTCGGCCTGGAGCTCCTCCAGTTTCACCTGCTCGACCGCCAACCGCTCGCTCCGCGCCTGCTCCGCCCCAATCCGTTCGGCTTTCAATTGCTCCAATTTCACCTGCTCGGCCGCCAACCGCTCGCTCCAGGCACGCTCGGCGCGCAACTGCTCTTCCAATCGGGACCGCTCCGTCCGCATTTGCTCCAACAACGCCTCGTCGGCCGCCTTTCGTTCCCGGCGAGCTTGCTCCAGGCGCGTCCGGGCGGTGTTGCTGTCGGCGGATTCCTGCTGGCCCAGCGCCCGCCAGTCCGGCACAGTCAGCAGCGCGGTAATGGCGCTGTTGTCAGCGGAATCGATGAACGACTCCAGTTCGGCAACATCTGGGCCGACGGTAAGCGCAGGCCCAACGACGGGCAGCCTGGTTTCATAAACTCCCCAAACCACCAGCGCCGAGGCCAAGGCAACTCCGCCCAACACCAAACCTGGCAGCCAATGGCGCGGTGCGGCGACACGGGAGTGCCTGGACTTACGCCGCCGCCGGACCGAGGCATGAACCGGCGTCGCCGAGGGGTGGCTAACCGGACCACCAGCGGCTGGAACGACGACCTGTACCGACGATTGCGGCGGTCGCCGAACGACGTCAGCCGCGCGGAGCTGAGGGCGGGACAGCGCGGTCCAGGCCTCGTTGACCCGACTGGCAAAATGATCGGTCCAGCTCTCACCGCCAGCGCGGTCGGGGTGAAACAATCGCATCAACAGCCGATGGTGTTCCTTGAGCTGCTCGGCCGTCGCGCCGGGCTCAAGCCCCAGCACGCGGTAATAACTGGCGTTGCGGGCAAAGCAAAGCTGCTGTACTAAAAACTGAGCGGCGGCACACAGTTCCTCAGCTTCGGCCCCGGTCTGACGGACAGCGTTTTCCAGCACCTCCGGCGAACCGTTGGCCAGCCACAACAGCCGGGTCATGTCCGGCGGCAGCGGCGCGGCGGCGGCCAACTGGCCTTGATGAACCAGCGGGGCACGATAGCAAGCCAAAGTCAGTTCAAAGATATCGGGACCGGAGTCGGTCACGCCTTACCCCTCACACTCCCGCCCGCATCCCCTCAACCGGCAGTTTTTTAGTATCGGGCGTAGTCTCGCCGTAGTAACTGGTGTGGTAGTAGTAGTAATAACTACGGTAATGCCCATAGGCTCCAAGTCGGGCCTCCAGCTTGGTCAGGATGGTGCCTAACACATGTACCCGCGCCCCCCGCAACCGTTTGAAAGCACCTTGCACGTAGCCACGAGGCGTACTCCCTATTTCCACGGTCAACAAGATGCCTTCGCAGAGATTGCCGATGATCAGCGCGTCGGCCAAACCCAGCAACGGCGGGCTATCCAACACTACTTGATCGAATTTCTCGGCGGCCAGGGTCAGCAGCGCCACCATCCGGCCGGATGACAGCAGTTCGGCGGGGTTGGGCGGCAACGGTCCAGACGGGATGGCGAACAGATTGGGAATGTGCGTGGGCCGGGTGATGTCCGCCGGATGCACCTCCCCACCAGCCAGATAGTTGGTCAGCCCGGTTTGGTTATCGAGCTGCAATGCCTTATGCAGCGAAGGCTTGCGCAGGTCAGCCTCGATCAGCAGCGTCCGCTTGCCGGCCTGAGCGAATTGGATGGCCAAGCTGATTGCCGTGGTACTCTTGCCCTCGCTGACCATGGCGCTGGTTACGGCCAGCAACCGGGGCACGCCGCTGGCGGTGGAGAATTGCAGGGCAGTACGCACCGAGCGGTACGCCTCGGCGAAGGCCGAACGCGAGTCGTCATGACCGATCAGGGCAATGGCGCGCTTGTCGCCGCGTTCCTGCTTGGTCATCGGGATCACCCCCAGCACCGGCAGGCCCAGCAGCTTCTCCAGATCCTCCGGCTTGCGGAACGTGTCGTCGAGATGCTCAAACAAAAAGGCCAGGCCAACGCCGCCCAACAAACCCAGCATCAACGCCAATAAGGCGTTTTTACGTAGGTTGGGCGTGTACGGCGCGCCCGGCGCCTTGGCTTCGTCCACAACCGAGATATTGTTGGTACCGATGCCAGCCGCCACCCCGACCTCCTTGAAGCGTTGCAGCAATCCGTCATACAGCTCGCGGTTGGTGTCCGCCTCACGACGCAGAATGTTGAGCTGGATACTGCGGCCCTGCAGCGCCAACACCTCCTGCTTGAGCCGGTCGAGATTAGTGTGCAACAGCGCTTCCTCAGCCTTGGCCGCTTCGTAAGTGGCGGTAATTGCCGCCCGAATGTTGCCGATCTCCAGGTTGATCATGCTGTCGACCTGACCGATCTGGTTGCGTAGCTGCACCATGGTCGGATAAGCTGGTTTGTAGATACTGAGGTTGTCCTGGTACTGTGCCTCCAATTTGGCCTTGGTCTGTTTGAGATCCTGAATGATCTTGCTGTCCAGCACTTGGCTCAGCCC
>DAOTGT010000175.1:0-6514 GCA_035447285.1 Candidatus Competibacter sp.
CCGCTGGAAGGCGTCAAGGCGCTGGTGGACTTCATGGCCGATTTCCAGAAACGGCGCGGCTAGACGACTTTCTTTGCGAACCCGCCCCGGACGCTCGCGTCCGGGGTGTTCTTTTTTCAGGCGAATGGTTACCCGTCCATGTACAAAATCCTGACCCTCAACAACATCAGCGTTTCCGGCCTGGAACGCCTCCCGCGCGACCGTTACGAGATCGCCTCGGAAATCCAAAACCCCGACGCCGTGCTGCTGCGTTCCTTCAAGATGCACGACTGGACCATTCCCGCCAGCCTCAAGGCGGTGGGCCGGGCCGGGGCCGGTGTCAACAACATCCCCGTGTCCGAGATGACCGCCAAGGGCATTTGCGTGTTCAATGCGCCCGGCGCCAACGCTAATGCCGTCAAGGAACTGGTCATCGCCGGCATGTTGCTGTCGGCGCGCAACATCTGCACCGCCTGGGACTATACCCGTAAGCTGCAAGGCAGCGACGCCGAACTGTCCAAGCAGGTCGAATCCGGCAAGAAGCAGTTCGTCGGCACCGAACTGCCCAACCGCACCCTGGGTGTGATCGGTTTGGGCGCCATCGGCGTCAGGGTCGCCAACGCCGCCCGCGCGCTGGGGATGCGGGTTATCGGTTACGACCCGCATATCACCGTCAGCAACGCCTGGCAGCTCTCCGCGCAGGTCGAGCAGGTGCTGAGCGTCAACGAAATGGCCGCGCAGGCTGATTTTGTCACCCTGCATGTCCCGCTGAACGATGCTACTCGCCACCTGATCAACGCCCAGTTCCTGAAAAACATCCGGCCGGGATTGACCGTGCTGAACTTCTCGCGCGAGGGGGTGGTGGACGAAGAAGCGTTGTTCGAGGCGCTGCAAGCCGGCAAGCTCAAGACCTATGTCTGCGATTTCCCCACCAGCCGACTGAAGGATCATCCGCGCGTCATCATGCTGCCTCATCTGGGCGCTTCCACAGCGGAGGCCGAGGAGAACTGCGCCATCATGGTGGCCGATCAGGTGCGCGACTATCTGGAAAACGGCACGATTCACAACTCGGTGAATTTCCCGGAAGTCACCATGCCGCGCAACGGCGGCCCGCGCCTGGCGATCGTCAACGCCAACGTTCCGCATATGATTGAGCGCATTTCCAAGGCGATTTCCGGGGCGGGCATCAACATTCTGGACATGCTCAACAAGTCGCGCGGTGAAATCGCCTGCACTTTGGTCGATACCGCCTCGCCGGTGTCGCCGGAGGTGATCGCTCAAATCGCCGACACCCAGGGCGTGCTGGGCGTGCGGGTCTTGTAGAAAGGGTTCGGCGGATTCAGGGTTCGGGGGACAGGGTTTTCCAGCCGGTTCCCCCCGAGCTTCGAGTTTTACGGCTCCTGTTCCGGGACCGCGATATCGAGATACGCCAACCAGTAACGGGACAGTTCGTTCATGCTGTCGATCCGGGCGGCCACCGTGGCGAAGTCAGCCTTGAGCCGTTCGATTTCGGGCAGCAGGGTGGCCAGTTCGGTATCGCAGTCACTGATCTGCTTGCCGCGGCTGGACGCGAAAATGGCGATGCGGGTCGTCAGCAGACGCACTCGCAGATACAGCAAATCGCTGGATACGTTGGTTTGGCGCTTGCCATGGGTTTCGCCGGCTTCCGGCGCCACATTTTGCTTGCCCAATAAAGAGGCTTCCAAACCCTCCACCCGGGCCAGCATCATGCTGAGATGGTTCTGAGTGGACGTGCGATGTGCCAGCGGTTCCAGCACCGTGATCTTTTCTTCCAAGCACCGCCGCCGTTCCTGCACGCGAGCCCGCAATCGGTCGATCTCGCAATCCAATTCCACCAATTGCTGGCTCGATTCCTGCGTTTCCAGGTCGATCTCATCGAGAAACTGACGGAGTTGTCCGGACAGCGCCCGCTCCAGTGTCAGCGTGACGAACCGTTCCCAGACGCTGTCGGTCCGCGCGCGCAGCTTTCCCAGGCGTTGGCGCAGGTTACCGGTCTGCTCGACGCTTTCCCGCACGCTCAGTGCATGCTCGGCGCGATCTTGAGCACTCCAGGTTTTCGCCAACAGATCTTCTTCCTTGAGGACATGCGACATGCCGGCGAGCATGACTTCGTCGAGCTGGGGGGGGCGACTTGTCTCCACGCGGTGGGGCTCCGAAGGGGGTTTCTCGACCCACCGCGCGGACCGACGAGCGGTGGCGCGACGGATGCTTATTCAATCCCGATAAGTCCAACCGTCGGGATGGTCGTGGTTCAACTCATGGACGTCGTACACGCACAGATCCTGATCGGGCAAGTTGGGAAAAAGCCGCTGGGCCTGGGTTTCCGCCTCTTGTTCGCTCTCGGCCTCGATGAGCGCCACATCGATCAGTTGGTCGGAACTCGGTTCTTCCACGACGATGAGATAGGGTTTCATGAGTGTTCCTCCGGGCTTGGCATTCAATAGTAGCGATGGACGCGAAACCGGTTGTCGGCTTCGCGGATGATGTCGCCGACATGGGAATGAAACACGCCGGTCCGCCGCTCGGTGAAGTACTGACGCAAGGTTTCGTGGACCACGGTAAAAGCGAGTTGCTCCCAGGGAATCTCTTCCTCGGCGAACAATCCGACCTCCAGACTTTCCTCGCCGGGACTGGCCGCGCCGTCCTTGATTTGGCCGCGAAACATCAGATAAACCTGATTGACATGAGTTAAAGAGTATAGACCGTACAGGGTCAGGTTTTCGATCACGGCGTTGGCCTCTTCCCAGGTCTCGCGCGCCGCCGCCGCCACCGCCGATTCGCCGTTTTCCATGAACCCCGCCGGCAGGGTCCACAACCCGTAGCGAGGTTCGATGGCTCGCCGGCACAGCAAGATCCGGTCGCCCCATTCGGGAAGGCAGCCGGCGACGATTTTCGGATTCTGATAGTGGATGGTGTCGCAGGCATCGCAGATATGCCGGGGCCGGTTATCGCCCGAGGGGACGCGCAGGATGACCGGGGCGCCGCATTGACTACAGAATTTCATGGAACGGGCTCCTTGCTCAACGGGTTCTTGATTCCGACAACAGATTATTTGACCATTTCCAACATGAAAACCCTATCTTTCGATGCGTCATCCACCGGTGAATCCGGGTCCGGTGACGAGCGCCAGCGCCGCTGGCGGCTGATTCTCGGTGGCGGCGCGGCCGATGGCATCGGCTGCGCGTTGGCGGGGGCCGATCTCGGCATGGATCGCTGTCTGGAAAATCTCTACGACGAGGAGCGCGCGGGCGGATTGGGCGGGTCCGCGCCCAAGATCGCCCGCTGGCTGGGCGACATCCGCCGCTACTTTCCGAGCTCGGTGGTGCGGGTGTTGCAGAAAGACGCCCTGGACCGCCATGGCGTGCAACGCATGCTGCTGGAACCGGAGATGCTGGCGGCGGTCGAGCCGGACGTGCATCTGGTTGCCACCCTGCTGGCGCTGCGCGGCGTCATGCCGGCCAAGGTCCGCGATACCGCCCGGTTGGTGGTGCGCCAGGTGGTCGCCGAGCTGGAGCGCAAGCTGGCCAATCCCTTGCGGCAGGCGATTACCGGTAGCCTCAATCGCAGCACCCGCAACCGCCGGCCCCGTCACAACGAGATTGACTGGGACCGCACCATTCGCGCCAACCTGCGCCATTACCAGCCCGCCTATCGCACCGTCATCCCCGCCACCCGGATCGGGTTCGGCCGCCGTGCCGCCGCCCTGCGCGACATCGTCCTCTGCGTGGATCAGAGCGGCTCGATGGCCGCCTCGGTGGTTTACGCCGGCATCATGGCGGCGGTCATGGCGTCGATCCGATCGGTACGCACCTCGCTGGTGGTGTTCGATACCGCCGTGGTGGATCTCACCGAGCAGTTGGCCGATCCGGTCGAGGTGCTGTTCGGCACCCAATTGGGCGGTGGAACCGATATCCAGCAGGCACTGGGTTACTGTCAGGGATTGGTGCGCGCGCCCAACGACACCATTCTAGTGCTGATCAGCGATCTATACGAAGGTGGGGATCGCCAGCAATTGTTCAAACGTGCCGCCAGTCTGATCGCCGCCGGGGTCAATCTGATCGTGCTGCTGGCGCTGTCCGACCAGGGTGCTCCCGCCTACGATCACGGCATTGCCGGCACGCTGGCCGGAATGGGCGCACCGGCGTTCGCCTGTACGCCGGATCAGTTTCCCGATCTGATGGCCGCCGCCGTCGCGCGGCGCGATCTCGCTCAATGGGCGGCGGCGCGCGGCATCGTCACGGCGGGTCGTGCCGCCGGCGGTTCGTGAAAACCCTGTCGATTGCGTTAAGAAGCAGGATGGATGTTCGCGTGAAAGGTATGCCGGTTTTCATCAAACCATAACAGGCATTGGGGATGATGCCGAATCGATCATCGAACGCCCATCCCCATGAACAGATCTCGTGAACCCTACCTGCTGACTCCCGGTCCGCTGACCACCTCACTGGCCACCAAGTCCGCCATGCTGCGCGATTGGGGCTCCTGGGACAGCGATTTCAATGCCTTGACCGCTGGCGTTTGCCGCCGGCTCCTGGAAGTGGCGCGCGCCGAGGAAACCCATGTCTGCGTGCCTTTGCAAGGTAGTGGCACTTACGCGGTGGAAGCGGCCTTGGCGACCCTGCTGCCTTGGGACGGCAAGACCCTGGTATTGATGAACGGTGCCTACGGTCAGCGCATGGCCCGGATTCTCCAATATCTGGGTCGCGACTTCGAAACGCTGGACATGGGCGATTATCTGCCGCCACCGCCCGAACAGGTGGAGGTGATACTGGCCGCCGATCCCGAGATCAGCCATGTGGCGGTGGTGCATTGCGAAACCTCCTCGGGCATTCTCAACCCGCTGGAGGCCATCGCCGAAGTAACCTGGCGGCAAGGGCGGCGATTGTTCGTGGACGCGATGAGTTCCTTCGGCGCCTTACCGATCGATGCCCGCGAACTGCCCTTCGACGGACTGGTGTCCTCGGCCAACAAGTGTTTCGAGGGCGTGCCCGGTTTCGGCTTCGCCCTGTTGCGCCGCAAGGCGCTGGAACAGTGTGTCGGCAATGCCCATTCCCTGAGCCTGGATTTGTACGATCAATGGACCTACCTAGAGCGCAGCGGCCAGTGGCGCTTCACCCCACCGACTCATGTGGTGGCCGCCTTTGCCAGTGCCCTGGAACAACATGCGGCCGAAGGCGGGGCCGCCGGTCGGCTGGCGCGCTACGTCCATAACGAAAGGGTGCTGGTCGCGGGCATGCGCGCCATGGGATTCCATACCCTGCTGGCCGACCGTTGGCTGTCGCCGGTCATCGTCACCTTTCACGCCCCCGGCCATCCGAATTTCGAATTCGGACGCTTCTATGACTTGATCAAACAGCACGGCTTCATCATCTATCCCGGCAAGCTGACCCAAGTGGACAGTTTCCGCATCGGCTGCATCGGCCAGTTGTTCGAAGAGCAGATGCGCGGCGTGCTGGCCGCCGTGCGCGCCGCGTTGGATGAGTTGGAGATCGCGGACGGCGCGCCTCGGCCGGAAGATCTCGACAAGCCGGAATTCTGAGCCATCGCGGAGCAAGCACCCTCATGTACTTTCACTATCAGCGCTCCTATCGCGGTCCGATTCAGGCCGTCATTCTGGATTGGGCCGGCACCACGGTGGATTATGGTTCCTTGGCGCCAGTGGCGGCCTTCGTGCGCCTGTTCGCCGAACAGGAGGTCACGATCAGCGCCGCCGAGGCGCGCGGACCGATGGGCTTGGAAAAGCGCGAGCACATTCGCCAATTGTGTCAGACGCCGGCCATCGCGGCTCGTTGGCGCAAACGCCATGGCCGGGAACCGGACGCGGCCGACGTGGACCGACTGTACGAAACCTTCGTGCCGTTGCAATTGGCCGTCATCCGCGATCATGCGCAGTTGATTCCCGGTTGCCGCGAAACCGTCGCCGCGCTGCGCGAGCGCGGTATCCGCATCGGCGCCAATACCGGTTACAGTCGCGAGATGATGGAACCGCTGCTGCTCGCCGCCGCCGAACAGAGGTACATGCCGGACAGCACGGTGTGTGCCACCGAAGTGCCACGTGGCCGACCGTATCCCTGCATGAGCCTTAAAAACGTCATCGAACTGAGCGTGGAAGCGGTGCAGTCCTGCGTCAAGGTAGACGATACCGTGCCCGGTATCGAGGAAGGCTTGAATGCGGGCATGTGGACGGTCGGCATCGCCATCAGCGGCAACGAGATTGGGCTGACGCTGGCCGACTGGCGGGCATTACCGCAGCTTGAGCAGGGTCGGCGTCGCACCCGGGCCCGCCAGCGCCTGCTCGGCGGCGGCGCGCATTACGTGATCGACACTATCGCCGATCTGCCGAGTTGCCTGGACATCATCGAAGCGCGCTTGGCGCGCGGCGAGCGACCGTGATCCGACGAATCTCGCAAGTTGCCCCGCCGCCAGGTGAAAGCGAGATCAATACGACGTCCCAGCGAATCGCGTGGCAAGCACGTTACCTGGACGAAGAAGGCCGCCGCTTGCTGGACGAGGACGC
>DAOTGT010000176.1:0-1917 GCA_035447285.1 Candidatus Competibacter sp.
AGCGATACCGGATCGCCGTCCATGCACACCTCGACGTAGGATACGGCAGTGGCGTCGGCGCCCGCGCCTATGGCGTGTTCGTGGTAATCCACCACTCGGACATTCAGGCCGAAATGCCGGTTCAGTGCATCGGTAAAAGCGTCGATCGGGCCGTTGCCCTTGCCCGAGAGCGGCCGTTCCCGTCCATGCTCGCGAACCGTCGCGGTCAGCTTGCAGGTACCGCCGGTGTGGCCATCGGGCGCGGTGCGGTACTCGATGAAATGAAACGGCTGGTCCGTTTGCAGATATTCGGCTTGAAACGCCGCCCAGATATCCGCCGAGGCGAGTTCCTTACCGGTGGCATCGGCGATGGCCTGCACCCGCTGGCTGAACTCGACTTGCAAGCGGCGTGGCAGCCGCAGGTCGTGATCCTTCTCCAACAAGTAGGCGATGCCGCCCTTGCCGGACTGGCTGTTGACTCGGATCACCGCCTCGTAGCTGCGGCCCAGGTCGGCCGGATCGATCGGCAGATAGGGCACCTCCCAGCGCGGATCGCCAGTCGCCCAACGTTGTTCCTGGGCGGTGAAACCCTTCTTGATTGCGTCCTGGTGCGAACCGGAAAAGGCGGTAAAGACCAAGTCGCCGGCATAGGGATGGCGTGGATGTACCGCGATCTGGTTGCAGTATTCGGTGGTGCGGACAATCTCGTTCATCACCGAAAAATCCAGACCGGGATCGATGCCTTGGCTATGGAGATTCAGCCCCAGGGTGATGAGATCGACATTGCCGGTGCGCTCGCCATTGCCGAACAAACAACCTTCGACCCGGTCGGCGCCCGCCATCATTGCCAGTTCGGCGGCAGCCACGGCTGTGCCGCGGTCATTGTGGGGATGGACGCTGATGATCACGGCATCCCGGCGCGAAAGATGGCGGCAGAACCACTCGATCTGGTCGGCGTAGACATTGGGTGTCGCCACTTCGACGGTCGCCGGCAGGTTGAGGATCGCCTTGTGCTCCGGCGTCGGTTGCCAGATGTCGAGTACGGTCTCGCAGACTTCCAGCGCGAAATCCATCTCGGTGAAACAGAATGTTTCCGGCGAATACTCGAACTGCCATGCGGTGTCCGGCTGTTCGGCGGCGCATTCGGCGAACAGCCGGGCGCCGTGCCGGGCCAGTTCGATCAAGCCGCTGCGGTCGAGACCGAACACCACCTCGCGGAATATCGGCGCGGTGGCGTTGTAAAGATGCGGGATCGCGCGCTTGGCGCCGCGCAGGCTGTCGAAGGTGCGACGAATCAATTCCTCGCGGGACTGAGTGAGCACTTGGATAGCCACATCGTCCGGTACGCGCCCGCCTTCGATCAGATCGCGCACGAAATCGAAGTCAGTCCGCGAAGCGGAGGGAAACGCGACTTCGATCTGTTTGAAACCCATGCGGACCAGCAACTCGAAGAAGCGGAGCTTGCGTTCGCGGTCCATCGGTTCGATCAGCGCTTGGTTGCCGTCGCGCAGATCCGAACTGCACCAGATCGGCGCTTGGGCAAGGGTTCGCGAGGGCCACCGCCGGTCCGGCAACTGGATGGGCGGGAAGGGACGGTATTTTCGGGTGGCGTCGACGTTCATCGGGAAATTCCTCTCTCAAGACAGGTGGCGGATGTTGATGCGATACGGGGACGATGCGGCGCGATACGGCCGCCGGGCAGCCGCTAGGCCCGACGACCGCGGCTTAGTCGCAGTAGGGTCAGGGAGAGGAAAAGGGCGAAAACAACGGGCTGGCCGGTGCGGTTGGAAACGAAGGAGAAGGTGATGCGGGATCGATAAGGCTCAAGCATGGGGCAATCCTCGTGAACGGTGGTTGATAAACTGCAACAGCGAAACCCGGCGCTCCTCTCAGGAGGCCGGGCGACTCAGTCGTAGTTCGAACCGTTCGGTGGATTGC
>DAOTGT010000176.1:2017-6505 GCA_035447285.1 Candidatus Competibacter sp.
TGGCGGTGATCGCCATCCACGTCGCGGCGGTGCTGTTTTATCTGCTGGTCAAGCGCGAGAATCTGATCCATCCAATGCTGAGCGGCCGCAAACGCTTGCCGCCGGAGCTGGCCGGACAGGTTCCGCGCTTGGTCAGTCCGTGGCGCGGACTGGCGGCACTGGTGGTCGTGGGTTTGAGTGTCTGGTTGCTGGTCCGCTGAAGGCAGCCGAAAACGAAAAAGGCCATGTCGGAGCATGGCCTTCTCGGATGGCGCCTCTGAGGTCGCTCAGTCCGTGCGGAATTCCTTGTGGCACGCCTTGCAGGTTTCGGCGGTTTTGCCGAACTGCGCTTTGATGGCAGCCTGATCGCCGCCCTTGGCCACTTCGGTCAGCTTGATGGCTGCCTCTTGGAAATCGTTCATTTTGGTTTCGAACTGATCCCAGTGGGTCCAGATTTCCGGTTTGGCCTCGGTATCCTTCACCGCGTCCGGGCCGGAGCCTTTCGGAAAGCCCGCGATGGCTGTCTTACTCATCATTTCGACATATTGCGCATGGCGCGCCACAGCGGCGGCGTCGAACGGAATTTCGCCCTTCATCATTGCGCCGATGGGTTTGAAGTGCCATCCGATGACGGTGTAAACGGATTGTCGGTAGCGGACGGCGTCTTCCGGTTTCGGGTCGGCCGCGCTGGCTGCGGTCAGAAGGCTCAAGCTCAGTATGCTACCCGCCAAACCGATATATAGCTTGTTCATCAGCTTCGATCCCCTAATTTTGACTAAATTAGTCCAATATGCGTAATCATGCCACATAACCGATATTTTGCAAGGCGAGGCTGAAGCATGGCTGAACCGAGCCGTCAGCCGACCCTGTGCACATGGAGCGCGAGCCAGATCGCTGGCGGGTTGTGGCTGGTCCGTTCCACCCGGTGGCGACGATGCGCGGGAATCCAGACGTAGTCGCCGGGTTCCAGCCATCGCACGGTATCTTCGTCGGCGAAACGCAGTTCCGCCTGACCTTGCAGCAATACCACCCACTCGTCGCCCTCCTGGTCGTACCACTCGCCGGGCGGGGTGGCATGACCGATGGAAACGATTCGCTCCAGGCGGCAGGCGCTGGTTTGCAGCAGCAGGTCGAATTGCTCCGCCGCCAGGCTGGCTGGAATGCTGGCCAGCAGATTGCCGCTTTCGGAACTCATCGGATCAGGAGGGCACGGTGAGGCCCGGAGCCATCGCGATGGCGCCTGACACGACCGGGAGGTGAGTCGACTGTGGGTACTTCCCGCCACTGGCCGGGTTGCAGGCCGTCCAGCGCCCAGTCGCCGATTCGCCAGCGGATGAGCCGTAGGGTTGGATGGCCGATTGCGGCGGTCATGCGTCGGACCTGGCGGTTGCGACCCTCGCACAGTGTAATTTCCAGCCAGACGGTCGGAATCGCCGCCCGGTAACGGATCGGTGGATCGCGCAGCCATAGCCCGACGGGTTCCTGGATGCGCTGGACCATGGCGGGTCGGGTGAGACCGTCGCTGAGTTCGATGCCTCGGCGCAACCGTTCGAATGCCGCTTCCGTGGGCTCGCCTTCCACCTGCGCCAGATAGGTCTTGGGTTTCTTGTAACGCGGATGGCTGATGCGGGTTTGCAGCGCGCCGTTGTCGGTTAGCGCCAGCAGCCCTTCGCTATCCCGATCCAGCCGCCCCGCCACGTACACGTCGGGAACCGGCAGATAGTCGGCCAGGGTCGGGCGGCTGGCCGGGTCGGTGAACTGGCTGAGGACGCCGTAGGGTTTGTTGAGCAGGATCAGGCGTGGCATCAGAACTGTCGGCCCAGCAGGATGTAGAGTGAGGTGTTGCCGCCCTTGGCCCAACCGCCGGATAGATAGAATGGCCCCAATGGCGTATCCGCGCCTAGGAACAGACTGCCCGCGGGGATCAGCGAGGCAAGGTCGATCTCGTTGACGTCTTGCCAGACGCCGCCGATTTCCAGCGAGCCGCCAGCGTATATGGGAATGGTGAACGCCGCCGAGGCATTGTCCAGCCGGTACATGGCGATCAGTTCGCCAAGCGCGGCATATTGCCCCGCGAGTTGATTGGTCTGGTAACCCGATAGATTGAGGAAGCCCCCTAGCGGAAACAGATCCTGGATGCCGAGTTCTCCGGAAAGCCGGCCTGCCAGCCTGAGGCGCGGGATAAGAGAGGCTTTGTTCCAGGTGAACGCCTTGGCGGCTTCCAGGCTGAGTGTGCTGAAGTCGTTGTTGGCGCCCAGGGCGGTTCGGGAGTCGTAGAAATTGATGTCACCGTAATATCCCGAGGTCGGGAAGTTGATGTTATCCAGCGTATCCATCCCCCAGCGGATCGAGTAGCCGCCTTCATCGAAATCGCCTTCGTTTTCGTCCGACTCGCCGATGCGAAGATCATTGTGTCCTCCGCCGTAGCGCAGACCCAGCGAGAGACGGCCCCAGCGTTCCAGGTTGCGTCCCACTGCCACGCCGATGCTGGTCCGGTAAACCCGATATTGTGAAAGATTCTGTAGCGTCAGGTTGTACGCTGTATAGCTGGCAAAGGGGTCGATGAAATAGGTTTGGTCGGCGTCGAGCGGTTGATAGAAGTCGGTGGATAGTGCGATGTTACCGCCGACTTGAGCGATGGAGCGCCACTCCCCGCCCAGCGAGTTCATTTGTCCCATAGTGTAGGCGGCGGTGAGCGAGAACAGCGATTCGCCTCGCAGGCTAGCGCCAAAAGATAGGCCCAATTCCAGTGTGTCCGTGCCGATGTAGCGTTCCTTGGCTTCGACGATCAATCCGGTCTTGCCGTTTTCCTTGACCAGCGAGTAATCGACCGCCTGGAAATCGCCCATGCCGTAAATGATGTTGAGGTTGCGGTTGAGCTCTTGCGGGTCGAGCCGGTCGCCGGGCTGGATCCGCAATTGACTGGCGATGGTTTGGTCGGACAACCGGGTGTTGTTCTTGATCTGGATGAAGTCGATGACGGGGTGGTCGGTATTGGGTATTGACGGCAGCGCGGCAATGTAGGCTTGGTAGTCGGCCACCGAAAGCGACAACCGACTTAATTCCTTGCGTTTGGTTTGGGCGGCGTCGTAGCCGATGATGACCGCTTCCGGCGAGCGATCGAAATCGGTGCTGCTCAGATCCTTGAGATCCGGCACGATCAGCACATCCTCGTTCCCCAGCGTCTTTACCTGCTGTTCGACGTTGCGCACGGTCAGGATGGTGGTGAGTTGGTTAGTGATCGACAGCACCGAAGTCAGCTCATTGGTGGGGGCCAGCGGCGCGCCCACGTCCACGGCGATGATGACATCGGGTTGGCACAGGTTCCGTATCACGTCGATGGGCAAATTGTCCGAGACCCCGCCGTCCACCAGCAGTTTGCCATCCAGTTTGACCGGCACCAGCGCGCTTGGAATCGACATGCTGGCGCGCATGGCCTTGGCCAGATCGCCGGAACCCAGCACGACCGGGTTGCCGGTGGCGATATCGGTCGCGACGGCCCGGTACGGCACCTTGAGCCGATCGAAGTCATGGATTTCGGCCGCCGGCAATGCGAGTTCCTGCAACAACAGCAGCAGATTCTGGCCTTGCAGCAATCCCTGAGGCAGTTGGATCTTGCCGCCCTGGACGCCGATCGCGGCGTCGGTCAGTAGCCGCCGTTGTTCCTGCTTGGTCCGCCACGGCAGGTCGGCGCGCGGTGGGCCGTCGTTGAATACCTCCGGCCAGTCGATCCGCTTGAGGGTTTTATCCATGTCGCTGGGCGTCATGCCGGAGGCGTACAAGCCGCCGATGATCGAGCCCATGCTGGTGCCGGCGACGCAATCGACGGGAATGCGCATTTCCTCCAGAAAACGGAGCACGCCGACGTGAGCCACGCCGCGGGCGCCGCCGCCACCCAGCACCAGACCGATGCGGGGGCGCTCCGCCGTCGCGGCCTCAAGACGGGTTGGTCCGAGAACGACCAATGCCGTCAAGGCGAGCAATAGGTAGGGTGGTAGGGAGCGGTTGGCTCGACGGTCGCGCATGGGGAAAGGCCATGATGGTGGAGTGCAAAGAGAAATGTTCAGCGGTAATTCAGAAAGATTATGCCAACATTATCATTACGATTCAGTAGGGCATGAGGTTTCGTATCAGACACTTTCCGGCGGCCTGAACGGCGAATCTCCAATCGATCCCCCGCAGTGGGAGCGACTGGTGGAAATCTTGTCCCCTGTGCCGCCACCGCCATAACGACACTGATGCGCGGAGGTTGTCATGAGCGATCGAAAGCATGAAATGTTGCCGGGTGAACTCCCGGAATCGGTCTGTGAGGAGCGGCGAGATTTTCTCATCAGCCTGGGGCGATGGTCGAAGGCGGTGATCGGTGGGGTGTTGCTGGGCGGCCAGTTGGTTCCTGGGCGTGATGCCGAGGCGGGAGGTTGGGGTAATTGGGGTGGTGGTCGGGGTGGCAGTTGGATCAACTTTGGCGGCGGTTGGGGTTGGGGACCGCAGCCCTGGGGTTGGGGCTGG
>DAOTGT010000177.1:0-6482 GCA_035447285.1 Candidatus Competibacter sp.
TGTCCATGCAGAGTACTACCTTAATTAGCTGTACGAAATTTGGGGTCCACTATAGACCTGGAATGACTTTCAGGTTTTCCTGCGCGAGAGCGAAACGCTCATGGCTGACGGCAAGATTGGAATCTTGGTCGAATTGGAGAACTTTGCCGGGTGGGAGCCCAGCGAACAGTGGGGCGACGTGAATTTTTTTCTCAAGCACGATGCCGATATCGAAAAAATCGCGATCGTCGGCGACCTGCGCTGGCGGGATGAGGCATTGATGTTTGTCTTCGCCGGCATGCGGCAAGCCGAGGTGCGCTTCTTTCCCGAATCCGAACTGGAGCTGGCGCGAGTCTGGTTGATCGGCCGAACCAGCCTCGTTTAGCTCGGAATATGCCGCGGGGAATATTCATGCTGAATACCACCATTCGGCTACGTTGGTACAACGCCCTTGCGGAGAAACCCAATATTCCAGCCGTTGGTGATTGACCGATCGCTCTAGCCGACGGCTGCTTCGCCGTGATAGGTGTCAGCGTCGTGACCAGGCACGAAGAAATGGGCCATAACCCACCTCCAACCACATTCCACCATACCGTGGTGCAGGAAGCATGGCATAATTCAGCGGATTTTCCATGGCTCTACAGCAGGTTATTGATCACCATCATGCCTAGGTAGCGATATTCCCCGTGGAATATTCCCGCCCTCGGATGCGCTTCCGCGCTAGCGCCAGCCGCCGCAACGTACCCAACAAGCTTGGGCTGGAGTTGCTGGACCCGATGGATATTGGGAGAAAATTGCATAGAGTTAATAGCGGCTTTCCACTTTATAATCTAAGCATTGAAACATGAGGCAAACGGTTTTCCGCCCGAGACGTCGGATCGCCAAAACAGCTAAATCGGTACGGTCAAAAAATTCTCACAAAAGATGAATTGATTCTTTTCCGAATATCAGCCAAGGGAGTTCCATCTCGTGGAAGATCTGCATTCTGTTCGTCGAACCTTTCTATTTGGGTCTCGCGCCGAAGTACTGCTGCTAGCGTTATTTAGCGTGTTTTCCATGTCGGCGCTGGCCCAGCAACCCGCCGCCACGACCCGCCCGCCGACTCCAGTCAGCGTGGTCGAGGTCAAACCGGAAAATACCCCGGCGACCTTCGAATTCACCGGCAAGACCGCCAGTTCCCGGCAGGTCGAGATCAATGCCCGGGTCGAGGGCTACCTGGATAAGATCGCTTACGAAGAGGGCAGTCTGGTAAAAACCGGACAACTCCTGTTTCAACTCGATCCCAAGCCCTTCCAGGCCGCGCTAGACAATGCCAAGGCCGTTCTAGCCCAGCAGGAAGCGCTGTTGACTCGCGCCCGTCAGACCCTGGCTCGGGTCAAACCGCTGGCCAAGCAAAACGCGGTCAGCCAGCAAGATCTGGACAACGCCACCGCCGGCGTCCTGACGTCCGAGGCACAGGTACAGGCGGCCAAGGCGCAGGTGGAAACGGCGCGCTTGAATCTGGGCTACACCACCATCAAGTCGCCGCTGAACGGCTTGTCCAGCAGCGCCAATTTCCGCGAGGGTGCCCTGATTACGCCAGCCGGTCAAAACGCCCAGTTGACCACCATCGTGCAGATCGATCCGATGTGGGTCAACTTTGGGTTGGGCGAAAATGAGGTCCTGAAAATCCGAGCTCAGCAGGAAGCGGGGCAATTGAATAGGCCGGGGCTAAACAAGATTCAAGTGGAGCTGATCCTGGCCGATGGCTCCGCTTATCCCCAGAAAGGCCAGATCACCTTCGTGGACCCGGTGATCAACGCGCAAACCGGCACCTACAACATCCGCGCCGTGGTGCCCAACCCGAAAAACCAATTGAGCCCCGGCCAGTTCGTGCGCGTGCAACTCAAGGGCGCGGTTCGCCCCAATGCCATCATGGTGCCGCAAGTGGCGGTGATGCAGGGACCGAACGGCAAGTTCGTGTTTGTGGTCGGCCCGGACGACACCGCGCAGCCCAAGCCGATTCAGGTCGGCGACTGGTACGGCGATCAGTGGATCGTCAATTCTGGCCTGGAGCCCGGCGACCGGGTGGTGGTGGACGGCGCGGTACGCCTGCAACCGGGCGCACCGGTACAGATTCGCCCGGCGGCGGCACCCGCGCCCGAGTCGGCGAAAGTGCCCAGCGCCACGCCGCTCAAACCCTGAGAGGGTGCCCGATGATTTCCCATTTCTTTATTGATCGCCCGGTATTCGCTGCGGTCATTTCCATCATCCTGACCTTGGCCGGACTGTCGGCGATGGGCGTGTTGCCGATTGCCCAGTATCCCGAAATTACCCCGGTCCAGGTAACGGTGAGCGCCACCTATCCCGGCGCCAGCGCCGATGTGGTCTCGCAAAGCGTGGCCGCGCCCATCGAGCAGCAGGTCAACAGCGTGGACAATCTGATGTACATGTATTCGTCCAGCTCCTCGACCGGCAACATGACCCTGAACGTATTTTTCGACATCGGCACCGATCCCGACATCGCCCAGGTCAACGTGCAAAATCAGGTGAGTCTGGCTTTGCCGCAGTTACCGGAAGCGGTGTCCAAACAGGGGGTGCAGGTCCAAACCAAATCGTCCACCTTCCTGATGGTGATTGCGGTCTATTCGCCGGATGGGAGCCAGGATGAAACCTACGTCGGCAATTACGCCTACCTGTATGTACTCAACGCTCTGCAACGCATTCCCGGTGCCAATCAAGCGAGCATTTTCGGCGTTCCCAATTTCGCCATGCGGATCTGGCTGAAACCGGATCGGATGAGCGACCTGGGCTTGACCACCGATGAGGTGATTCAGGCCATCCAGACCCAGAACCAACAGTTCGCCATCGGTCAGATCGGCCAGTCGCCGACCAATGGGCCGGTGGAACTGACTTTTCCGGTCTCTACCCAGGGGCGGCTGAGTACGCCGGAGGAGTTCGAGAACATCATTCTGCGCGCCAGTACCACCGGTGCCGGCGTGTTGCGGCTCAAGGATGTCGGCTACGTGACCTTGGGCATGCAAAGCTATAACCTGCGCAGCCGCTTCAACGGCAAAGTCGGTACCGCTATCGCCGTTTATCAACAGGCTGGTGCCAACGCTCTAGCTGTTTCCCAGCAAGTACGGGAGACGTTGGAGGAACTGAAGAAGAGCTTTCCGGCTGGCATCGATTACTCCATCGCCCTGGATACCACCAAGTTCGTGAAGGCCTCGATCAATGAGGTGGTGCATACCCTGCTGGAAGCCATCGTGTTGGTCATCCTGGTGGTCTTCATCTTCCTGCAAAGCTGGCGGGCGACCGTCATTCCCATCGTGGCGGTGATCGTCTCGGTGATCGCCACCTTCGGCGGCATGTATCTGCTCGGCTTCTCGATCAACATGCTCACCCTGTTCGGCCTGGTGCTGTGCATCGGCATCGTGGTGGATGACGCCATCGTGGTGGTGGAGAACGTCGAGCGCAACATGGCGGAATTCCACCTGTCGCCCAAGGAAGCGGCGCATCGGGCGATGGAAGAAGTCACCGGACCGGTGATCGCCATCGTGCTGGTGTTGAGCGCGGTGTTCGTGCCGGTCGCGTTCCTGGGCGGCATGACCGGGCAATTGTACAAACAGTTCGCCATCACCATCGCGATTTCGGTGGCGATTTCCGGCCTGGTGGCATTGACCCTCAGTCCGGCACTGGCGGCGCTGCTGCTCAAACCGGGGGAACATGGCGACCAACGGACCGATCTGATGTACCGATTTTTCTTCGGGCCATTCAATCGCGGGTTCGATCGGTTGACGCGCGGCTATGCTAAAGGCGTGCATTTTTTCACCAAACGAGTGTTGCTAGGGTTGACCGTGTTCGCGGTGATGCTGGCAGCGACTTACGGCCTGTTCCAGAAAGTGCCTAGCAGTTTCGTGCCGGATGAAGATCAGGGTTATGTGTTCGGCGTGGGTATCCTGCCGGATGGTGCCAGTCTGGATCGAACCGAGGCGGTAGCCACGCGAATGACCGACATCTTCCGCGCCAATTCAGCAGTCGGTAGCGTAGTCGCGGTCAATGGCTATAGCCTGCTGGATTCGCAGCAGAAGACTACCGACACTACGCTGTTCGTGTCCTTCAAGGATTATGAAGAGCGGAAGGATCCGAAAGAGAGCGCCCCCAACGTCATCCAGGAAGTTATGGGGCAGTTCGCCCATATTGGCGAGGCCATCGCCTTAGTATTCAATCCGCCCTCGATTCCGGGTCTCGGCACCACCGGCGGTTTCGAATTCTGGATTCAGAGTCGCGGCAGCGGCGACATCAAGCAACTGGCGCAGGTGACCAAGGATTTCGTCGCCAAGGCCAGCCAACGCCCGGAATTGCGCGGCTTGACCATGACCCTCAACGCCGCCTCGCAACAGTTGTACGTTTCGCTGGACCGCGAACAGGCCCGAACTCTGGGCGTGCCGGTCGGTAACGTGTTCGGCACCCTGCAAGCGCTGTTCGGCTCGCTGTATGTCAGCCAATTCAACCTGTACAGCCAAGTGTGGCAGGTGATCGTGCAGGCGGCCCCGGAATACCGTTCTCGCCCTGACGACATCAAGCAGGTTTACGTACGTTCGACCAACGGCGGCATGGTGCCGCTGGCGGCGGTCACCAAGCTGGAATACACCAGTGCCCCGAATCTGATCACCCGTTTCAATACCTTCCCCGCCGCCAAGGTCACCGGCGGCGCGGCGCCGGGCTACAGTTCCGGCCAGGCGCTGGCCACCATGGAAGCGGTGGCCCGCGAGGTGCTGCCACAGGGTTATTCCTTCGGCTGGAGCGGCCAAGCCTATCAAGAGAAGAAGGTCGGCGGTGATTCGGCGATGGTGTTTATCTATGGCCTGATCATGGTGTTCCTGATCCTGGCGGCCCAGTACGAGAAGTGGTCGCTGCCGTTCAGCGTGATGATGGCCGTGCCGTTCGGAGCGTTCGGAGCGTTGCTGGCAGTCTGGTTGCGCGGGATGGAAAACGACGTGTATTTCCAGATCGGCCTGCTGACCCTGGTCGGTCTGGCGGCCAAGAACGCCATCCTGATCGTGGAGTTCGCGGTGATGAAGTACGAGGAGGGAATGCCGGTTCTGGAAGCGGCGGTGGAGGCGGCTCGCTTGCGCTTCCGGCCGATCCTGATGACCTCGCTGGCCTTCATTCTCGGCGCGATTCCGCTGGTCATCGCCACCGGCGCGGGCGCCAACAGCCGCCATTCCATCGGCACGGGCATCGTCGGCGGCATGACCGCCGCCACCGTGCTGGCGATCTTCTTCGTGCCGATGTTTTTCCGCCTGTTCGAGGGCTTGAGCGAGAAGCGCGGCGGCAAGAAGAAGGAATCCTCCGATTCCGGGTCGCCACCGCTTCCCTCTCCCGCTGGAACCGGAGCGGAGAGTCTGCCGGAGGACCGCCGCGATGCATAAGACCTTACTTGCGGTAGCCATCGGTCTCACCTTGGGCGGCTGCGCGGTCGGCCCGACTTACGAACGCCCGGAGGTACCGATTCCGGCGCAATGGGAAGTCGATCTCCAGACCGCCAACGATCTCGCCAACACTGCGTGGTGGGAGCAGTTCCACGATCCGGTGCTGAACAATCTCATTCAAACCGCGTTGCAAGAGAACAAGGACGTGCAAATCGCCGCCGCGCGAGTGGAAGAGTACATCGGCCGTTATGGCGTGACTCGCTCCGCACAGTTCCCTCAGGTCGGCGCCAACGCCGACGCGGCGCGCACTCGCCTCACCGAAAATCCACCTCAGACGACAGGGAGCAATCCCAGTAACAGTTTCCAGCTCGATTTGGGCGTGTCGTTCGAGCTGGATTTGTGGGGCAAACTGCGCAGCGCGACCGAAGCAGCTCGCGCTGACCTGCTAGCCACTGAGGAAGCCAAGCGCACGGTGATTCTCAGTCTGGTGAGTCGGGTGGCCAACAGTTACGTGCAACTGCTCGACTACGACAAGCAACTGACCATCACTCGGGAAACCTTGCAAACCCGTGGTGAATCGGTACGGATCAATGGGCTGCGCTTCAAGGCCGGTTTGATCTCGGAACTGGATTACCAACAGGCCGTGGCGGAATACCAGAACGCGGCGGTGCAGGTGCCCTTGCTGGAGCGGCAGATTGCTCAACAGGAGAACGCCATCAGCCTGCTGCTGGGACGCAAT
Organism: Candidatus Competibacter sp.; assembly: GCA_035447285.1. Lineage (GTDB taxonomy): Bacteria > Pseudomonadota > Gammaproteobacteria > Competibacterales > Competibacteraceae > Competibacter. The sequence goes on from DAOTGT010000177.1 coordinate 6,136, forward strand.
CCCGGCAAGATCAGTCGAGGGGTCACCCTGGACCTCTTGACCTTGCCACAAATCCCCGGTGGTTTACCTTCCGATCTGCTGGAGCGCCGTCCCGATATCCGGCAGGCGGAACAACAATTGATCGCCGCCAACGCCTTGATCGGGGTGGCCAAGGCAGCGTTTTTCCCCAGTATTTCCCTGACCGGTTTTCTGGGCACGGCCAGCACCGATCTCTCGGATCTATTCAAGGGACCATCGCGCACCTGGCAGTTCGCGGGCCAACTGTTCCAGCCGATTTTCACCGGCGGTGCTCTGACCGGCCAGTTGCAGGCCGCGGAAGCCGTGCAACAGCAGGCTTTGTTGAATTA
>DAOTGT010000178.1:0-6385 GCA_035447285.1 Candidatus Competibacter sp.
GTCAAGCGGTGCTGGACCCCGACCGGAATGTAGGTGGATTGGTTCTCGGTCAGCAGAAATTCTTCCTTGCCCCGATGAACACGGGCGGTGCCGCTGACCACCACCCAGTGCTCAGTGCGATGATGGTGCATCTGCGCGGAGATACAGGCGCCGGGCCGAACCATGATGCGCTTGACCTGAAAGCGGGTGTCCAGATCGATCGAGTCGTAGCAGCCCCAGGGGCGATAGACCTTGCGGTGCATGGAACCTTCTGGACGGTGGCTGGCCTTGAGCCGGTCGACGATGGCCTTGACCTCCTGCACCCGGTCCTTGCTGGCCACCAGCACCGCATCGGCGGTCTCGACTACCACCAGATGCTCGACGCCCACGGTGGCGACCAGCCGCGAGGCGGCATCGATGTAGGAGTCGTGGGTATCGATGTTGATGACGTCGCCACGCTCAATGTTGCCGTCGGCGTCGTGCTGACCGACCTCCCACAGCGCCGTCCAGGAGCCGACGTCGTTCCAGCCCACCGCTAACGGCATCACCACCGCGTGGGCGGTTTTTTCCATCACCGCGTAGTCGATCGAATCCTTGGGGCAGGCGGCAAACGCTTCCGATCCCAGCCACAGAAAGTCCCGGTCGGCTTGTTCGGTGGCCAGCGCCTGCTGGCAGGCGGCCAACATCGCTGGAGCGAAGCGCTCCAGTTCCGCCAGAAAGGCCGAGGCCCGAAACATGAACATGCCACTGTTCCAGTAGTAATGGCCGGATTCCAGGTAAGTCTGGGCGGTGGCGGAATCGGGTTTTTCGACGAAACGCTCCACCACATCGATGCCGGAGTCGTCCAACGGCGCGCCGGCCTTGATGTAGCCGTAGCCAGATTCTGGAGCAGTGGGGACAATCCCGAAGGTGATCAGTCGGCCGGCTTCGACGTGAGGCACGACTCGCCGCACGGCGGCTTGGAAACCGGCGATATCGGCGATGACGTGATCGGAAGGGAGCACCAGCAGGATCGGGTCGTCGCCGGCGACCTGGGCGTGCAGGGCCGCGACCGCGACCGCTGGCGCGGTGTTGCGACCGACCGGCTCCAGCACCACCGCCGCCGGCTGCACGCCGGCCGATCGCATCTGCTCCGCGACCATGAAGCGATGTTCCTGGTTGCAGACCACCAGCGGCGCGGCGACATCGGCCAAACCGGCCAGCCGCAATACGGTGTTTTGCAGCATGGTGTTCTGGTCCACTAACGATAGAAACTGTTTGGGATAGGCTTCGCGCGACAGCGGCCATAGCCGGGTACCACTACCGCCGGACAGGATGACAGGGACGATCATGCTTGTTCACCTCGACCGATGGCGTAATAGGCGAAACCCTGTTCGCGCAGATAATCGGGATCGTACAGATTGCGGCCGTCGAGGATCACCGGCTGTTTGAGCGCCTGGCGGATGGCGGCGAAATCCGGGCTGCGAAACAGAATCCACTCGGTGACAATCACCAGTGCGTCGGCACCGGCCAGCGCCTCCATCGGCTGTTCGCACAGTTGGAAATCGGGTCGTTCGCCATAGATGCGCCGGGCCTCGCCCATCGCCGCCGGATCGTAGGCGCGCACCGCGCAACCGGCATTCCACAATGCCTCCAGCAAGTTGCGGCTGGGCGCCTCGCGCATGTCGTCGGTGCCCGGCTTGAACGCCAGCCCCCAGACGGCGAAGGTCCGCCCGCGCAACTCGCCCCGGAAATGGCGACGGATCTTATCGAACAGCACCTGCTTCTGCCGCTCGTTGACCGTTTCCACCGCTTGCAGCAGCGTGGCTTCGTAACCCGCCGCGCGAGCGGTGTACTCCAGGGCCTTGACGTCCTTGGGAAAACAGGAACCGCCGTATCCCGCGCCCGGATAGATGAAGTGGTAGCCGATGCGCGGGTCGGCGCCGATACCCACCCGGACTTTCTCGATGTCGGCACCGAGCCGCTCGGCCAGGTTGGCGATCTCGTTCATGAAGCTGATCTTGGTGGCGAGCATGGCGTTGGCGGCGTATTTGCTCAGCTCGGCCGAGCGCACATCCATCTCGATCAGTCGGTCGCGGTTGCGGTTGAACGGCGCGTACAGGTTGCGCAATTGCACGGTGGCGCGATGATCGTCGCTACCGACGATGATGCGGTCGGGACGCATGAAATCCTGGATCGCCGCGCCTTCCTTGAGGAATTCCGGGTTGGACACCACCGAGAATTGGATATCCCGGCCACGTTCGGCGAGCACTCCCGCGATGGCTGCGCGCACCATGTCGGCGGTGCCCACCGGCACGGTGGACTTGTTGACCACTACCCGGTACTCCTCCAGGTGCTGGCCGATGGAACGCGCCACAGCGCGCACATGCTGTAAGTCGGCGGAACCGTCTTCGTCGGGCGGGGTACCGACGGCGATGAATTGGAACAAGCCGTGAGCGACGCCCTCGGCCAAGTCGGTGGTGAACCGCAGCCGGCCGGCGGCGCTGTTGCGTTGCACCACCTCGTCGAGACCCGGTTCGTGGATGGGGATCTCGCCGCGTTGCAGCATTTCAACCTTGCGCGGGTCTACATCCACGCACAGCACGTTGTTACCCACCTCGGCAAAGCAGGCGCCAGTGACCAGCCCGACATAGCCGGAACCAAAAATCGTGATTTTCATGCGTGCGGCACTTTTCGTCAGTTGAAGAATGCGAATATTTGAAGTCGATGACGACCGGATCGTACCAAAAACCTAAAACAACATTGAGACTGTAGCATAGCAATCAGGACCGCCTGGTTTTGCTAGAATCGCCGACCATGGACATTTCCTGGATACTCGACGATCTCAACGAACCCCAGCGCGCGGCGGTCACGGCGCCGCCGGGTCCCTTGCGGGTGCTGGCCGGGGCCGGCAGCGGCAAGACCCGGGTACTGACCCGGCGCATCGCCTGGCTGCTGGCGGTGGAGCACGCCTCGCCCTGGTCGATTCTGGCGGTGACCTTCACCAACAAGGCCGCCGCCGAAATGCGCGGCCGGATCGAGAAGCAGATGGATCAAGCGGTTGGTGGGCTGTGGATCGGCACCTTTCACGGTATTGCCCACCGCCTGCTGCGCCAGCACTGGCAGGAAGCCCGGTTGCTGCGGGCCTTCCAGATTCTCGACAGCGACGATCAGACTCGGTTGATGAAACGGGTGCTGCGCGGCCTGAACCTGGACGAGAAGAAATGGCCGCCCCCACAGGCCGCCGGCTTCGTCAACCGTTGCAAGGACGAAGGCCAACGCCCGGCCGATCTGGCCGGCGACGATCCGATCCAGCGCCAGTACCAGCGCATCTACACCGTCTACCAGCAGGAATGCGAACGCGGCGGGCTGGTGGACTTCGGCGAGCTGTTGCTGCGCGCTTACGAACTGTGGCGCGACAACCCGGAATTGCTGGCCCATTATCGGGAGCGGTTCCAGCATGTGCTGGTGGATGAGTTCCAGGACACCAACACCATCCAATACCGATGGGTGCGGCTGCTGGGCGACGGCCGGGGCGACGTATTCATCGTCGGCGACGACGACCAATGCGTCTACGGCTGGCGGGGATCGAAGGTCGAAAACATTCAATGCTTTGCCGACGACTTCCCCGGCGCCACCACCATCCGGCTGGAGCAGAACTACCGCTCCACGCACAACATTCTGAAGGCCGCCAACGCCCTGATTGCGCAAAACACCGCCCGGCTGGGCAAGAATCTGTGGACCGCCGACGCCGACGGCGAACCGATCCAGATCTACAACGCCCTGAATGAAGTAGACGAGGCGCGTTTCGTCGCCGGGCGTATTCGTCAATGGATGGAGGCGGGCGGCCGCTACCGCGATGCGGCGATTTTGTATCGCTCCAACGCCCAGTCGCGGCTATTCGAGGAAACGCTGATCGGGATGGCTATGCCCTACCGCATCTACGGCGGGCTGCGCTTCTTCGAGCGAGCCGAAATTAAGGATGCCCTAGCCTATCTGCGGCTGGTCGCCAATCGTGACGACGATCCGTCCTTCGAACGGGTGGTCAATGTCCCGGCGCGCGGCATCGGCGGGCGAACCCTGGATCTGCTGCGCGAAACCGCGCGCGCCCAGGGCGATTCGCTGTGGCGAACCGCGGCGGACTTGCTGACGGCGGGCGGGCTGAGCGGACGGGCCGCCAACGCCGTGCGTGGTTTCCTGTACTTGGTCGAGGCGCTGGATCGCGACAGCCGCGACCAGCCGCTACCTGGCCGAATGAAACATATCGTCACCCACAGCGGTTTGTTGGAGATGTACGAGCAGGACAAGGCCAACAAGGGCGAAATGCGGGCCGAGAACCTGGAAGAACTGATCAAGGCCAGCGCCGATTTCACCGCCAACACCGACCCGGTCGTGGTCGGCGCCGACCCAACCGAGCCGGACTGGCTGAATGCCTTTCTCGCCCATACCGCCCTGGAATCCGGTCAGGGACAGGGCGCGGTCGGCGAGGACTGCGTGCAGTTGATGACGCTGCACATGGCCAAGGGCCTGGAATTCCCGCTGGTGTTCCTGGTGGGGATGGAAGAAGGTCTGTTCCCGCACAGCCGCTCGATCGCCGAAACGCGCCAGTTGGAGGAGGAACGGCGACTGGCCTATGTCGGGATCACCCGCGCCCGCCGCCAATTGTACGTGTCCCACGCCGAGCGACGCGTCTGGTACGGCCGCGAAAACTATCCATCGCCCTCGCGCTTCGTCGATGAAATTCCCGAGGAACTGACCCGCGACGTGCGCGCCCGCGCCAAGCGGCCGGAAAAGCAGATCCCGCCGCCAATACCTCGGATCGATACCACTCCCACCGGTCTGCGACCCCGGCAACGGGTGCGTCACGCCCGTTTCGGCGACGGCGTGGTGCTGGAAGTCGAAGGTGCCGGCTACCACGCTCGGGCACGGATCGATTTTCCGGCATCGGGCGGCGCCAAATGGTTGGTGGTGGCCTACGCCAAATTGGAAACACTATCATGAGTCCCCTGGATTTCACCACGCCGGTTTCCCGTCCCACCTCGAACGCCGATCCCCAGTCCAGTCCGTCATCCCGGCCGCGCGTCCCACCGCATCGGCTGGGCCTCAAGGAAGTGCTCAGCGAACTGGTGGCCGATGGCTTGGTGGCCAAGGCGGACGCTGATCGAGCCGGACTGGGCATCCGACCGGAAGGCGGCGAACTGCATCCACTGGTGGTGATCGCCAACAAGCAGTTGCACCAGATCCGCCCCCCGCATCGGGTGTTGAGCCTGGAGCTGCTGACCGAGTGGCTGGCCGGCAAGGTCGGACTCCCGTATCTGCGCATCGATCCCCTCAAACTGGACATCGCCGCCGTCGAGCGCCTGCTGCCATTCGTGTCCTACGAGTACGCCGCTCGCTACCAGATCCTACCGGTCGCGGTGGACGCGACCCGAGTCGTGTTCGCCACCACCGAACCGTATCTGACCGAGTGGCAGGACATCCTGCGGCAAACCCTGCGCAAGGAGATCGAGCGGGTCATCGCCAGCCCGCTGGATATCAACCGCTATCAGATGGAGTTCTACGGTGTGTCGCGCTCGGTGCGGGGCGCGCTGCAAGGATCACTGGAACCAACTTCCGGCATCCTCAATTTCGAGCAGTTGCTGGAACTGGGCCGGCGCGGCGAGATGAGCGCCGATGAACGACCGATCGTGCAAATCGTGGACTGGCTGTTGCAATACGCCTTCGCCCAGCGCGCCAGCGACATTCATCTGGAACCGCGTCGCGAGCAGGGCCATATCCGCTTTCGCATCGACGGCGTGCTGAACGCGATCTACCAGTTGCCACCGGTGGTGATGAGCGCGGTCACCAGCCGCATCAAGATCCTGGGACGGATGGATGTGGCCGAAAAACGCCGCCCGCAGGATGGCCGCATCAAGACCCGCACCCCGGCCGGTCGGGAAGTCGAACTGCGGTTGTCCACCATGCCCACCGCCTTCGGCGAAAAATGCGTGCTGCGAATTTTCGATCCGGACACCGTAACCAAGGGCTTCAGCCAGCTTGGCTTTGCCCCGACCGAGGAAGCGGTATGGCGCAAGATGATCGCCCGGCCGCATGGCATCGTGCTGGTGACCGGTCCGACCGGCTCCGGCAAGACCACCACCCTGTACACCACGCTCAAGCAGTTGGCGGTTCCGGAGGTCAATGTCTGCACGGTCGAGGACCCGATCGAAATGATCGTGCCAACACTCAATCAGATGCAGGTGCAGCCGGCCATCGATCTGACCTTCGAACAAGGTATCCGCACTCTGTTGCGGCAAGACCCCGACATCATCATGGTCGGCGAAATCCGCGACCTAGCCACTGCGGAGATGGCGGTGCAGGCGGCGCTGACCGGACATCTGGTGCTGTCCACCCTGCATACCAACGACGCCGTCTCGGCGGTGACCCG
>DAOTGT010000179.1:0-6376 GCA_035447285.1 Candidatus Competibacter sp.
CGAATCATGGTCAACGCTGGCATATCCTCCAACGGAGATTTGCGCCATGTTCGGTTTCCACGCCCGACACAAGCTCACCCTGCCCCGACCGGAAGACGCCCTACCCGGCCGTGCTCAAGCACTCCCCGTTCCAGAACGCCATTACGTCAATGGCAACCGCCTGACTCCTCCCTTCCCCGAAGGCATGGAACTGGCGCTGTTCGGCATGGGTTGTTTCTGGGGCGCGGAACGGCTGTTCTGGAAGTTGCCCGGCGTATATTCGACCATGGTCGGCTACGCTGGCGGCCATACCCAAAATCCCACGTATGAAGAAGTTTGCAGCGGGCTAACCGGTCACGCCGAGGTGGTGCGGATCGTGTTCGACCCGCAAGTCATCGGCTATGTCGAGCTGCTGAAGGCATTCTGGGAGTCGCATAACCCCACCCAGAGCATGCGCCAAGGCAACGACACCGGCACCCAATACCGTTCGGCAATCTACTGTTATGACCCGGATCAGCAGGCCGCCGCCGAAACCAGTCAAGCTGCTTACCAGCGCTTGCTACACGATTCCGGTTACGGCTCGATCACCACGGAGCTTCGCGCCGCGCCCGACTTTTATTATGCCGAGGACTATCACCAGCAATATCTAGCCAAAAATCCTGGCGGCTACTGCGGGCTGGGCGGCACCGGGGTGGCGTGTCCAGCAGGACTGGTGGCATCCTCAACAGCTTGATGATAACCTTACGTTTGCATGGTGAAACCCGACTCTGCCGAGTCCTCGCTCACCACTATCTCTACCCGGACAGGGGTGGTTCAACCCCATCCGCCGACTCTCCAGCCTCAGACACCCAACACAGAGGGGATTTTATCGATGGCACTCACTCACGACGGCGCAAACCGCACCAGCAACACCAAGCTGTTGAACTGGGTAGATGAAATAGCCGCCCTGACTCAGCCTGATCGCATCGTCTGGTGCGACGGCTCGGAGGAAGAATATCAGCGTCTATGCGACGAAATGGTTGCTTCCGGGACCTTCACCAGACTGAACCCGGAAAAACGGCCCAACTCCTTTCTCGCTCGCTCCCATCCGTCCGATGTGGCGCGGGTCGAAGATCGTACCTTCATTTGCAGCCTGAACAAAGAGGATGCCGGCCCGACCAACAACTGGGCACCGCCGGATGAAATGCGGGCGCAGTTGAAAGGACTGATGAACGGCTGCATGAAGGGTCGCACCTTGTATGTGATCCCGTTCAGCATGGGTCCCATTGGCAGCCCGATTGCTCAGATCGGCATCGAGATCACCGATTCGGCTTACGTCGTCACCAACATGAAGATCATGACGCGCATGGGCCAGAAAGTGCTCGACACGCTGGGCAGCGATGGCTTCTTTGTGCCATGCGTCCACTCGGTCGGCGCGCCGCTGGCTCCTGGTCAGCAGGATGTCCCCTGGCCATGCGAACCGGACATCGGCCGCAAGGCCATCGTGCACTTCCCCGAGACCCGTGAAATCTGGTCCTACGGCTCAGGCTATGGCGGCAACGCCCTGCTGGGCAAGAAGTGCTTGGCGTTGCGGATTGCCTCATCCATGGCCCGCGACGAAGGCTGGCTGGCCGAGCACATGCTGATCCTCGGTCTCGAATCGCCCAAGGGTGACAAGACCTATGTCGCGGCGGCTTTCCCCAGCGCCTGCGGCAAGACCAACCTCGCCATGATCGTCCCGCCCAAGGGCTTCGGCAACTGGAAGGCGCTGACCGTCGGCGACGATATCGCTTGGATCAAGCCCACCGCCGATGGCACGCTGCGCGCCATCAATCCCGAAGCGGGATTCTTCGGCGTTGCACCCGGCACCTCCTACGATTCCAACCCGATGGCAATGGAATCCTGCAAGGAAAACTCCATTTTCACCAATGTCGTGCTCACTGACGATGGCGACGTGTGGTGGGAAGGTATGGGCGTGGCAGCCCCGGCGCACGGTATCGACTGGCAGGGTAACGATTGGACGCCGGATTGCGGTCGGGTGGGTGCGCATCCCAACTCGCGCTTTACCGCACCTGCTGGGCAATGCCCGACCATCGACCCGGCCTGGGAAGATCCCGCCGGCGTGCCGATCTCGGCCTTCATCTTCGGCGGTCGCCTGTCCAAGACCTTCCCGCTGGTCTATCAAGCCTTCGATTGGAACCATGGCGTGTTCATGGCGGCCACCATGGGTTCGGAAGCCACGGCGGCGGCTATCGGCGTGACCGGCATCCGGCGCGACCCCTTTGCCATGCTGCCGTTCTGCGGCTACAACATGGCGAGTTATTGGGGCCATTGGATCAACATGGGCAAGAAACCGGGGCTCAAGTTGCCCATGATCTTCCGCACCAACTGGTTCCGCAAGGGTCCAGATGGCAAGTTCGTTTGGCCGGGTTACGGTCAGAACATGCGGGTCCTCAAGTGGATCGTGGAGCGCGTCAACGGCCAGGTCGGCGCCGTGGAAAGCTCGTTCGGATTGATGCCGCGTTACGAAGATCTGGACTTGGAAGGTCTGGATTTCTCCAAGGAGCAATTCGAAACCATCACCAGCATCAGCCGTGCGGAAGCCCTCAGCGAGATCGAGGAGATCAAGACCTTCTTCGCCAAATTCGGCGCCCAACTGCCGCCGGAACTCGAAAGCCAGCGTCAGGAATTCGGCAAGCGTGCCGAAAAGGCCCCCGAAGTATGGACGGTCGAAGCAGCCTGAAGTCTGGATGGTCCATGGATGGTCGGATGAGACTTTAGCAGCAAAAAAAGCCGGCTTATGCCGGCTTTTTTTGCTGCGTTCGACACGATGGTTCGGGAAGTATCGCGACAAGCGCGCCGTGCCTCCTCTTAACTTCCAAAAAACTCGCGGAGTGCCGACACCACATCCTCCGGTTTTTCTTCCGGCAGAAAATGCCCACAGTCCAAAGCCTTGCCTTCCACCTGGTCGGCGTACCGCCGCCAAATCTCCAGCACATCGTAGGTCCGGTGAACGAACCCTTTGGTGCCCCATAACACGAGCAGCGGACAGCGAACCTTCTTGTCCAGATCTTCTTCATCATGCCGCAAGTCAATGCTCGCCGCCGCTCGATAATCTTCGCAGGATGCCCGAATGGTTTCCGGATTGCTGAAACAGCGAACGTACTCGGACACGACTTCTGGTGCGAATTTGGCGTCCGGCGCGCTCCAACGCTTCAATTTCTCAGTGAGATAGTAGGCCGGCTGGGCTCCAATCATCCGTTCGGGCAGCCCATTCGGCTGGATCAGAAAAAACCAGTGATAGTAACCCGTGGCAAAATTCTGGTCGGTGTGCTTGAACATGTGATAGGTGGGAACAATATCCATGATACATGCCTTCTTGACTCGATCAGGATAATCGAGCGCCATGCGGTGAGCCACCCTAGCGCCCCGATCATGGCCGGCCACGACAAATTCCCGGTATCCGAAGTACTCCATCACTTCCACCATGTCCCGAGCCATCGCCCGCTTGGAATAGGTGCCATGATCTGAAGTGCTTTTCGGCTTGGAGCTATCGCCATATCCGCGCAAATCCGGACAAATGACGCGAAACTCATCCGCTAATTGCGGTGCAACCTGGCGCCACATGGCATGCGTCTGCGGGTAACCATGTAAAAACAGCAAAGGACTACCCGACCCACCATGTTCCATAAAAATGGCCGCGCCACTGGTGTTAATCTGAATCTTATTAAATTCTTTTCCGAGTATGGCCATAAAATCTCCTTTATTCTCAATTAGGAATCAATCCATATGCGATCGATTCCTGTATCTTCAGACACGGCCTCCAGGATCAATAAGACTATGAGATTATCATCTCAGGTCAGCTTTGCTTCATTCCAACTAAGATTGCTGGTCCGGCGTCTCATCTGGTGAAGCATTGCTTTTATCCAACTTCCGCTGGCGTTTCTCTTCCTGTTTTTCTTCTTGTTTCTTCTTCTTGCTCAGATCTTTTTGACGTTTTTCGTACTGATAATTAGGCTTAGCCAAGGTAGCTCCTTTGAGCAGAGAGTGATAGGTGAACGGCTAACACCGGTCATCCCTATGGGGTTTTATGCAGAATCGGATCAATACGGGTCGTTGTTGGCAAGGCTATAATTTCAAGGGACAGACACGATAGATCAATAGCTGCTGAATCGGAAACGTGGCGTCCAACACCACCCCATTCCTCAATCCCTGTTGCGACTCCGCTCCGCCGGCACATAGAGCTGCTCCATCAAATAGTTCTTGAACTCCGCCGTATACGGTTGATTTTTTAGCGCCGTATCCATACATAACAGCCACGCATCACGCTCTTTCGATCCAATCTCAAAGCGACTGTGCGCCTGCGGTATTCTGATGGAACCATACTTTTCCATATAAAGTTTTGGACCACCCAGCCAACCGCATAAGAATCGAGTCAGCTTATCCCGAGTAATCTCCAAATCCTTTGGATGCATGTCTCTTATTTTCTTAGCTTCGGGAAGTCGCTCCATTGCGTCATAAAAATCATCGACCAGCTTTCTTATTCCCGATTCGCCACCAGCCGCTTGATAGGAGGCATCTCCCACGCCATATTGAGGTCTATCCTGACGTTTAAGTTCGGTAACTTCCAATGAACACGCCCCTCATAATCAGTCAAATTAGGATTTTCACGCTATTTCTTTCCAATCAACTCAATCGGATAACCGTCGGGGTCTTCGATAAAGGAGATAATCGTGGTCCCCGCGTTCATGGGACCTGCGTCACGAAGAATCTTGCCACCACGTTTCTTGACTTCCGCCGTAGCCTGGTACACATCATCGACTTCAATGGCAATATGCCCATAGGCGGTGCCCATCTCATAGCGATCCACGCCCCAATTGTAGGTCAGCTCAATCACGGTATGATCGGATTCATCGCCATACCCCAGGAATGCCAAGGTAAACTCACCATCGGGATAATCTCGTTGGCGTAGCAGCTTCATTCCCAGGATTTCGGTGTAAAACTTGATCGAGCGCTCCAGGTCGCCGGTTCTCAACATAGTATGGAGAATACGCATGCTTCTTCACCTCCAAATCGGGTCGCAAATCGCAACCGGCACGACCATGCTCGCCGTGCCGGTTTCCCAAATTACCGCCGCCCCTTTAGCGCCGCGATCCGCATCCGCAGGGCATTGAGCTTGATGAATCCACCCGCGTCCTTCTGGTCGTAGGCGCCGGCATCGTCCTCGAAAGTAGCGATGTTCATGTCGAACAGGCTATCGTCCGACTTGCGACCGGCCACGATCACGTTGCCCTTGTACAGCTTGACCCGCACCGTGCCGTTCACATGGGCTTGCGACGCATCGATCATGGTCTGCAACAACTTGCGCTCGGGACTCCACCAATAGCCGTTATAAACCAGACTGGCGTAGCGGGGCATCAGTTCATCTTTGATATGCGCGACTTCCCGATCCAAGGTCAGCGATTCCATGGCCCGATGCGCCTTGAGCATGATGGTGCCGCCGGGGGTTTCGTAGCAACCGCGCGATTTCATGCCGACATAGCGATTTTCGACCATATCCAGCCGACCGATGCCGTGCTCGCCACCCAGTTGATTGAGTTTAGTCAACACTGCGGCGGGGGTCAGCGCTTCACCATCGATAGCCACGATGTCGCCGTTACGGTAGTCCAGTTCGATGTGGCGCGGCTGATCCGGTGCCTGCTCCGGCGACACCGACCAGCGCCACATCGCTTCGTCCGGCTCATTCCACGGATCTTCCAGCACGCCACCTTCGTAGGAGATATGCAGCAGGTTGGCGTCCATCGAATAGGGCGATTTCGTGCCGCGCTTCATCTCGACCGGGATGCCATGCTGCTCCGCGTAGGCCAGCATTTTTTCGCGCGACAACAGATCCCACTCCCGCCACGGGGCAATGATCTTGATGTCGGGTTTCAGAGCATAGGCGCCCAGCTCGAAGCGCACTTGATCGTTGCCCTTGCCGGTGGCGCCATGGGAGATGGCTTCGGCGCCGGTTTGCACGGCGATCTCGATCTGCCGCTTGGCGATCAGCGGTCGGGCGATCGAGGTACCCAGCAGGTATTCACCCTCGTAAATCGCGTTGGCCCGAAACATGGGAAACACGAAGTCGCGCACGAATTCTTCGCGCAGGTCATCGATGAAGATATGTTCCGGCTTGATACCAGCCATCAGCGCCTTTTGTCGCGCCGGTTCCAGCTCCTCGCCCTGCCCCAAATCAGCGGTAAAGGTCACGATCTCGCACTGGTAGACATCCTGCAACCACTTCAGGATCACCGAAGTATCCAGCCCACCCGAATAGGCCAGCACGACTTTCTTGATGTCGGACATAACGCTCCTCACGCATACCGGTCGGTTCAATAACAAGAACGGCCCGAACCCTCTAGTCCGGACCGCCACAAGC
>DAOTGT010000180.1:0-4937 GCA_035447285.1 Candidatus Competibacter sp.
GCCCGATTGAGCCGGAGCATCGCCTCGTTCTCCCGCAACACCTCCCCATACAACTCCTTGATACCGAGCTTCCTGGCGTACTCGATGATGTAGCGCATCAGCATCGGCCCCAGCCCGATTCCAGTCATGGCCCGATCCACCAGAATCGAATATTCGGCCTTCTCCATGTTCGGGTCGGCGTTGCAGCGCACCACCCCCCAGATCTTGGTCTTGCCCGGTACACCATCGGGCGATGTCATGGCGATCGCCATCTCCCGGTTGTAATCGAGCTGGGTCAGGCGGGCAGCCATATCGTGCGACAGTTCGCGAATGGGCTGGAAGAAGCGCATCCGAACGTCCTCGGCCGGCATGCGCCGCACCAGATCGATAATCTGCGGTTCGTCTTCGGGCAAGATCGGCCGCATCAGGAATCGGCGGCCATCGGGCAGCACGAAAAGTTTTTCCAGTTCTTTCGGGTAGGGCAAGATCGCCAGTCGCTGGCTGACGGTCGTTGGATCGACCGGCTCGATCAATATGTTGGCATCCAGCGCCAACAAGCCGTTGTTATTGATCCAGAGTGGGTTGATGTCCATCTCCACCACCTCGGCCAGATCGACCACCATCTGGGAAACCTTGATCAGGGTCAGGGCGATTTCATCCAGGTCGACCGGCCGGCCGCGGTTACCGCGAAGCTGGCGGTACAAGCGGGTCCGTGACATCAGATCGCGTGCCAGTTGCATGTTCAACGGCGGTAAGGCATAGGCCATATCATCAATCACTTCGGCCTCGGTGCCGCCGTGACCGAAGAAGATGACCGGCCCGAAGCGGCGGCCGGTGCGCACGCCGACCATCAATTCATAGGCGCCGTGCCGGGATTGCATCGCTTGTACCGCAAACCCATCGATCACCGCCTCGGGTGCCAATTCGCGCACCCGCGCCAACATGTCGCTGGCGGCGACCAATACCTGCAGCGGATTGCTCAGGCCAAAGGCCACGCCACCTACTTCGGATTTACTGGCGATGTCGGGCGAGAGGATCTTGAGCGCGACGGGAACCTTCAGCTCCAGGGCCATTTCACTGGCCGCTTCCGGCGTGGAAGCAAAATGCAATGGTGCCACCGGGATTTCATAAGCGCTCAAAATCTGGCTGGTTTCGTAAGCGTTCAAGCGGCGCCGACCGGCGATCAGGGCAATCTGGATGATGCGACGGGCGGTTTCGGTATCGGGCGTGAACTCCTCCGGGATCGAGGGGGGAGTCTCCATCAACAGTTCCTGATTCCGCCGGTGCTGGGCCAAGCGCATGAAAGCCTCCACCGCTTCGCCGGGCGCCTGATAGGTGGGAATGTGCGCGGACTTGAACAGCTCGCGCGCCGATTGCACCGACGACTCGCCGATCCAGCAGGTCATGATCAATCGCCGGCCACCGGCCCGCTCGATCAATGTTCTCGCGCTTTCCATCGAGCGATCCATCGAGGAAGGCGCATGCAGCACCAATATCCCGTCGGTACCCGGTTCCTTCAACAATAAATCCAGTGCCTTGCCATACTCTTCGGCACCGGCCATATCACCCAGATCGACCGGGTTTTCGATCGGATAATCCGGGCGGCAGGCAAGCGCCACCTGCGCACGGGTCTCTTCGCTGATCCGAGTCAACTGGCCGCCATGGCGATGCAAGGCATCGCTGGTCAGCAAAGCCAGACTATAGCTGTTACTGAGGATCATAAGCCGGTTGCTGAACACCGGTTTGGCGGTGGCGAGGGTTTCGGCGGCGGCAAACAACTGCTCGATATTGTCCACCCGCAAAATGCCGGCCCGCTGGAACACGGCGTCGTACACGGCATCCTCGACCGACCCGGCTCGAAAATCGCGCGGCTTGAGCACAATCACCGGCTTGACCCGAGCGGCGGCGCGCGCGGCCGAAACGAACTTGCGGCGATTGCGGGTATTTTCCATGTACATCAGGATGGCGCGGGTGTGCGAATCCCGCAGCAGGTAATCCAGCAAATCGCCGAAATCCACATCCCAACGCATGCCCACCGAGATCACATGCGAGAAACCAATCTCGTGGCTGGTCGCCCAATCGAGTAGGCTGCGCATCACCGCGGCGGATTGGCAGAGCAAGGCGATGTGACCCAACAACGGTCGGCTGGCGCTCAAGCTGGCATTGAGGTCGGCCGATGGGACCGCATACCCTAGATGATCCGGACCCATCACGCGGAGCAGATACGGCTTGGCGGCGGCCAGTATCCTCTGCTTCAGACTTTCGCCTTCATCCGTATACCTGCGGGAGATTTCCGGACCGAGCAGCGCCGCCTTGGCGCCGCGATGATCCTGCAACACTTCCCGGCTGAGCAGCAGCACCGCCTTGGTTCCGCGCGCGCCCAACTGGCCGATCAGCTCCGGGGCTTCTTCGACCGGCGTAGTCAAAATAGCCAGATCGGGCACCAGCGGCAAGCTACCCACATCCTTGTAGGCCAGCACGCCGGAAACAGCCTGCTGGTCTGGATTGACCGGCATCACTGGCCCCTTGAACCCACCCTCGATCAGATTGAACTCCACGGTGGCATCGAAACCACCCACCCGCTTGCCTCGACCGACGATGGCGATGGAGCGGGGCTTGAACAGGTATTCAAGATTGCGAATGGTCATGAATGGATCTCTTGCGATGGTCGTCACCGCTGACGGCGGGACCGATGGGTCGAAGGGGAATGCAAATATGGTAACGCGATTCCCGCCAGCATGAACCTTATCGCGGACCCGATGGCCATACCAGCACCGTGGATTTTTCCTACAATCGAAGCGACCCGAAGCTTATAACCCCTGGAGGCACTCGGCATGACTTGGACAACGATATGCAAGAAGCCGGCAGCTGACGAACCGGCGCCGAACTTGATCGATGAGACAGTGATGCGAGCCGGCTTTTCCTGGGAGAACGCCCGCGCCGAATTGGCTGGATTGCCCGGTGGCGGTTTGAATATCGCCTACGAGGCAGTGGACCGCCAGGTCGAAGCTGGCCTGGGAAAAACCGTGGCGCTGCGCTGGCTAGGCAAAAACGGCGAGCGCCGAGAATACACCTACGCCGATCTGGCCCACTTGAGCAATCGCTTCGCCAACCTGCTGGAACGGCTCGGCATCGGCAAGGGCGATCGGGTGTGCACACTGGCCGGCCGCATCCCCGAACTGTATGTGACCGCGCTGGGAACCCTAAAAGCCGGCGCGGTGTTCTGCCCGTTGTTTTCCGCCTTTGGCCCGGAGCCGGTGCGGGTGCGTCTGGTCAAGAGCCGAGCACGGCTACTGGTGACCACCTCACTGCTTTACCAGCGCAAGATTCTACCACAACGCGAACAACTGTCTGATCTAGAACACGTATTGCTGGCCGATGGCAACGATGACTCCAACGTTCGTTCCTTTCACACTCTCATGGAGGCCGAATCGGATCGACGCGCACCGCCCACCACTCTACCGGAAGACTGGGCACTGCTGCATTTCACCAGCGGCACCACCGGTGCGCCCAAGGGGGCGGTGCACGTCCACGACGCCGTGGCCGCCCATCGCCTGACCGGCCGCTGGGTATTGGACCTACGGCCCGGTGACGTCTTTTGGTGCACCGCAGACCCTGGCTGGGTCACCGGAGTGTCCTACGGCATCATCGCCCCGCTGACCAACGGCGTGACTCTGGTGGTCGACGAGGCTGAATTCGATGCTCGCCGCTGGTACGCCATTCTCGCAAGGGAACGGGTCAACGTCTGGTATACCGCCCCGACCGCGATCCGCATGCTGATGAAGGTCGGCGCCGACGCCGCGCATGGACACGATCTGAGCGCGTTGCGGTTCATGGCCAGCGTCGGCGAGCCGCTGAACCCGGAAGGCGTGATCTGGGGTCTGGAAACCTTGGGCCAGCCATTCCACGACACTTGGTGGCAGACCGAAACCGGGGCGATCATGATCGCCAACACCCGCAGCCGGGACATCCGGCCCGGCTCCATGGGCCAATCGCTGCCGGGCGTCGAGGCCGCCATCGTCCGGCGACGACTGGACGGAGGCGTGGATCTACTGGAACCCGGCGAAGAGGGTGAACTGGCCCTGCGGACAGGTTGGCCTTCCATGTTCCGCGGTTACCTGGAAGACGAAACGCGCTACCGGCAATGCTTCGCCGCCGACTGGTACCTCAGCGGCGATTTGGCCACTCGGGACACCGACGGCTACTTCTGGTTCCTGGGTCGTTCCGGCGACGTGATCAAGACTTCCGGGCACCTGATTGGGCCGTTCGAGGTGGAAAATGTGCTGCTGGAGCACCCAGCGGTGGCCGAGGCCGGCATGATCGGTAAGCCGGACGATTACGCCGGCCAAATCGTCAAGGTTTTCGTGACGCTCAAGCCCGGCCATGCGCCGGACGACGCGCTGCGCCGGGAACTGCTCGGTTTTGCGCGTAACCGGCTGGGACCGGCGGTGGCGCCGCGCGAACTGGAATTCATGAGCGATCTGCCCAAAACCCGTAGCGGCAAGATCATGCGCCGGCTGCTGCGCGCCCAGGAACTGGGGTTACCACCAGGCGATCTCTCGACGCTGGAAAACAACGATGGGAACGAATTCTGAGATCAGTTTAGTAGGTTTATTCTAATCATTACTGGTAAGATTATTGCGGGATTCGACTAAGGGTAGTTGAGCGCCGGCCACCGAAACTGGCTTGCTTTTTCAAATGATCGATGAGACACTCATGCTGCACTGCAGCATATCGTCATACAATGACCTACAGGGTTTGAGCGCGCCTTACCCCGCGCGAGAGGAAAAATCCATGAGCGCCATGAACAAAGAACAAATTCGCGAAGCGATCCTTCGCATCCTTGCCGATGTCATTCCGAACGCCGATACCCAGGCAATCAACCCTGACATCAGCTTTCACGACCAGCTCGAATTGGACTCGATTGACTTCCTTCGGCTGATGATGAGCCTGGAAAA
>DAOTGT010000180.1:5037-6364 GCA_035447285.1 Candidatus Competibacter sp.
CAAAATGAAGAAAACCGATCCAACGGGGGATCGGTCATCGTGTCGCCATGAGGATCTTAGAGTGCTTGCTCTAAACTGGAATCCTAGAATCGGCGATGTTAGGTAGGTTCATCGAACTTCCCGAACCATCGCGCAATCCTCCTTTGATGATTTTTGGTCAAGCACTTTGCCCGGTCATTTTTTAACGTTTTCTTTGGATTCCACCAATCACCGCAACCCTGACAACAAAAGGCCCCATAATGGGGAAATCGCCATTAATTCTAATATTGGCACGACCTTGGCGATGGTCGCATTATACCGATTGCACCTGATCGCGCAACCCTTGGATGCGCGAAATACGGTCACGACGGATCCGGTCATACGGACCGTGCACGAGTTCCGACCCACTGGAAGCACGGTTAAATGCCTGTTGGCCGATACACAAGCGCACACGGTGGAAACGCGCCATCAACCTTTCTTCACCACCGCCGCCACCCCGGTCAGCACCAGCGCGGCGGCGATCACCAGCAACGAAGTCAATGCGTCGCTCAATCCTTCGGGATAAACCAGTAACAGCAATCCCAACCCCATCATCATGATGCCCGACAGCAGCTTCAAGACCCGCGCTTCCCCTTCCCGTAACTTGCGCGAACCCAGGGTCCAGGTGAATACCAGCACGATCGCCAGCAACGGTAGTACGTAAATCAGGTTGTAGAGTACCAGGTAGCCGTAATATGCCCCAGTGGACAACTGGTTCAGGGTCAGTGCGCGGGTATAGACCATCGGAAAGCCGGCGGTACACAGCAGTTCATAACTGTTGGCGACGATGGCCAGCGTGATCGTGCCCATCAACAATGACAGCAATTTCTCCCCACCCACCAGTGCTCGCATGCGCTTGAACAGCTTCGGCTTGGCTTCATCGGCAATGCTCAGCGACGGCCCTTGCCGAAAAGCGAAAAAATCCTTGACGTTCACTCCACCCATCGACACCGCCAACAACCCGGCCAGCACGGTGATAAACCGCAATTCGCCCAGCCACAAAAAGACGTTGAGCCAAGCGGTCATGAACACGAAATAGATCGCGCCCGAGAAGAACACGAATACCCCGCCGATCAGCAGCATCCGCCTCCAGTCGCGGGCATGCACCAGCAGGCTGAGCAGAAACAGCAACACGAAGAACGCACAGGGATTAAACGCATCCAATCCGGC
The DNA here is from genome assembly GCA_035447285.1 of Candidatus Competibacter sp. Taxonomy (GTDB): domain Bacteria; phylum Pseudomonadota; class Gammaproteobacteria; order Competibacterales; family Competibacteraceae; genus Competibacter. The sequence continues at coordinate 6,226 of DAOTGT010000180.1, forward strand.
CAGCACCACGGTCAATGCCGGCAGGGAAAGCGCCGAGGGATCCAGTGCGCCGAGCAGCGGCAGGGTCAACACCGGTGGTTCGGCGGCGGGCGGGGTGATCGTCGTGGGCGCGGAAGCCGTCATGGATTGCGCGTAACGA
>DAOTGT010000181.1:0-6354 GCA_035447285.1 Candidatus Competibacter sp.
CTTGACTGTTCCCATGGGATTTTTTCCACCCCGTTGATGCGATGCGGAAGTCTATTTGGAAATTGATAGGTGGTGAGCTTTTTTATGATTGATATCATTCTGGTTGACGGTAGGTTGAGCGACATGGAGAGGTGGTTATGATTCGCCTGGTATTCACCGAGCAGACGCGGGAACGGCTGCGTCATGAGCGGCTTCATCATCCGCACCCTCGGGTGCGGCAACGGTTGGAAGCGCTCTATCTTAAGAGCATGGGCTAGTCGCATCAGGCGATTTGCGCGAGCGTTGGCATCACCAAGCCGACCCTGATTGGCTACCTGCGGTTGTTTCAGGACGGGGGCTGGGCAGCGCTGACGGCGTGCCGATTCCACCAGACCCGCAGCGCCTTGGCACCCCATGAGGCGGTGATCATGGCGGCGTTCGCGCGGTGCCCTCCGGCCACCTTGGCCGAGGCCAGCACCCGCATCGCCGAGCTGACGGGAATCGAGCGCAGTCCGGCCCAGGTGGGCAAGGTGCTCAAACAGTTCGGGCTGCGACGGCGCAAGACCGGGGCGATCCCCGGACCGGCGCCGACTGACGCGCGCCGGGCGGAACAGGCCACCTTCGAGGCGGCGGCGCTGGCCCCGCGTCTGCGGGAAGCCCAAGCCGGCCAGCGGGCGGTATTTTTTTGGACGCCGCCCACTTCGTCCATGGTTTGTTCTTGAGTGGGGTCTGGTGCGTGGTCCGCTGCTGGCAACCGACCCCCGCCGGCCGCCACCGACTCAGCGTGCTGGGGGCTTTGAACGCGGTGACTCATCAATTGCTCACCGTCACCACTGACGCCTACATCAACAGCCAGCACGTTTGCCGGATGCCGCACCAATTGGCGGCGCTGGGCTTGACCGTGCCGATCACGGTGGTGCTGGACAATGCCCGGTACCCGCGTTGCGGGCTGGTGCAACAGACCACCGCTCACTTGAACATCAAGTTGCTGTTTTTGCCGGCCTATTCGCCGCAGTTCAACTTGATCGAACGTTTCTGGAAGCTGGTGAAAAAATGCTGCTTGCATGCCCGCTATTATCTCACGTTTCCAGACTTCAAAAAATCCATTCTCCACTTCATCGAAACCGCGCATGTCGATAAAAAAGACCTGCTGAAATCATTACTCACTTTCAATACGCCAAAAACTCCGCGTCCTTCCTCGCCGCCGTCCACATCCGATGTCTCGTTCTCTGGCTCAAGATCTCGTGACTACACTATCTAGTGACGTGCGTAAATTACCAAGCGCTTTCCCATCGACATGGTGGTTGCTGGCAGCGCTGGCGCCGTTACGCGAACAGACGACGACGAACACGAAGCCGGTTCGGCAAAAGTAGAGAGCCCGCTTTCCGCTGGTTCGACCGCTCTGGCTATACTAGGCAGAAGTGTCGACCACCCGACCCCTCCGACGCGGTGGCGCCACCGCGAGGAAAACCACCATGCGCACTGGCTCGTTGCCCGCTCGACCAGTCTGGCTTCCCCTGCTTGTCCTGCTGTTCGGGTTGTACGCCACCGCCGCCCGGACGGCGTCCATTCCCCCGGAGGTGCTGACCCAGATTCCGGCCTCCTTGCAGCCCTGGATGGATTGGGTGCTGTCGGGGTCGCCAAATCGACGCTGTCCGGTGTATTACAACCAGACGGATCGTTACCAGTGCATCTGGTTGTCGGCGCTGAGCCTCGACCTCGACAGCCGGGGCGGCGAGTTTCGTCAAAAGGCGTACAACGATACCGAAGGCTGGTTGACCCTGCCCGGCAACCGGAGTTTCTGGCCGCAGGATGTGCGCCTGGACGGCATACTGGTACCGGTGCTGGAACGGAACAATCATCCAGCACTGAAGGCGTCGTCCGGCGAGCACGAGTTGACCGGGCGATTCTATTGGAGCGCATTGCCCGACTCGATTCATGTTCCCCCCGGCAACGCGCTGCTTGATCTGCGCGTCAACGGCCAGCCGGTGGCGGCGTTTCGGTTGGAGGATGAGGGTGTGCTGCGGCTACGCCAGCAACCGGATGCGCCGGCGCAGCAGGATACGCTCGATCTGCAAGTATTCCGGTTGTTGACCGACGGGATTCCCTTCACGGTCGCGACCCGGCTGGATCTGCGGGTTTCGGGCCAAACGCGGGAGGAATTACTCGGCCCCGTGCTGCCGCCGGATTTTCTGCCGCTCGCCCTGGACAGCCCGCTGCCCGCTCGGCTGGAAACCGATGGCCGGCTGCGGGTGCAACTGCGGCCGGGACATTGGACCCTGACGCTGAACGCTCGTCATCGTGGACCGTTGGACGCGCTGGCGCTGCCCGCCGTCCCGGCACACTGGCCTCAACAGGAGATCTGGAGCTTCCAGGCGCAAAACGCCCTGCGACAAGTCCAGGTGGAAGGTGCGGCGGCGCTTGATCCGGCGCAGACCAATCTACCCGAAAGCTGGCGGCAATGGCCGGCCTATCTGCTGCAACCCGGCGAGGCACTGCAATTCCAGGTCCGCCAGCGTGGCGAAACCGAACCGGCTCCGGCGCGGCTGAACCTGGAGCGCACGCTCTGGCTCGACTTTGCCGGCGGTGGCTACACCGTGCGGGATCGGCTGAGCGGCAACCTCGACCGCACGCGCTTGGACGCCGCTCCCGCATTGCAGCTTGGCCGGGTGGAAATCGGTGGCGACGATCAGTTCATTACCCGACTGCCGGGTTCGGACGCGGCCGGCGTGGAGATACGGCAACTGAACGATCTGCAACTGGTCGCCGATAGTCGGCTGGAACCGGCCGACATCGAAAAACTGCCGGCGGTCGGCTGGCGCATCGCCCCGCAACGGATCGACGCCACGCTCAACCTGCCGCCGGGCTGGCGACTGCTGGCGGCGGATGGACCGGACAGCGCCGGCAATGCCTGGCTGTATTCGTGGAACCTGCTCGATCTGTTCATCATCCTGGTGATCGCGCTCGGTTTCGCCAAGTTGTGGGGCTGGCCATGGGGATTGGTGGCGCTGGCCGGCATGACCTTCAGTTATCACGAGCCCAATGCGCCGCTGTATGTCTGGCTGAACGTGCTGGCGGTGGTTGCCTTGCTGCGCGTGTTGCCGCCGGGACGCTTGCGGACCTTGATTAAGGTCTATCGCGGGCTGGCGCTGTTGGCGCTGCTGACGATCGGCGCGCTGTTTGCCGTCCAGCAGGTACGTGGCGCCTTGTACCCGCAACTGGAACCGTTCGCGCCCGGCGCGGCCCTGGTCCTGTCCATTCCACCAGCCAGCGCGCCGCCGGTCGCCGCGCTGGAAAAAGCGCCGGCTTACAAGCGGCTCCAGTCGTTGCCAAAAAGCCCGCAACAGCAGATCCAGAACAATCTATCGCAACGGCTCCAGCAGCAATACGCGGCGGACATCAAGGTGCAGACCGGTCCCGGTGTGCCCGACTGGCGCTGGCAGCGGGCCACTCTGCACTGGGGCGGACCGGTGGCCACGGACGAACCACTGCGGTTGTGGCTGCTGCCGCCCTGGGGCACGCGGGCCCTGCTGCTGTTGGGTCTGGCCCTGCTGCTGGCCATGGGGGCTCGGGTTTCGATCGCGGGCCGACGGACCCTCCCTCCGACCGCGCCGCCTTCCCGTGACGAAGAGGAACAGCGCGCATCTTTACCACTGGGCACGGGCGCCGTCGCGGCGGCATCGGTGCTGCTGGCGATGGCCTTTACGGTCGCCGCGCCACCGGTCCAGGCGCAGGAATATCCCCCGCCGGAAATACTCAAACAGTTGCGCGAGCGCCTGATCCAGCCACCGGACTGTCAGCGCTGCGGCGATCTGGCGGCACTGGCGCTGACCGTCAGGAACGACACGCTGCAACTGCGCCTGTCGTTGCACGCTCAAACCGATACCACCGTGCCGCTGCCGCTGCCGCGCGAGGGGCTGATCGTGCGCGCCATCGATCTGGACGGACAGCCGGCCACCTTGTTTCGGGGTCCAAACCAATTGCTGTGGCTACGACTGCCGCCGGGTTTGCATACCGCGACCGTGGCCGCCGCCGTGTTGCCGGAGGTTGCCACCCTGCAACTGCCGTTGCCGCTGCCGCCGGGCCGGTTGGAACTCGATGCCAATGGCTGGAAAGTGGAAGGCCAGGTCGAGGGTCGCGTCGATCCTCAGTTGCAACTGACCCGTCCGCGCCAGGATGCCGCCGCGCCGCTGCAAGCCGGCGTGATGCCGCCGTTCGTCCAGGTCGAGCGCGATCTCGTGCTGGATGTGGATTGGCAGGTGTTGACCCGGGTGCGGCGCTTGAGCCAGGCCGACCAGGCGGCGGTACTGGAGATTCCCCTGCTGCCCGGCGAGCACGTCACCACGCCCGACATCCGAGTGCGGGACAACCGGGTGTTGCTCAACCTGCCGCCGGAGCAAACCGAAATCCGTTGGACCGCGACCCTGAGCCGCGTCAACGAACTGATCCTTCAGGCAACGGACCACGAGGATCTGGTGGAAGTCTGGCAACTGCACGCCAATCCGCTTTGGCATGTACAAAGCGCCGGTATCCCGCTGGTGCGGCGGATCGATGCCGCTGGACAATGGGCGCCGGAATGGCGGCCTTGGCCGGGCGAACAGGTCACCCTGACTGTCGATCGACCGGAAGGAGCGCCCGGTGGCACCGTGACCATCGACCGCAGTCAATTGCGACTGAACCCCGGCCGACGCTTGAGCGAAGCGAGCTTGGATTTGTCCATTCGGACCAGTCGCGGCGGCGATCATGCGGTGACCCTACCGCCGGGCGCGACGCTCACCACGGCCTATATCAACGATGTCGTCCAGCCGTTGCGGCAGCAGGACCGGCGGGTGGTGCTGCCGTTGGTGCCTGGGGTGCAGCGAGTGGTGTTGAACTGGCGCGAGGAACGAGATTTCGGCACGCGCTACACCACACCCGAGGTGGATCTGGGCAGTCCCAGCGTCAACGGCGACCTGATCCTACATCTGCCGCGCAATCGCTGGTTGTTGTGGGCCAACGGGCCGGTCATGGGACCGGCCGTGCTGTTCTGGGGCGTGTTGGCGGTGATCCTGATCGGTGCCATCGTGTTGGGACGGATGGGCGGTACACCGTTGCGTGCCCATCACTGGTTTTTGCTCGGCATCGGCCTGAGCCAGAGCCATATCGCGGCGATCCTGCTGGTGGCAGGCTGGCTGTGGCTGCTGGGGCGGCGTCAGGCATGGGCCGATCGGGAGATCGGCGCTTTCCGCTTCGACCTGCTGCAACTGGCGCTAGTCGGGTTGACGCTGGCGGCGCTGGTGGCGCTGCTCGGGGCCATCGAACAGGGCTTGCTGGGCACGCCCGCCATGCAGGTGGCCGGAAACGGGTCCAGCGCCTGGCAATTGAATTGGTATCAGGACCGGATCGCCGGGCCGCTGCCGACCGCCTCGGTGATATCCGTTCCTCTGTTGTTGTATCGCGGCCTGATGCTGGCTTGGGCGCTATGGCTGGCGTTCGCCCTGCTCCGATGGCTGGGCTGGGGCTGGCAGTGCTTCAGTGCCGGGGGATTGTGGTGGCGCTTGCGCCGGAGCAAGGCGGCGGCGGTTGACAGTCATCCATGACTATCCTCCCGATCTTGCCGTTGGCCCGCTACCGGATGAGCTTCAATGCAATGGTCGGATTATGAAGTTCTATGAGATTTCCCGTGGAGGCCACAAGATGTAGGGGTATGGAGTTCATGCCCAAAGGCGTGGACCCTCGATATCCAGCCGCAGCCGACGGAACAGTTCGGTCGGGTCATCCAGACCAAAGCAGCGGCGTTTGAGCCGCTTCAGTTTATTATTGAGTCCTTCGATGAAACCACTGTTGTGCCCGTCCTCGAAATCATTGAGAATCCCGTCCTGCCCGTGATGCAAGGTATGGCGCCATTTGTCAAAACAATGCAGACCGGACGCCTTGACCTGTTTGACCCAAAGGTGCAGCCGACTCTGGGCAGTGGCTCGATCCAGAGTAGGGTCAACGATCGCTGTCAGCAGGGTGTGCGGCACATAGGCACTGGCCAGGGTTGGGGTCTGTTCGAACAGTTTGACGATTTTTCCTTGTTGGTCAGGATTGAGCGACCGCCATTCCCGGCGGAGCAAGGGCCGCAACGCGGCGGTGGGTATCGCTCGCTCGGAGGGGCGATCGGCATTGAGTCGGGGACATTCGGCCGGATTTCAATCGCCACATCACGCCCAAACACCGGCAAGTGCCGCAAGCGGATCGATCGATAGAATCCGTGAAACTGGTCGATTTTCCGGCCACGGTGGTGGCATCGGGTCGTCTTCAAGGGGCTTTCCACCTCGATTAACACCATGCCGTTTTCTATAGTCATTCCGTATAATTTCCATAACACTTAATGATTTCGGCAAGAGCGGT
>DAOTGT010000182.1:0-6280 GCA_035447285.1 Candidatus Competibacter sp.
GAGTCGCTTGAAGGAGTGACCATGAACGAACTGTCTGCCGTGCCGGTTGCGGGCGGCGAGCGCCGGGAAAGCACTCTCCCGCCCATCATCATCAACACCACGCAAGCAGCCCCACCGGTCTGGCGGCGCTCCCGCTTCTGGCTCGGCCTCCTGCTCGGTCTGGTGCTGGCCTGGGGTGGCCCCCATCTGTGGCGCCAGGCGCCGCCGCTCGATACCGCGTCGGTCCATGCCGATCGAACCGAAGTGGTTACCCCGGTCGAACGTCAGGTGCCGGCCAAGGTGGCCCTGGCCTACCAGAATCAGAACGGCGAACTGGTCCGGGTGTTGGCCGACGCCGAGCAATATTCCACCTTCGTGCGCGAGCACGCGGCCAGTCTGGAGCAAAACCGCCAGCAACTGCGCCAACAGGCGCAAGCGCGCTTCGAGAGCGGCATGGACGCGATTTTCCAGGATCTGCGCCAGCGTGTGCCGGCGTTCGCCGACTGGTACTACGGTTACGGCACCAACTATCAACTACTTTGGGAAGCGCTGAGCTCCACCGTTCGCCACTTCGGCGATGGCGACGTGAAAGAGCGGGTCGCCGCCGATCTGGAGCGCGTGCTGCAACAGCACTACGAGTTGCTGGTGCTGCAGCCGGAAATCACCGATCCCCGTTTGCAGCAGCTTTATCGCGATACCCTGGAGCAGGCGCGGCAGTCGTATCTGATGGTGCTGGCCACCATGCAGGCGGACTTTCAAATCTTCGTCGCCCGCCACACCACCCATCTTGACCCTGGCAAGCAAGCAGTGGCCGAACTGCGGTTGGATTGGCCAGCGCAGTTGCACAAGGTTCGCATCGCCTCGGACGCCAATTCCACCTTGGGTGCGTTCCGGGGGATCACGCTGACCACCCTGGGTGCGGCGGCCGGCAAGGTATTGGGCAGTCAGGTCGGCGCCGCCATCGCTGCTCGGCTCAGTTTGCCGTTTGTCGAACGGGCACTGTTGTTGGTGACCGGTGGCACGGCCGGCGGCGCCAGCGGCAGTCTGGGCGGACCGCTGGGGGCGGCGGCGGGCGTGGTGATCGGCGCGGGTGCGGGGCTGGCGGTGGACTGGCTGATTCAGGAAGGCATCGAACTGTTGGCGCGGGACAACTTCGAAACTGAGATTCAAACCGCGCTGGCCAGCACCCAGGGGGAGTGGCAAGGCAAGTTGTTGCCGCCTCTGTTGGGCGCGGTGGATGCGTGGGTGGACGACACCATCCAGCTTCTGCCCCAGTTCAAGCCATAAGCGCTTGGCTGGGAACTGGCGAAATAGCCTGCTCTTTGCGGGTCTGCTGGGGTCGCTGGCGGTCCACGCCGCCGAGTTCGATGGCCAAGTGGTGGGTATTAGCGACGGTGATACGCTGACCGTGCAAGCCGACGATAACCAGCGGGTGCGGGTGCGGCTGGCGGGGATCGACGCGCCGGAGCACGATCAGCCCTACGGTACGGCGTCTACCCGCTCGCTGGCGGCGCTGGCGCTCAATCGCACCGTGCGGGTGCGGAAGATGGCCGAGGACGACTACGGCCGTGTGGTTGGGGTGGTGGTCGCGGACGGTCGGGATCTCGACGCCGAACAGGTACGACGCGGGATGGCGTGGGTCTACCGCCGCTACTCGCGATCGCGGCGTCTGTACGCGCTGGAGGCGGAGGCGAAGCAAGCCCGGCGCGGTCTATGGGCCGATTCGAATCCGATCCCGCCGTGGGACTGGCGGCATGGTGGAAAAGTCTCGAAGCCATCGCCGTCGCCGTCGGCCTCCTTTCAGTGCGGGGTGAAACGCACTTGCGGGGAAATGACCTCCTGCGAGGAAGCGCGATTTTATCTTGATCGTTGCGGCATCAAGGGGCTGGATCGCGACCGGGATGGAGTGCCGTGCGAGGCGCTTTGCCGATGATGAGGCACGTTATCCGCCATTCGGTGGTCATAGTGCGGGAAGGCGCGTCGTGGTGATCGCGGCGATTCGACAGTGACGCCACAGGACCCGGTGAATTCAAGAATGCGACTACTTTCTCAACTCGGCGTCGTGGTGCCGCTGATCGTGCTGGCGGCCGGCGGTGGCTGGTACTGGACGGTCGGGGGCGAACGTGGCGATGAGGCTCCAAGCACGCGCCAATCCAAGGCGGCGGTGGTCGAAACCGTCCCCGCGCGCCTGGGTACGGTCACCGAAACCGTCACGGCGGTCGGCACCGCCCGCGCCGCCAGTTCCGTCAAAATCGTGCCCAGCACGGCGGGTCGGATCACCCATATCGCCTTCCAGGCAGGACAGCGGGTCCAGGCCGGCGCGACGCTGGTCGAACTGGATAGCGACAGCGAGCGAGCGGCGGTGCGCGAAGCCGAGAGCGAGCTGGCGAACTTGCGCTTGCAAGTGCAACGCGCCGGCTCGTTGCGCACCCAACGGCTGGTGTCGGCGGCCGATCTGGACGACCTGCGCGCCAAGCTCGGCATGGCCGAGGCCCGACTGGAAGCCGCGCGCAGTCGGCTGCAAAAACGCACCGTTCGCGCTCCCTTCGCTGGCGTGGTGGGGTTGCGCAACGTCAATCTCGGCGCGTATGTCGATACCGATACCACGCTGACCACGCTCGACGATCTGGAGACCATCGAACTGGAATTCAAGGTGCCGGAGCGCTATTTCGGCGTGGTCAAGTCCGAACAAGCGGTCAGCGCGGTCAGCGCGGCCTTTCCGGGGCGAACCTTCGTCGGCGCGGTGCGTGAGGTGGATACTCGCATCGACCCGGCCACCCGCGCCTTTCGGGTGCGGGCCGAACTGCCCAACCCGGACGCTTTGCTGCCGGATGGTTTGTTCATGGCGGTTCGACTGACCATCGCCGAGCGTGATCACGCGGTGCTGGTACCCGAGGAGGCGGTGGTCAGCGAGAGTGGTCGCGGCTATGTCTATGTGGTGGCGGATGGCGTCGCCACCCGGACTGCGATCACCATCGGACAACGGCGCGATGCCGCGATCGAGGTGCTGGCCGGATTGACGCCGGGCGCCGAGGTGGTGACCAAGGGGCATCAGGCGCTACGCGAGCGCTCGCCAGTGCGACCGGTCGATGGCAGCGCGAAGACCGCCGCCGCCCTGATTCCCGGCGAGACAGACTGATGGTCGGCGGGAAAGCAAACGGTTCCCGCTCCGCGCGGCATCGGGCGAAGCGCTGAGGCTCGCCGCCATGTTCCTCTCCGACCTGTTCATCCAGCGACCGGTGTTCGCCATCGTGGTCAGCCTGCTGATCGTGGTCGGCGGGATCATGGCCTTGCGCGATTTGCCGGTGCGCGAACTGCCGGATGTCGATGCCTCGGTGGTGACCGTCACCACCACTTACACCGGCGCGGCGCCGGCCATCGTCGATACCGAAATCACCGAACTCATCGAAGGGGCGGTGGCCCGGATCGACGGAGTCAAGCGCATCGAATCCGGTTCCAGCGAAGGGGTGGGTCAGACTCGGATCACCTTCACCGCCGGTCGTGACATCGACAGCGCCGCCGCCGACGTGCGCGAAGCGGTCGGTTCGTTGGCCAATCGCTTGCCGGAGGAGGCCGACGAGCCGCGAGTGGTCAAGGCCGATAGCGACAGCCAGCCGGTGATGCGGGTTTCCCTGACCAGCGACCGTCTGTCCGGCGAGGATCTGACCGATCTGGCTGAGCGGGTGGTGGTGGATCGGCTAACCACGGTGTCCGGGGTAGGGGAGGTGTCGGTGAGCGGCGCTCGCCGTCGCGCCATCCGGGTCTGGCTGGACAGCGAAGCGCTGGCGGCGCGCGGCCTGACCGTCGGTGACGTCGAGACCGCCTTGCGCCGAGCCAACGTGGAACTGCCTTCCGGCCGACTGGAATCCAGCAATCGGCAACTGGCGGTGCGGGTCGATAGCCGGCTGAAAACCATCGAGGAATTCCGCAATCTCGCCATCGCTCAGCGCGACGGTTACCCGATCCGCTTGTCCGAACTGGCCAAGGTGGAACTGGGCGTGGAGGACGACCGTTCCCTGGTACGCACCAATGGCGAAAACTCCATTACCTTGCGGATCATCCGCCAGTCCAGGGCCAATACCCTGGCGGTGTCGGCCGGGGTGCGGGCCGAGCTGGAGCGCATCCGCCCGCAACTGCCAGATGGGGTGCGGATGATCGTCGCCACCGACGACGCCCTGTTCATCCAGGCCAGCATCGACGAGGTCGTGGTGACGCTCTTGATCGCGGTGGGCGTGGTGGTGCTGGTCATCTTCGCCTTCCTCTATTCGCTACGAGCCACCCTGATTCCGGCCCTGACCATCCCGGTCTCGATCATCGGTGCCTTCATGCTGCTGGCGGCGCTGGGGTTCTCGATCAATCTGTTGACCCTGCTGGCCCTGATCCTGGCCATCGGGCTGGTGGTGGACGATGCCATCGTGGTGCTGGAAAACGCCCAGCGCCGGGTGGATCACGGCGAACCGCCGTTGGTCGCGGCCTATCGCGGCACCCGCCAGGTGACTTTCGCGGTGTTGGCCACCAGCGCGGTGCTGGTGGCGGTCTATGTGCCTTTGTCGCTGTTGGGCGGCGAGATCGGCAAGCTGTTCCAGGAATTCGGATTGGTGCTGGCGGCGGCGGTGGCGATTTCCACCTTCGTGGCGCTGTCGTTGACCCCCATGCTGTGCTCGCAACTGCTGGGGCGCGGCGCGGCGCCCAACCGCTTCATGCGGGGGGCGGAACGCGCCTTCGCCGCCTTGGAACGCGGCTATCGGGCCGCTCTGGGCGGCGCGCTGGCGATGCCGCTGGTGGTGCTGACCGCCGCCGCGCTGCTGAGTGGCGCCGCGCTGCTGCTGTATCGCAATCTGCCCCAGGAATTGGTGCCCAGCGAGGATCGCGGGGTGTTCTTTATCTCCGTCAAGGCGCCCGAAGGCGCGACGCTGGCCTTCACCGACGCCGGGGTACGCAAGATCGAGCGGATCTTGCAACCGTTGTTCGCGCGCGGCGAGGCGTGGCGGCTGGTGTCGATCGTCGGCCGAGGCGACAGCAATCGGGCGTTCGTGGTGGTCGGTCTCACCGATTGGAGCCAGCGCGCGCGCGGCCAGCAGGCCATCGTCAAAGCGCTGCGCGGCGATCTGCGCGAGATTCCCGACTTGCGAGCCATTCCGATCAGTCGTTCCAGCCTGGGGCGCGGCGCCAGCTCGCAAGCGGTGCAATTGGTGATCGGTGGGCCGGATTACCCGACCGTGGTGGCTTGGAGCGAGGCGATCATGGCTCGCGCTCGCGACAATCCGGGGCTGACCTCCATCGACAGCGATTATCAAGCCAGTCAGCCCACCCTGCGGGTCGAGATCGACCGCGCCCTGGCCGATGAACTGGGCATCCCGGTCGAGCGCATTGCCGCCACCTTGCAGACCCTGCTGGCTTCGCGCGAGATCACCACCTACATCGACCGGGGTCGCGAGTACAGTGTGTTGCTGCAAGCGCAAGCCATCGACCGGCGCCAGCCGGGTGACTTGGCGGGGATCTTCGTGCGCGCCGACAAGAGCGGCGAGCTGGCGCCGCTCGGCGCGGTGGTCGAGCTGCGCGAGGACGACTCGGCCTTGATCTTGCGCCGCTTCGATCGCCTGCCGGCGGTCACCATCGATGCTTCGCTGGTCGGTGAGTACGATCTCGGCCGAGCCATCGTCGATCTCAACCGCATCGCCGCCGAAACTTTGCCGGTGGAGGCGCGAGTCTCGTTTACCGGTGCCGCCGAATCGTTTCTGGAGACGTCGGGAGGCTTGTATTTTACTTTTGGCTTGGCGCTGCTGATCGTGTTTCTGGTGCTGGCCGCCCAGTTCGAGAGTTTCATTCATCCGTTCATCATCCTGCTGACCGTGCCGGTCGGGGTGACCGGCGCCTTGCTGGCTTTATCGCTGACCGGCCAGTCGATCAATATCTATAGCCAGATTGGTTGCGTGCTGCTGATCGGCCTGATGGCCAAGAACGGTATTCTGATCGTGGAATTCGCCAACCAGATGCGGGCGCAGGGTTTGGACACGCGTGCCGCCGTGCTGGCCGGCGCCAGTCAGCGGTTGCGGCCGATTCTGATGACCGTGTTGTCCACAGTGCTGGGCGCGGTGCCGCTGGCGCTGGCCACCGGAGCCGGCGCCGAAAGCCGGATCGCCATCGGCGTGGTGGTGATCGGCGGATTATTGCTGTCGACCACGCTGACCCTGTTCCTGACCCCGGTGCTGTACGATCTGCTGGCGCGGTTTACCCGGCCGGTCAATGCCATCGAACGGCGGCTGACGGCGCAATTGCACGATGCGGCGCCAGCCGCCGC
>DAOTGT010000183.1:0-6186 GCA_035447285.1 Candidatus Competibacter sp.
GTAAAATGCGCTAAACCATCGGATGCAAGGGTAAATTCAGTGGCTTGAACCCAGTACCTAAACCGTTTATCCACCAGCTTTGACTATGGCTCCGGTTGTCGAGGGCCAGGTGACGGTCTCTCCGCTCAAGCACATGCTCGATGTGGTCGATCTGGAGCACCGCCAACCACTGAAACAATGCTGGCTGGATTTGCGCTCGGTCATGCAGGCCATGGCGCAACCGGGCACCTAGACCTCGCCAGCCTTCATTCGCGCCGGGGGGTGGTGGGAAGAGCACGCAGAATATCCAGCGCTTCGGGATATTCGAAGTGCTCGATCCGCCGCTCCAGTTCCACCCACAACGGCCCGAAGGCAGTCTTAAGCAGCGCCCGATGGGCTGCGAAAACCTGGCTGGCACGCAGATTGGACGCCACCAACAGTGGCCCCAGTTCGGCGAGCACCCGCTCCAAGACATCCCGGTCCACTTCGAGCGCCCGGTCGGGCTCCGCGTCCTCCGCCAGGACGGCGAGGATCTTCCCGGTCAGCGGGGCGGTTTCCGCCGCCACCGCATCAATCCGTGCCGCCACCCGCGCCGGTTCGTCGCCGGCCGCGATCGCCGCTTCCAGCTCGGCGGCAAGTTGCTGGATTCCCACTACACCCAGAGTGCCGGACACACTTTTGAGTGAATGCGCCAACCGCCGGGCTCCCAGGATATCGCCGTTGGCCAATGCCTGGCGTAACCGGTCCGCGCCGTCGGCATGATCGACGGCGTAGCGCCGCAACAGCTCGGCATAACGAGATCCATTACCGTTCAGCGCTTTCAGACCAGTGGCGGTCTCCAGACCGGGGATCGCGCTTAGACACGCCAGCAGCACCGCATCGGATTCCGACCATGACGGAGAAGGATCGGGCGCGACCGGCCCGCCTCCCGTCCGCGCCGGCAGCCAACGCAACAGCTTGGCAAACAGCCGCTCTGGGTCCACCGGCTTGGCGACAAAGTCGTTCATCCCGGCGGCCAGACAGGCGTGGCGGTCTTCCTCGAACACGTTGGCGGTCATCGCCAGAATCGGCGGGTGAACCGGATCGCACTGGACGCGAATCGCCTGGGTGGCCGCCAGGCCATCCAGTTCCGGCATCTGCACGTCCATCAGAATCAGGTCGTAGGACTGAGTGCTGGCCTTGGCCACCGCTTCCCGGCCATCCACCGCCATGTCCACCATCAACCCCACCCCGTGCAGCAACTCCAGCGCCACTTCCCGGTTGATGGCGTTGTCCTCCGCCAGCAGCAACCGTGCCCCGGCGCAACGGCGGCGCAATTCCGCCCCGGCATCGCCCGCGACCACATCGGCAACGGCCGGCGGGGTTGGCTGGCCCCGTCTCAGCCGCGTGGTAAACCAAAAGGTGCTGCCCTGACTCGGCTCGCTCTCCACCCCCACCTCGCCACCCATCAGTTGCGCTAGCCGCTGGGTGATCGCCAAGCCGAGGCCGGTGCCACCGTACTTGCGCGTGGTCGTGGCGTCGGCTTGGGCGAAAGCTTCGAATAGCCGGGCACGGTCCCGCGGAGCAATGCCGACACCGGTGTCCTGTACCTCGAAACGCACCCAGAGGGTCGTACCATCGTCGTCCAGCAGCCGGGCGCGCAGTGCAATGGACCCGTGCTCGGTGAACTTGACCGCGTTACCGGCATAGTTGAGCAGGGCCTGACGCAGCCGGGTCGGATCGCCATATAGCCATAGCGGCACGGCGTCGCCGTCCACGGTAACGCTCAGCCCCTTGGCTCGGGCCGATTCGGCGATCAGCGAGCGCACATGATCCAGTACCGCGCCCAAGGCAAAATCGGTCTGTTCCAAAACCAGCTTGCCGGCTTCGATCTTGGACAGATCGAGGATGTCGTTGAGAATGGACAGCAGATGCCGAGCGGCGCCACTGATCTGAATCAGGTGCGTGGCCTGCTCCGGCGTCACGACCGTCCGCCGCAACAGGTGAGTCAACCCGACAATGGCATTCATCGGCGTGCGGATTTCGTGACTCATGTTGGCCAGAAAGGTGCTCTTGGCCTGGTTGGCAGCCTCGGCGAGCGCGCGCGCCTGCTCCAGTTCAGCGGTCCGTTCCCGCACCAGTTCCTCCAGATGATGACGGTGCCGGTCCAACTCCTCGCCGATCCGCTTCTTCTCGGTAACGTCTTCCTTGACCGCCACATAATGGGAGACGCGCCCGTCCGGCTGGCACAAGGGAGTAATGATGGCGAATTCGATATATTCATCGCCATCCTTGCGTCGGTTGATGAACTCGCCTTTCCAGGACTGGCCTCGGCTCAGCGCATCCCACAGGGCGGCATAGCGATCGCGAGGAGTCTTGCCGGATTGCAGCAAACTTGGGTTCTGGCCGATCGCCTCTTCGCGGCTGTAGCCGGTGGTGCACGTGAACGCCTCGTTTACGTATTCGATCCTGGCTTCCAGATTGGTGATCACGATGCATTCTGGACTTTGTTCCACCGCCTGGGCCAGCTTGCGCAGTTGTGTCTCGCTGCGGCGACGCTGCACGATACGCCAGATTTCGTTGCAAATGAGCTGGACGGTTTCCACATCCAGCTCGGTGTAGTCGATAGCCTTGTTGCCCACACCCGCCAGCATGACGACCTGGCTGTTCTCGATCACCGGCACGGAAAGCAACCGGTTCAGTTCGGCATGGCCTTCCGGCAGGCCGCGCTTGTGCGAGCAGGCGGCGTAGTCGTTGAACACCACCGGCTGGCGCTGGCGTAAGGCATCCGCCCAGATGCCTGCTTGGCTGACCGGATAGTGCGAGTCGTAAACCGCCTTGCAATACTGTTGCAGGGTACGCCGCGACCAGGTCACCAGCGTGATGGTTTCGTCGTCGTTGACGAAGTGGATGAAGGCAATCTGGCTGCCGGTCAGGTCTTCCGCCAGTTCCTGGCCACGCTGCATGAACGCCGTCTCGTCCAGCACCTCCCCAGCCCTGGGCAACTCCAGCAGGGCTTCGGCGCGGCGAGTCTGGAGGGTCAAGGTTTCTTCGGCTCGCTTACGCTCGGTGATGTCGCGGATAAAACCCTGACGATAGTGCTGACCATCGATCTCAATGGTGCGCGCGCTGATTTCGACCGGGAACAGGCTGCCGTCGCGGCGGCGGTGCGCGGTTTCGAACAGGATACCCTCCTGACCGACCGCAGACTGCCAATGCCGCTCCAGCTTAGCCAGGGTCCCCGGAAGACACAGGTCGCGGATGCTCATGCCGCGCAGTTCCTCGACGCTCCAGCCATAGGCCGCCACGGCCGCCGCGTTGGCTTCGACGATACGGCCAACAAGGTCGATCAGGAGAACGATGTCGAGTGCCTTCTCGATCAGGGTAGCGTAACGGCTGGCGAGCGTCAGGCGCTGCTCGCGCTCGTGACCGATTTCCTGCTCCAGGCGCAGTTGCCTGGCTTGGGCCTGCTGCGTGGCCCGAACGAAGACCAGTTGCTGACGCTGACGTACCAGATACAGGCCAACCACCGACACGAACAGGGCCAGAGCGCCGGCCAGAATAACCCAGAGGGACTCCCCGACTGTCTCGGCGTACAGCTCCGACTGATCCAGCTTGGTCAACAAATACCAGTCGGTGCCGGGGATGTTGCGCCCCACACCGAAGACCGCAGCTCCCCGATAATCCTTGCCCTGCAGGAAATGGCTGATCCCCACTTTGCCGCGCGCCAACTGCGCGGCGAGCAGGTACTCGTCGTTGATCGATCGATGCAGATGCAAAGCGGCATCGGGGGCATGTTTCAAGGCATTCAGAAATTCGATCTGTTCGCCGTTGCGTCGGAACAGCACCACCTCGCCACTGGTGCTGGGCACCGGCCAATCGCCGAGCCGCCGGGGCAAGTACAGGGTCTCTCCGGCGTGCAGGATAACCAGGGGACGCGGCTGCCGCCCCGCGACCACGGACAGGGGCGCCACGAAATCCAGATGGGTGTGCCCCTCGGCATCCCGATAGGGCCCGACCCAACGCACATCGCTGCTCTGGGCGGCCCGCACAAAATCATCACGCGTGATAAGGTCCGGCTCGGCGGAAGCGTGGCCGACATGCCACAGAGGCCGGGTCTGTTCGTCCAGCAGCACGATACTCTCGAAGAGGCCCAGTTTGTAGAAGTCGGTCAGGCGGTCGAACAAGCAGTCGCGACTGGTGGTGTCGCCCGCTTCCCGCCAGCGGCGATAAAAATCGGCTATGGACTCGCTGAAACTAATCAGGCTGGCATTTTTCAGGCGCTCGTCGAACCAGTCCGCCACCTGCTGGGCCTTCAGATCGGCGATGGCGTGCAAGCGGGCCGTCTGAGTTTCCCTTTCCTCTCGCACCACGTAGGCGATGGTGGCGACGGTCAGGGCGACAATCAACGTCACGAGTAGAACCAGGGGGAGTAGCAAGATGTGCGGCGGCATCACGCCCTCCGCCGCATCGCCGCCGGGCCAACGCCGCCGCCGAAGCAGCCCATAAAGCAGCAGGGAGGTGACAACGATGAAGCCCCAGCCCTTGACAGTGCCCACCAAGGTGATCTGGCTCGGGACATCCAGCCACCACTCCATGGCTTTGTCGGAAAGCAAGATCCATAGGGCGGCAAAAACAGCGTAGCTAAGGAGCACGCGGAATGCCCAAAAGCGCTGGGACTGAATCGGTGATTGAGGTTTCTGCTCGGCTTCGCGCATGGGATGTACCTGGTCGTACTCGGTTTGCCAGAGGCTTTCCGTACGACCTTGAAGATTCAAGCGGTAGAAAAACAACCCTCACCCCCACCACCTCTCTCCCCATGAAGAAAGGGGAAACCGGGCTATTGTGCGGGTACGGAGTCCCGATAATGATGGGCGATGGCGCTGAACGCGTCGAAATCGGCCAGAAAAGCCTCGACCACATCCGGGTCGAAATGCCGGCTCCGTTCCTCGGCGATGATGTCGCGCGCCTGCTCCATGGGCATCGGCGGTTTGTAGACGCGCGGGGAAATGATGGCGTCGAAGACATCGGCCACGGCCATGAGGCGGGCAGCGACGGGAATCGCCTCACCGGCCAAACCGTCCGGATAGCCGGTACCGTCCCATTTTTCATGGTGCCAGTGGGCGATTTCCTTGGCCAAAGCCAAAAATTCCACCGGCCGATCGGCGTCCTGTTCCGCCCGTTCAATGGCGTCGCTACCGCACTTGGCGTGTGTCTTCATGATCGCCCACTCTGCTGGGGTCAGCGGGCCTGGCTTCAGCAGGATAGCGTCGGGGATGCCCACCTTGCCGATGTCGTGCAACGGGGCGGAGCGGCTGAGCAACTCCACGTAGCGCTCGTTCAGGATGGCGGCGAAGCGCGGGTGCTGGCGCAGACGGTTGGCGAGCCGGCGCACATAGCCCTGGGTGCGCAGGATATGGTTGCCGGTCTCGGGGTCGCGGGCCTCGGCCAGATGCGCCAGGGCGCGAATGCTGACCTGCTGGATCAGGTCGTTTTCCGCCATGCGCCGCGCCACCTCGGCTTCCAGGAAGGCGTTCTGATCCCTGAGCCAGTCCCGAGCCTGCTTGACCTCCAGTTGCGTGCGCACCCGGGCCAGCACCACGGTGGGTTGGATGGGCTTGGTGATGTAGTCGGCGGCGCCCAGTTGCAGGCCCCGCTCCTCATCCTGGGCGGCATTCAGGGCAGTGAGGAAGATCACTGGAATAGAGCGGGTGGCCGGATGCTGTTGCAGGTGGGCCAGCACCGCATAGCCGTCCATGCCCGGCATCATCACATCCAGCAGAATCAGATCCGGCACCGGTTGCCGGCCAGCGATTTGCAGGGCGCGCTCACCCGAAGGCGCGACCAACACGTCGTAGTGCAATTGCAGCAGTTCCCCAAGAATCGTCAGATTTTCGGGGGTATCGTCCACGATTAGGAGGGTGGCCTTGAGATTGGCAGATTGCACAACATCACCTTACCCTTATAAATCTTTCCACGCTATAGATACGCATACTAACGTAAACACTACAAATGTCTACTCTACCACCACCCCTCGCCGCTGACCTGCCGCAGGATCGCATCCAATGCGCGGATTGGCGGCAAGCGTTGCAGTACCCCGAACAGGTGGGTCGGCACGGTCATCGGGTAGCGCGCGCGGGCGAGGGCTTTCCAGCGCGTGAATCGCCCGCTTCAGAAGCTGTACAAAAACTAACACATTGATATTATTATAGTATTTTTGATAAAATA
>DAOTGT010000184.1:0-6138 GCA_035447285.1 Candidatus Competibacter sp.
TTCGGCTCGGTGGCGGGTTGCCTGAACAACATGGGGGTGGGATTGGGCGAGACGGCGGTCGGTTTTGGCCCGCTGAACGATGCCGCCACCTGGTTGCTGTCGGCGTCGATGGTGGTCGGGCGGCTGGAAGTCTTCCCGCTGTTGTTGCTGTTCCTGCCGGATTTCTGGAAGTGAGCATGAGCGAGCAGGCGGAGCATCTGGAGGCGGAATCAAAGTCGACCTTGGAAGAATCCCCCAGTTTTGCTCCGCCACGACCCGAAACCGGCTGGAATCCGTGGCAAGCCCGTCAGCGACGGGCGCCGATCAAGACGACGCTGTACATGGTTGGGGTGCTGATGGTCCTGTTCAGCGCCACCCTGCTGCCGCCGATCGCGGTGGCGTGGTGGTACGACGGCATGTCGGTGGTGATGCCGTTTGCGGAAACCCTGGCCGCCACCCTGGGGCTGGGCTTGCTGTGCTGGCTGCCGGTATGTCGGTTCAAGGTCGATCTGCGCAACCGTGACGGCTTCGTGGTGGTGGTGGCGTTTTGGGTGCTGTTGTCGCTGCTGGGCGCGATACCGTTCGTGCTGGCCGAACATCCGCACATGCGGGTGGTGGACGCGGTGTTCGAGACCGCCTCCGGTCTGACCACCACCGGCGCCACCATCCTGTCCGACCTCGACGCCCTGCCCAAGGCGATCCTGTATTACCGGGCGCAATTGAATCTGTTGGGCGGCATGGGGGTGGTGGTGCTGGCGGTGGCGCTGTTGCCGATGCTGGGCGTCGGCGGAATGCAGCTCTACAAGGCCGAGACGCCGGGGCCGATGAAGGACGAGAAGCTGACCCCGCGCATCACCGAGACCGCCAAGAACTTGTGGGTGATCTACTTCGGCTTGAACATCGCGTGCGCGCTGTCGTTCTGGCTGGCCGGGATGAGCCCGTTCGACGCGGTTTGCCACAGTTTCTCCACCCTGGCGCTGGGCGGTTTTTCCACTCACGACGCCAGCATCGGCTACTTCAACAGCGCCCCGATCGAGTTGGTCTCGGGTGTTTTCACGCTGATCGCGGCGGTCAATTTTGCCCTGTACTTCATGGCGTGGCGCCGGCGCAGCCTCTGGCTGGTGTTTCAGGACGCGGAGTTCCAATTCTTTCTGGTGGTGATCGGCGGGATCGTCGCGCTGACCTGCGCTTACCTGTATTTCAGCGGCACCTTTCCATTGGTGGACTCGCTGGTACACGGTTTTTTCCAGAGTCTTTCGATCGTGACCAGCAACGGCCATACCTCGGCCGGCTATTCGGCGGACTGGCCGTTTTTCGTTCCCTTGCTGTTGTTGCTGGGCAGCTTTTTCGGCGGTTGCGTCGGCTCGACCTGCGGCGGCATCAAGGCGGTTCGCTTCCTGCTGCTGTACAAACAGAGCGTGCGCGAAATCCGGCTGCTGATCCGTCCCACCGCGCAGATCGCGGTCAAACTAGGTAACCGACCCATCCAGGATCGGGTGATGCAGGCGGTGTGGGGATTTTATTATCTCTACATTTTCTGCTATTGCGCGCTGTCGCTGGCCCTGGTGGCGACTGGCCTGGATCTGGTGACGGCGTTCGGTTCGGCGGCGGCGGGCTTGAACAACATGGGAGTGGGTCTGGGCGATACCGCGTCCAATTTCAGCCCGCTGAGCGATACCGCCACCGTCTTGATGACGATGGCCATGGTGGTGGGTCGGCTGGAGGTATTCCCCGTGTTATTGCTGTTCCATTCGGATTTCTGGAAAGGCTGATCATGAATCCAAAACGAGGCTACACCGGCGAGTTGCCGCCGGCCCGGTTCAACATGGCGCGCTACTGTCTGCAGGCAGCGGCGCGGACCACGCCGGACAAGGTGGCGCTGATCGTGGTTTCCGATGCCGGTGCGCCGGTCGAAGCGGCCAAGCACTGGACTTACGCGCAACTGGATGAGGCGGTGCGACGCACGGCGGCCGGACTGCGCCGTCTGGGCCTGGAGGCGGGCGCGCGGCTGATGATCCGCATGGGTAACACCAGCGATTATGCCCTATTGTTTTTCGGCGCCATCGCCGCCGGTTGCGTGCCGTTGCCGTCCTCGGCGCAACTGACCGAGGAGGAGGCCGCTTTCCTGCTGGCCGATTCCGGTGCGCGACTGCTGGCCATGGCGGATGAATTGACCATCCAGCCGCCGCCAGGCGTGCAAGTGCTGGGCATGACCGATGTTGCCGCGCTGCGAGTCGGCCACAAGCCGCTGGACTATGCCGACACCGCCGCCGCCGATCCGGCGTTCCTGATCTACACCTCCGGCACCACCGGTCAGCCCAAGGGCGTGTTGCACGCCCAGCGCTCGGCTTGGGGTCGGCGGCCGATGTACCAGGGTTGGTATGGCATCCGCCCGGACGACGTGATCCTGCACGCCGGCGCGTTCAACTGGACTTATACCCTGGGGGTGGGGCTGACCGATCCCTGGGCCAACGGCGCGACGGCGGTGCTCTACAACGGCCCCCGCGATGTCACGGTTTGGCCGACACTGATGGAGAAGTACCGGGCGACCCTGTTTGCGGCGGTGCCGGGTCTATACCGGCAGATCCTGAAATACAACGACCTGCGCGCGTACGATCTGTCCAGTCTGCGCCACGGTTTGACCGCCGGCGAAGCGCTGAGCACCGCCTTGCTGGAGCAGTGGCGGACGACGACCGGCAAGGCGCTGTACGAGGCGTTGGGGATGAGCGAATGCTCGACCTACATCTCTTCGGCGCCGGGCGAGCCGATCAAACCCGGCAGTCCGGGCAAGGCCCAGCCGGGTCGTTGCGTGGCGGCGTTACCGGTCGAAGGCGGTGAGGAGCCGCTGCCGCCGGGCGAAACCGGGCTGTTGGCGGTGCATCGCAGCGATCCGGGGTTGATGCTGGGTTACTGGAATCGTCCCGAGGAAGAGGAGTTGGTCTACCGGGGCGAGTGGTTTCTCGGCGGTGATCTGGTGCATTTCGACGCCGATGGCTACATGATCTACCACGGTCGCAACGATGACGTGATGAACGCCATGGGCTATCGGGTATCGCCGCTGGAGGTGGAACATTGCCTGAGCCGGCATCCGGCGGTGGCGGAGGTGGCGGTCACCGAACTGTCGGTGCGCGAGGGCGTCAGCGTGATCGCCGCCTTCGTGGTGCCGCGCGATCCCGACGAACCGGACGGGATGGACGCCGCGCCCTTGCTGGCTCATGCCCACGCCCATCTGGCGGGTTACAAATGTCCGCGCGAGATCATTTTCGTCGATAGCCTGCCGCGCACCGCTAACGGCAAGGTCCGCCGCCGCGATCTGGCCCGGTGGCGGCGGTGAAGTAGGACGTTCTCGCGACAGGTTCGCTACTTCATGGCATCCAGAACGGCACTCAACGATTTTTCCGGGTTCATGAAAAACCGCTGATGTACTGCGACATGGCCAGCATGCGGCTGGAAGAGGAATGAAATCATGTATGCCGAACGCCTGCTGATCGAAACCGACCCAGAGGGCAAACCCTGTCATTTGCCTAAACTACCGCCGAGCGCCAAGGTCGAATTGATCGTCTTGGTGTTGGAAGAAACCTCGGCATCGCCCCGCCGCCAGCCACCGCCCAGTATCGCCGGGCAAGGCGAGATTCTCGAAGATCTGATCACCCCAGCCGTTCCCGAGGTCGACTGGGACGCCTTGCGATGATCATTCTGGACACGCATGTCTGGTTACGATGGATCATCCAAAGTGGTCGCGGATTACCCGCTGGCATTCTGGCCGCGATTCAATCCGAACCGCGTGTCGCCGTTTCCGCCATCTCCTGTTTCGAGGTTCCCTACCTGCTGAAACGGCGTCGGATCTTGCTTCCCTTGCCAGTTGAAGCGTGGTTGCGGGACGCGCTGTCGCCGGCAGGCATCGAAAGTCTGCTGGTTTCCTGGGAAATTGCCCTTCGTTCCGCACAATTGCCGGAACACCATCGCGATCCCGCTGACCGCATCATCATTGCCACGGCGTTGGCATACGATGCCCGCCTGGCCAGCTTGGATGGCGCTTTTCCACGCTATGCGGAATTGGCCGGCCGGTTGATCAGCGCCTAACCCACAACATGGATGGACAATCCGAAAACTGGGTCACCGAAATCATGTGGAGTATGCTTCACTATGTGATGTTTAATATATCAATATGCAATTTTTATCATTGCATTTAAACTTCTTGTTATTGATAATTCATGCCTGTCTTGAAACCTGAATTTTCATCATGCTCACAGCGGCTCAGTTGAAAGCGGCGCGCGCGCTGTTGGGTATCGATCAGCGAACGCTTGCCGAAACCGCCGGTTTGTCCCTGCCGACCATCCAGCGGATGGAAACCAGCGAAGGCACGATTCGCGGCAATGTGGATTCCCTGGTCAAGCTCATCGCCGCGCTTGACGCCGCCGGCGTGGAACTGATCGGAGAGGGCGCCGCCAGCGAAGGCGGCGGGCGTGGAGTTCGGCTGAAGGGCTGAACCCCTCAGACAGTCCGTAGTGATCGTGAGTCGGAAGGAGTGGAATTCGTCACCATGCCGTTGTCGCTGTCATTGGGCTTGGCCATGGCCCTGTTCGCCGTCGGTCTCCATGCGATCGCCGTATCGCGCCGGGCGAGTTGCACCCGCCAGGTCTACGGGGTCAGTCTGGCCGTCTGCATCATCTTGTTGGGGATGGCGCTGGCGCATCTGCTGGGCGGCCGAACGCCGATCACATTGACCTTGCCCATTGGTTTGCCCTGGCTGGGCGCGCATTTCCGCCTGGATGCGCTGTCGGCCTTTTTCCTGATCGTGGTCAATCTCGGCGGCGCGGTGGCCAGCCTGTTCGCTTTGGGTTACGGCCAGCACGAGCAGGCGCCCGAACGGGTATTGCCGTTCTACCCGGCTTTTCTGGCCGGCATGAACCTGGTGCTGCTGGCCGACGACGCCTTCACTTTCCTGTTCGTTTGGGAATTCATGTCGCTGAGTTCGTGGGCGCTGGTCATGGCTCACCATCGGGAGCCGGCCAACGCCCGCGCCGGTTATCTGTATCTGGTCATGGCCTGTTTCGGCACCTTGGCGTTGCTACTGGCCTTCGGACTGCTGGCCGGTCCCAATGGCGGTTACGATTTCGCCGCCATCCGCGCCGCGCAGGTCACGCCGGGCGCGGCGGCGTTGGTGCTGGCGCTAGCGCTGGCGGGAGCCGGCTCCAAGGCTGGCTTGGTGCCGCTACACGTCTGGTTGCCACTGGCGCATCCGGCCGCACCCAGCCAGGTGTCGGCGTTGATGAGCGGAGTGATGACCAAGGTGGCGGTGTACGGGTTCATCCGCATCGCCTTCGATTTGTTGGGCGAGCCGGCTTGGTGGTGGGGCGGCTTGGTGCTGGCGCTGGGCGGAATCACCGCCGTGCTGGGTGTGCTGTACGCACTGATGCAGCATGATTTGAAGCGACTGCTCGCCTATCACACGGTGGAGAACATCGGCATCATCTTCATCGGTCTGGGACTGGCGCTGGCGTTTCAGACCAATCATATGTACGCGAATGCCGCGCTGGCGCTGACCGCCGCGCTGTTTCACATCCTCAACCATTCGTTGTTCAAGAGTCTACTGTTTCTCGGTACCGGCGCGGTGCTGACCGCCACCGGAGAGCGCGACATGGAGCGGCTGGGCGGCTTGATTCACCCGATGCCATGGACCGCGCTGGCGTTTCTGATCGGCGCGGCGGCGATTTCGGCGTTGCCACCGCTGAACGGTTTTGTTTCCGAATGGTTGACCTTTCAAGCCATCCTGGCTAGCCCGGAACTGCCGCAATGGCCGCTCAAATTCCTGGTGCCGGCGGTCGGCGCGCTGCTGGCGCTATCCGCCGCGCTGGCCGCCACCTGCTTCGTCAAGGCCTTCGGCATCACCTTCCTGGGCCGGCCGCGTTCGCCGGCTGCCGCCGAGGCGCGGGAGACCGATCGCTATTCACTGGTTGCGCTGTTCGTGCTGGCGGCGCTTTGCCTGCTGGCCGGCATTCTGCCCGGACTGGTGGTGGACGGCCTGTCGCCGGTGGTGAGCATGCTCAATGGCGGCACCCGACTGACGGCGCAGAGCAGCCAACCCTGGTTGACGCTGGTGCCGGTGGTGGATGTCAAAAGCAGCTACAACGGCTTGCTGGTGTTGCTGTTCATGGC
>DAOTGT010000185.1:0-6100 GCA_035447285.1 Candidatus Competibacter sp.
TGGCGGCAGGAGATTAGCTGGTTCAGTGGCTCTGGCCGGCGCATTCTGATGTGTCGCGGCAGTTCGCTGCCGGACACGGTCGGCCTGCGCGGCGGTCACGTCGTGGTTTTCGACGACATCACCCATCTGATGCAGGCCGAACGCGACGCCGCCTGGGCCGAGGTGGCACGCCGCCTGGCGCACGAAATCAAGAATCCGCTGACGCCGATCCAATTGGCCACCGAGCGCATCCGTCACAAGTACCTCAAGCAGTTCGATGCGGAGCAAGGTCGGGTGCTTGATCGCGGCACCCACACCATCATCCAACAGGTGCAGGCGATGAAGGAGATGGTGGACGCTTTCAACGAATACGCGCGCCCGCCGCGCCTGCGCCTGGAGCCGGTGGAACTGAACGAATTCATTGCCGAGGTGCTCTATCTGTACCGCGATTATCCGGCCGGCGTGGAGATCAAGCTGGATCTGGCCCACGAGCCGCTGCCGATCAACGCCGACAAGGGGCGGCTGCGCCAGTTACTGCATAACCTGGTCAAGAACTCGATCGAAGCCATCGGCGACGGCCACGGTTCGACCTTGTGGATCGGCGCCGCCCGCGAGCATGTGACCGGCGCCGATTGCGCCCAACTGAGTTTACGCGACGACGGCCCCGGTTTTCCCGACAACATCCTGAATAGCGCCTTCGAGCCCTATGTGACTACCAAACCCAAGGGAACCGGACTAGGATTGGCCATCGTCAAGAAAATCGTTGAAGAACACGGGGGATGGATCCAGTTGGAATCGCCGGCGGATGGCGGCGCCCGGGTCGTGGTCCGGTTGCCGCTGCACGGCAGCGCTGGGTCCCCGGTCCCGCCCGCCGGTCCCGCCGTGCCGTTAAATGCCGATAAGGAGGCCGGATGAGCGCATCTTATATTCTGGTGGTCGATGATGAGCCGGACATTCGCGATCTGGTGAAGGAAATCCTGGAAGATGAGGGTTATAGCGTTGCCATCGCGGAGAATGCCGCCGCAGCTCGTGAGGCCCGCCGCGCCCAGCGGCCCGATCTGATCCTGCTCGATATCTGGATGCCAGACACCGACGGTATCACCTTGTTGAAGGAATGGAGCGAGGGCGACCATCTGCCTTGTCCGGTGATCATGATGTCCGGCCACGGCACGGTCGAGACTGCGGTCGAGGCGACCCGGCTGGGCGCCTACGATTTCATCGAGAAGCCGCTGTCGATGGCCAAGCTGCTGCTGACCGTGGAGCGGGCACTGGACGCGGATCGGTTGGCGCGGGAAAACCAGAACCTGCGTCGCCAGCAGCGAATCGTGACCGAGCCGGTCGGCCGTAGCGAGGTGGTGCAGCGCTTGCGCGCCCAGGTGCTCAAGATCGCCCAGCACGATGCGCCGGTGCTGGTGTTCGGTGAACCCGGAACCGGCAAGGAAGTTTATGCTCGTTTCCTGCACGCGCACAGCCCGCGCCGCAACGGCCCGTTCGTGGATGTCGGGGTCGGTTCGATCGCCCGCGAAAACGCCAGTCTGGAACTGTTCGGTTCCGAGCAGGGCGAGCGGATTCACTATGGCCGCTTGGAGCAGGCCAGTGGCGGTACCCTGTTTCTTGACGAACTGGCCGACATGGACCTCGAAGCCCAGGCCAAGCTGGCCAGTGCCCTGGAAAACGGCTCCTTCCTGCGCATTGGTGGCAAGGAGCCGGTGCGGGTCAACGTGCGAGTGGCGGCCGCCACCCACCGCGATCTGGAGCAGGAGGTGGCGATCGGACGGTTCCGCGAGGATCTGTATTATCAATTGAACGTGGTGCCGATCAAGTTGCCGCCGTTGCGCGATCACATCGAGGACGTGCCGGAACTGCTGAACTACTACATCGGCTATTTCGTCGATCAGGAAGGGCTAACCTACCGCCATTTCACCCTGGCGGCCCAGAACCGGCTGCGCAACTACAACTGGCCCGGCAACATCCGCGAACTGAAGAACCTGGTGCAGCGCCTGCTGATTCTGGGCGGCGACGAAGAAATTACCCTGGAGGAAGTGGATGCCGCCGTGCGTGGCATCACCACCGCCAAATCCCAGGATGTCGGCAGCATTCCCCTGAACCTGCCGCTGCGCGAAGCGCGGGAACAGTTCGAGCGAACCTATCTGATGCAGCAGTTCCGCGAATGCGAGGGCAACGTGGCGCGGTTAGCCGATCGGGTTGGCATGGAGCGAACCAACCTCTACCGCAAGCTGCGCGCCCTGGGCATCGATCCCAAGAAGGCGCTGGATGAGTGAGGGTGGTTTATGAAGATCGTGATGCTCGGCGCCGGGCAGGTGGGTGGTTCGGTCGCGCACATTCTGGCGAGTGAGGCCAACGACGTCACCGTGGTCGACGCCAACGCTGAACGCTTGCAGGCGCTGCAGGATCGACTGGATATTCGCACCGTCTGCGGTCACGCCGCCTATCCGGGCGTACTGGAGCAGGCGGGTGTCGCCGACGCCGACATGCTGATTGCGTTGACCGACAACGATGAAGTCAACATGATCGCCTGTCAGGTGGCGCACACCCTGTTCAACACCCCGACCAAGATCGCGCGGGTCCGGGCGGGGGGCTATATCACCTATCAGGAGCGCCTGTTCAGCGACCAGGCGCTGCCGATCGATGTGCTGATCAGTCCCGAGCAACTAGTGACGGACTACATCCGCCACATCATTGAGCATCCCGGTTCCTTGCAGGTGCTGGATTTCGCCGATGACCAGGTTCGGCTGATGGGCGTCAAGGCCTACGAGGGCAGCACGCTGGTGGGCCAGGCGTTGCGCACCCTGCCGGAGCACATGCCGGGTATCGATGCCCGGGTGGCCGCCATCTTCCGCCAAGGCAGACCGATCATTCCAGAAGGCAATACCATCATTACGGCTGACGACGAGGTTTTTTTCATCGCCGCCCGCAAGAATACCCGCGCCATCGTCAGCGAATTGCGCAAGCTGGACAAGATGGTCAAGCGCCTGATCATCGCTGGCGGCGGCCATATCGGAGCACGACTGGCCCAGGCGCTGGAAGAGCGATTCAAGGTCAAGGTCATCGAGCGCAACGTCGCCACCAGCCGGCGGTTGTCGGAGCAGTTGAGCCGAGCCATCGTGCTGCAGGGCGACGCCGCCGACGAAAATCTGTTGCGGCAGGAAAACATCGAAAACATGGACGTGTTCTGCGCCGTAACCAACGACGACGAGGCCAATATTCTGTCGGCGATGTTGGCCAAGCGCATGGGCGCCCGCAAGGTCATGGCGCTGATCAACCGAGTGTCCTACGTGGACCTGGTGGAATCCTCCGGCATCATCGATGTCGCCATCTCGCCGCAGCAGGCCACGATCGGTAGCCTGTTGACCCATGTGCGCCGCGGCGACGTGGTCAAGGTCCATTCTCTGCGTCGGGGCGCCGCCGAAGCGATCGAGGCGGTGGCCCACGGTGACTACAAAACCTCGAAGGTCGTGGGGCGGCGTCTGGACGAGATCAAATTGCCGCCGGGCACCACCATCGGCGCCGTTGCCCGTGGCGACGAGGTCATCATCTGTCATCACGACACCATGATCGAGGCGGATGATCACGTCATCCTGTTTCTGGTCGACAAGAAGCGGGTGCCCGAAGTCGAACGGCTGTTCGCGGTGACGGCGACCTTTCTGTAAGCCCGCGCCGCGCGAAAAAGCCTTATGCTAGAATGGGTGTGCCCCGAATCCCGGCCGGGGGAGTGGCCCCCACCAACATTCCAAAACCGCCAGGCGTTGACAGGACCCCGCACATGACCGCATTCAATTTCGAGCAGGCGCGCTTCAACATGATCGAGCAGCAGATCCGGCCCTGGGAAGTGCTGGATCAGCGAGTCTTGGACACGCTCGCCAGCATGCCGCGCGAGGATTTCGTGCCGGAACGCTACCGTAATCTGGCTTTCAGCGATGTCGCCATCCCTCTCGGCCACGGCGAGGTCATGTTGAAGCCTCCCATCGAGGGCCGCATCCTGCAGGCGTTGGCGCCGCGGCCGGTCGATCAGGTGTTGGAAATCGGCACCGGCAGCGCTTATCTGACCGCCTGTCTGGCGCGCCTGGCCGCTGGGGTGACCAGCGTGGACATCGTCCCCGAGTTCATCGAAGCCGCCCGGCCCAAACTCAAGGCGCATGGCATCGGTAACGTGGCGCTGCATGTCGGCGACGCCAGCCGCGCTTGGGGTGAGCACCGTTACGGCGTCATCGCTGTCACCGGCTCGGTGGCCATGCTCGCCGACTGCTGGCGGCAAAGCCTGAGTCTGGGTGGTCGACTGTTTATCGTGGTGGGTCAGCCACCGGTGATGGAGGCACTGCTGGTCACTCGAACCGGTGAGCAGGAGTGGATCGAGGAAAGTCTGTTCGACACCGAACTACCGCCGTTGCGCAACGCCGGACCCCGCAAAACCTTCGAATTCTGAGCCCCATGCGGCAATTGACGCCCCTCGAACTCCAGCGGATGTTGGCATCGGATCGAGATCTGCCCTTGTTGCTGGATGTCCGGGAGCCCTGGGAAGTGGCGATTGCCTGGATTGATGGTGCGTTCAATCTGCCGATGGGTCGCGTCGTGAGCGGTTGGCGTCAGCTCGATCCGGCGCGGGAGACGGTCGTGATTTGCCACCATGGATTCCGCAGCGCTCAAGTGGTTCTGTTCCTTGAGCGCGCCGGCTTCGAGCGGGTCGCCAATCTGGATGGCGGAATTGATGCTTGGTCGCGCGAAGTCGATCCCACCGTGCCCACCTACTAGTTCGTGTCCCAGTTTTTCCTGATCAGGCACAGGGTTTTCGCCGCGATGATCCGTTTGCTATATTAGCGATCGTTAAAATACCTGTTATCCAAGGGAGTCCGTCAACCATGCCCAAAGCGCACCGTTTGCTGTTGGCCGGAATGGTCGCCGCGCTGTTCGGCCAGCCGGTAGGGGCGGAAGATCTGCTGCAAGTGTACCGTCAATCCATGGAGAGCGATCCCGCGCTCAAGGCCGCCGCCGCCAGCCGGCAAGCCTCCCAGGAAGCCAAACCGCAAGCCCGGGCCCTGTTGTTGCCGAGCGTGGGCGTTACGGCCTCACGTGGCAATACCTTTGGGGTTGTGGGGACGCCGACCGGCAGTGATGGCGGCGACACTCACAGCTATGCGATCGGTTTGACGCAACCCATTTATAACCGTGCCAGCCAAGTACAGCAGCGGTTGGCGGAGGAGACGATCAAGCAAGCCGATGCCGACTTCAGCAACGCGCAGAACGATCTGATCCTGCGGGTGGCACAGGGCTACTTCGGCGTGCTGGCGGCGATCGACAATCTGACTTTCGCCACGGCGGAAAAAAACGCCTTCGCCCGCCAGCTCGAACAGGCCAACCGACGGTTCGAGGTCGGATTGGCCACCATCACCGACGTCTACGATGCCCAGGCCCGGTTCGACGGCGCCGTTTCCTCGGAGATCGACGCCATCAACAAGCTGGCCAACGCCCGCGAGCTCTTGCGGCAGTTGACCGGCCAGGACTATGCGCAACTCAATCTGCTCAGCGAGCGGATGCCGCTGGCGCTGCCCAATCCCAACGATCCCGAGCAGTGGGTGCGCATGGCGTTGGACAACAACCTGACGCTGCGCAGCGCCGGCTTCGGGGTCGAGCAAGCCCGGGAAAATATCCGGTTGCAGAAGGCCGGCCATTATCCGTCCCTGGACCTGAACGCCAACCGTGCCGATGTGGACACCGCGTTCACTCGCACCATCAGCAGCCAAGTCAACCTGCAATTGACCATTCCCTTGTACAGTGGCGGCGCGGTGTCCTCCCGCTCTCGCCAGGCAGCTTACAACTACGAAGCCTCCCGCCAGAATCTGGAGAACCTGCAGCGCGATGCGGTCCGTACCGTTCGCAACGCTTACCGAGGCCAGGAAACCTCCATCAGCCAGATCAAGGCCTTGGACCAGACCCGAGTGTCCACCCGCAGCGCGCTGGAAGCCACCCAGGCCGGTTACGAAGTCGGCACCCGCACCATCGTGGATGTGTTGAACGCCGAACGTAACGTTTACTTGGCCGAGCGGGAATACGCCGCCGCCCGCTATTCCTACATCGCCAATTTCCTGGTGCTCAAGCAGGCCGC
>DAOTGT010000186.1:0-6078 GCA_035447285.1 Candidatus Competibacter sp.
CGCTCTGACCGACGATGACGGCATCGCCGAGAAAGGCATCGAGGTTCGGTTTGACTGTTTCGAAAGACGGTGCCGCTTGGACCGCCGCGTCATCGATGCCGTGGACCGCCGTTGCAGCGGGCGGGATCGGCATTCCTGAATTGACTAGAGTCAAGAAGGTCTCGTTCGGCTGGACATGGCCCCGTACCACGCGCACCGCGCCGATCTGGACAATCCGGTCACGCGAGACGTCGAGACCGGTCGTCTCGGTGTCGAGAACGACGACAGTCAATTCGGCAAGCGGCGTGTAGCGGTTAATTCGAGGCACTTCGGTCTCTTTTCGTCATGGTGATTGTGTCGCTTGACCCCACTGACGGTTACGAGGGGTGTGTCATCTTGGTGGGGTCCACGATCCGATCGAATTCCTCGGCATCCACCAAGCCGAGTTCCAACGCCGCCTCGCGGAGGGTTTTGTCGTGATCCAACGCATAATGCGCCACCTTCGATGCCTGGTCGTAACCGATCACTGGGCTCAGCGCCGTCACCAGCATCAGCGAGCGTTCGACGAACTCGCCGATCCGCTTCTCGTTCGGCTGAGTACCCTCGACCAGAAAGACGCGGAAGTTATGGCAGCCGTCGGTGAGAAGCCGCGCGGATTTGGCGATATTGAAGATCATCAGCGGCTTGTAGACGTTCATCTCCAGATAACCGGCTCCGCCACCGATGGTGACCGCCACATCGTTGCCCATCACCTGCGCCGCCAGCATGGCAAGAGCCTCGCACTGCGTCGGATTGACCTTGCCAGGCATGATGGACGAGCCGGGTTCGTTGGCCGGGATGTTCAGCTCCGCGAGGCCGCAACGCGGCCCGCAGGACAGGAGTCGGATGTCGTTGGCTATCTTGAACAATGACACCGCCAGGGTCTTGAAGGTGCCGTGCAACTGCACCAGCGCATCATGCGCGCCCTGCACCGTAAACTTGTTGGGGGCG
Organism: Candidatus Competibacter sp.; assembly: GCA_035447285.1. GTDB lineage: Bacteria > Pseudomonadota > Gammaproteobacteria > Competibacterales > Competibacteraceae > Competibacter. The sequence continues at coordinate 970 of DAOTGT010000186.1, forward strand.
GTGACGAAGGGCAGCCCAGTGAGCTTGGCGATCTCCTTGGCCACGTCCACATCGAAGTTCGGCGCGGCGTTGAGGCCGGTGCCGACGGCGGTGCCGCCCAGCGCCAAGCGGTAGACCCCGGTGAGCGCTTGTTCGATGCGCTCGATGGCGTCGTCGAGCATCCCCACGTACCCGGAGAACTCCTGCCCCAGGGTCAGCGGCGTTGCATCCTGCATGTGAGTGCGGCCGATCTTGACGATCTTGTCCCAAGCCTTGGCCTTGACGTCCAGCGCGTCGCGCAACGCGCGCACCGAGGGCAAGAGCTGGGCCGTGGTCGCCACCCCGGCGGCGATACACATGGCGGCCGGGAAGGAGTCGTTGGACGACTGCGACATATTCACATGGTCGTTCGGATGCACCGGGTCCTTCGAGCCGAGTGACGTGCCAGCAAGCTGGCAGCAGCGATTGGAGATCACCTCGTTCACGTTCATGTTGAACTGGGTGCCGCTGCCGGTCATCCAGACATGGAGCGGAAACTGATCCGGATGCTGCCCCGCCAGGATTTCGTCGCAGGTCCGCGCGATCAGCCCATGCCGACGGTCATCGAGCCGACCGGTGGCGTGGTTGACATGGGCCGCGGCTTTCTTCAGCACCGCATAAGCGCCCATCATCTCCCGTGGGATCAGATCATCACCAATATTGAAGTGCTCCAGCGAGCGCTGAGTTTGCGCGCCCCATAGCTTGTCGCGGGGGACCTCGACTGCGCCCAGACTGTCGGTTTCGGTGCGAACCTCGGACATTTCGGTACTCCCGTTGCGGAATGAATCAAGATACCTTTCAATCAGTCTATTGGGTTGGGTAGCCGTTGGATGATTTTGCACAAACGGATAAACCATCTCACAAGACACCGGGCGGCAGGTGACATACCCCCAGAAGGCCGATGGACTCTCCAAATCTCACCGCGTCACAGAGAAATTACGACCTCCTTTCGATAGGTTGACAATATCCTGACCAATCATGATCAGACAAAATGGTCATGAGCGGGTTCTAGTCGCCGATACCCCCGAAATCGTACTGAGAGGTGCCCACCGATGACCTTCGCGATCGCTCCGCGCCGCGCCGTCCTCTTCTTGGCGGCTGCTCTGATGCTGACTCCCGCCCTGGTGGGTGCTCAAACGAGTCGTTCAAACCCGGAGGTGACCGCTGGCGCCACGACCGCTGATCTCCTGTTGGCAAGACCCGGCGGGGTCGTGGCCACGGTGCTCGGTACGGCCATCTTCGTGGTTGGACTGCCCTTGACGTTGATCAATGGCAGCACCGAACAAGCCGCACAGACGCTCGTCGGACAACCCGCCAACTACGCCTTTACCCGCCCCTTGGGCCAAGACATGGGGGGTTTGGGAGATCCGCAACACTGAAGTGGAGGGGATTGGGGAATGGAAAACCTAGTTGGAAGCGGTTGAAAAAGCCCATGTTCAGCCCGGCGACGTCGGATCAAGCGACCGCAAGTGGCCTAGCGGAGGGCTTGACGGGTGGTGATGCGGCGTTCGTCCTCTTGGCGCAAGCGGTGGCATGGATTCATGCCCATGCCCAGGTGCCTCAGTAATCCACCCGAAAGGTCGGACTATCTTCCGGGCGATGCTGACGTTTGTCGTACATCCGCGTGGTGGAGACGTTGGCGTGCCCCAACCACTCCTGGACCTTGGCGATATCGGCGTTGTGCGCCAAGGCATTGGTGGCGGCCGTCGCCCGCAGGGAGTGCACGCAGAAGCCGTGCACCCCGGCGTTGATGCCCACCTGCTTTCCATAGCGCCGCACGATTTCCTGGTAGACCGAGGCGGGGTTGAGCGGCTTATTTAGCGTCCCGGTGGAATTGTTCTTCACCGGGCGAAACAGGGGACCACTCAAGTCCTGACCATGCCCGGCGGCTCCCAGATACGCCTGGATCAACCGCGCCGCTTTGGCCGCCACCGGCACGAAGCGGATCTTGTCGCCCTTGCCCTCAATGCGAAAATGGAGGACGCCTTCCCGTTGCTGGAGGTCGCGGACCCGCAGCTGGCAGAGTTCTTCCCGGCGCAAGCCGTGATAAAGCAGGGTGGCGAGGATGGCTCGATCTCGTTGGCCCTTGAGGGTGGTCGCGGGCGGGGCGTCCAGCAAGGCCCGCGCTTGGGCATCGCCCAAGGCCGGGGTCAGGCCCTCATGGTTAGTGGCCTTAGGCCGTTTGACGCCATCGACCGGATTATGCGGCACCGCGTTGTGCTCGCATAGATAGTCAAATAACGAGGAAATCGCCGACAGTTTGCGACGAATGGTCGAAGGCGCGAGTTTCCGCGTTTCCATATCCTTACGCCAGGCGATCAGGTGGGCGCGGGTGACGATCCGGAACTCTTCCGGGCGCACGATGCCCACGAAGCGGGTGAAGTCCCGCACGTCGAATTGATAGGCGCGACGGGTTTTGGCGTTGGTGAGGTTGGCGAACCATTCCAGTTCCGGGGGCACCTCGGCCAGGCCCTGAAATTCAGCGGCGGTCAGTGGACGGTTGGAGAGGGCGGATTCGGTGGCGGGCTGGATTGCGCTCATGGCCTCATGAAAAGGTGGCTACGATAGAAAGCCATTTACCACTTATTCAGAAATTCCTCAATAACCAGGGTGTTCGGTGAGATTGAGGTCCATTTCCGTGGTGGCGAGCCAGTCGTGGCCCAGCATTTTTGCGCGATAGCGAGCGGCCAGGCGGAGGGTGACCCCATGGGGCGCGACGATCAGCACGCATCATTGGACCCCCTGGCGGTCGGCGGCTGGCCGGTTCTCTTCCCTTGCAACCTCATGACGCTTGATACCGTCTCACCTTCCAACGCGGTTTGATCGTCCGCAATACACACCACGAAACCTCGGCTGGCATGCTATATTGACACGTAATATGTGTGCACATATCATGTGTCCAATGACATTTTGAGGATCACTCAATGAACTTAACCTTGTCGGTTGACGAACGAGTGGCTGAGGGGGCCCGTCAGACAGCGCAAGCGATGGGCAAAAGTCTGAACCAGGTCGTGCGTGATTATCTGGAACAGTTGGCGGGACAAGCCCAATTGGAAACCGAGGTGGAGGAACTGCGCGCGTTATCCGGTCAAGGTGATTCCCAGGGTGTGCGTTTCTCGCGAGAAGCCCTCTATGCCGAACGGCTGGATCGGTATCGTGGCTCGTAGTTTCATCGACACCAATATCCTCCTGTATGCCGATGACCGCTTCGATGCCGGCAAGCAGCGTATCGCGATCGACCTGTTGGTCGAGTTGCGTCGGCGACGGGCAGGGGTGCTCTCGATTCAAGTACTCAGCGAATACTACGTCAACGCCGTTCGCAAACTCGGTTTGGAACCGGGCTTGGCGCGTCGACGAACGGAGCAATTCGGGCGTTTCGAAGTGGTCAAACCGAGCCTGGAACTCGTCTTGGCCGCGATCGATCTCCATCGCTTCCAGGGGCTTTCTTATTGGGACGCCATGATCATGCAGGCGGCCATGATGGGGGGATGTACCGAGCTGCTGTCGGAAGATTTCCAACACGGACGTCAGCTCTCCGGGGTACGAATTATCAATCCTTTCGCGTGAAATCCCGGACCCAACGCTGACCGGGCTGAATGAGGGTGCCGAGGTGCCGGTGCGGAAGCGGCGGTTGGAAGCCGTTGGACTCGATGGCGAGTTGGCTTGCGTTCTGGAGGGTGTTCATGAAGACAATGGAGTCTAAGATTTTGCCTGTACCCAAGATAAAATTGATTATCGGGGGTAAATGGATCAGCCGCGCGGCGGGATCAATGCTGTAAATATACATGTTCCGTGTTATGTCAATTCCTTGCTGGAGCGATTCATCCTGGCATGGAGGAGCTCGGTAACACGGATTCAGTGGCGGGAGCTAGATCCCGAGGGGGATCATCGTCGGCGGGTCCGGGTCGTGGCCACTCGGAACCCATCCACTGTCGCCCCTGATCCGCGCCGGGGCGAGCTGGCGTCAACCATCGGGCATCCCTATCGAGCATCACTTTTCATTGCGCAGGTTTTTGAACTTGATCATTCTTTCTTTGCAACAGCACCCCCGGGAGGACACCATGACCGAGACTCATCGCTACGCCTTGGCACAACGCCTGCTGCACTGGCTGATCGCTGTCCTGGTGCTGCTGGCGCTGGGGATCGGTATGATCTTGGGATTCCTGGGTTTCGATGGAACCCGAGAGTTTTTTGGGAAGACAGTGACCGATGCCCTTTACACCACCCACAAGACCGTGGGTGTCCTGATCCTGGTTCTGATGCTCTCGCGCCTGGGTGTCCGGCTGGTCTTGGGCGTCCCACCGTATCGGCCACCCCTCGGTGGGTTCGAGCGGGTGGCCAGCCATACGGTGCATGGCCTCCTCTACGTGGCGCTCCTGGCCATGCCGATCCTGGGTGGGCTCGCCACGGCGGCGGGGGGCTACCCCGTGTCGTTCTTCGGCTGGACCCTGCCGGGGTTGATCGGCAAGGACCAGGCGCTCAGTGAGAGACTGTTCTCGCTCCACGGCCGGGTCGGCTGGGTCCTTCTGGGTCTCATCGTCCTGCATGTCGGCGCCGCGTTGTGGCACTGGCGGGTCAAGCGCGACGGGGTGATGGCGCGGATGAGCCTGTTCCGCTAGATGCGGACGCCATCAGGGACCGAGGCGACGGCCTCAGCAAAGTCCGAAGCCATGGCCGCAGTCTTTCCGGCTCGCCGTGATGCAGTAATGGCTTGGCAAACGGGGGCGACCCTGTATGCGCCAAATTGATTTTTCGGCAACACCAGCCGGGCATCCAACGGCGCCGCCTCGATCGCTTGGTCTTCCCAGGTGCCGTAGACCACCCGCGCCTAAAGTGAAATCCCCAAGATCGATGGATAAGGCCGGTCATGACGGTCGGGCAACCGCTGGACCTCGCGTCCGTCGGTCCGGGGCAGGCGGTCGCTGCAATCCCCGTCACCGGCCAGGGCGAAATAGGCCACTTGCAGGTCATGGCCCAGTTGTACAGACGCGATTACAGGCTGTGTTCCAATGCGTGCGCTGGTAGCTCGTCGCGGGCGAGCCTATCAGGAATTTTGTGTTTGTGAGCCATACTGACTCCCGGTAAGGGAAG
>DAOTGT010000187.1:0-6033 GCA_035447285.1 Candidatus Competibacter sp.
TCGGTCCGGGCGCTCAGTCCGAATTGAGGTGTTCCATGCGGATGCGGACCACCGGCGCGTGGATGCTGTCCAGCGCCTCGATGGCGGCGATGGCTTCGTTCATCCTTTGCTCCCGTACCCGGTAGGTCAGCAGGATGATCGGCACGTCGCGGGCGCCGGGTGGCGGTTCTTTTTGCAGGACGGCCTCGATGCTGATGTCGCGGTCGGCGAGGATGCGGGTGACGTCGGCCAGCACGCCGGAGCGATCCACAGCCTGCAAACGCAGGTAGTAGCAGGTCTCCACTTCGGTCATCGGTAGCACCGGCAGGTCCGATAGGGCATCCGGCTGGAAGGCCAGATGCGGGACGCGGTTGTCCGGATCGACGGTCAGGGTGCGCACCACGTCGATGATGTCGGCCACTACCGCCGAGGCGGTCGGTTCGGCCCCGGCCCCGGCCCCGTAGAACAGGCTCTGACCGACGGCATCGCCCCTGACCAGTACCGCGTTCATCACCCCGCTGACGCTGGCCAGCAGTTGCCGCTGCGGGATCAGGGTTGGATGCACCCGCAGTTGCGCGCCCCGTTCGTCGCGACGGGCGATGCCCAGATGCTTGATGCGATAGCCCAGTTGTTCGGCGTAGGCGACGTCCTCGCGGGTGATGCGGCTGATCCCCTCGATGTAGACCTTGTCGAACTGCAAGGGGATGCCGAAGGCGATCGAGGCGAGAATGGTCAACTTGTGGGCGGCGTCGATGCCCTCGACGTCGAAGGTCGGATCGGCCTCGGCATAGCCCAGTGCCTGCGCTTCGGCCAGCACGTCCGGGAAGTCGCGGCCCTTGTCACGCATTTCGGTCAGGATGAAGTTGGCGGTGCCGTTGATGATGCCCGCCACCCATTCCAGCCGGTTGCCGGCCAGCCCCTCGCGGATGGCCTTGATGATCGGGATACCGCCGGCCACCGCCGCCTCGAAGCCGACCATCGTGCCGGCGGCCTGGGCGGCGGCGAAGATTTCGTTGCCGTGCTTGGCGATCAACGCCTTGTTGGCGGTGACCACATGCTTGCCGTTGGCCAGCGCCCGCAGCACCAGGCTACGCGCCGGTTCGTAGCCGCCCAACAGCTCGACGATGATCGAGATGTCGGGATCGTTCACCACCTCCAGCGCCTCGCCGGTCAGTTTGATGCCGGCGGTGCGGGCGGTGGTGCTGTCCAGATTGCGGGCGGCGGCGTGGGAAATCAGGATTTCGCGCCCGGCGCGACGGCTGATCTCCTCGGCGTTGCGCGCCAGCACATGAGTGACACCACCGCCGACCGTACCCAGACCCAGCAAACCGATTTTGACCGGAGGATAGCTGCTCATGGCGCTTAGACTCCCGCCGCCCGCGCCAGCGGGGGGGCGGTGAGGTCGCGATTATCCTTGCGGAACATCTCGCGGATACCACGCACCGCCTGCCGAGTGCGATGCTCGTTTTCGATCAGGCCGAAGCGCACATGGTCGTCGCCGTACTCGCCGAAACCGATGCCGGGGGATACCGCCACTTTCGCTTCGGCCAGTAGCTTCTTGCAGAACTCCAGGGAACCCAGCGCACGGTACTGCTCGGGGATTTTCGCCCAGACGAACATGGTGGCCTTGGGTTTTTCGACGGCCCAGCCGATGGCGTTCAGGCCGTCGCACAGCACGTCGCGGCGCTTGCGGTACATGTCGCGAATCTCGGTGACGCACTCCTGCGGGCCTTCCAGCGCGGTGATGGCGGCCACCTGGATCGGCGTGAACATGCCGTAGTCGAGGTAGGATTTCATCCGGCCCAGCGCGGCGATCAGCGTCGGGCTACCGCACATGAAGCCGACCCGCCAGCCGGGCATGTTGTAGCTCTTGGACAGGGTGAAGGATTCGATCGCCACTTCCTTGGCATCCGGCACTTGCAGGATCGAGGGCGCGGTATAGCCATCGAACACCAGGTCGGCGTAGGCCAGATCGTGAATAACCCAGATTTTGTGCTCGCGGGCGATGGCCACCACCTTTTCGAAGAAATCCAGCTCCACGCACTGGGTGGTGGGGTTGGCCGGGAAGTTCAGCACCAGCATCCTGGGACGCGGCCACGAATCCTTGATCGCTTTTTCCAGTTCGGAAAAGAAATCCACGCCGGGAATCAGGGGTACATGGCGGATGTCGGCGCCGGCGATGACGAAGCCGTAGGGGTGAATCGGATAGGCTGGGTTGGGCACCAGCACGGCATCGCCCGGACTCATGGTCGCCAGGGCCAGGTGGGCCAGCCCTTCCTTGGAGCCGATGGTGGCGATGGCCTCGCTGTCGAAGTCGAGTTCGACGGCGTAACGGGCCTTGTACCAGTTGCAGATGGCCCGGCGCAGGCGCGGGATGCCGCGCGACACCGAGTAGCGGTGGGTATCGGGGCGTTGAGCGGCTTCGACCAGTTTGGCGACGATGTGTTTCGGGGTCGGTTGGTCGGGGTTGCCCATGCCGAAGTCGATGATGTCCTCGCCGCGGGCGCGGGCCTTGGCCTTCAGATCGTTGACGATGTTGAAGACGTAAGGCGGCAGGCGTTTGATGCGTTGGAAGTCGGCGTTCAAGAGTGTGTTCCCAAAGAGCTAAATCACGGGGGTTCCGGCGGGCGGTCCGCGCTCGGGCCGAAGGCCAACGGGAAGAGCGGCGATTGCCGGACGGACTGAAAAGTCTACCTATAAGCGAGGCAGGCTGTCGAGTTGAACCGCGTGGCGCGGGGGCAGGCGCGGGTTTCCGCTGGGACTGGTGGGGAGATCCGCTCCGATCGGTTCAATATCCCGCCGCCGATCCGCCGGCCCAGCGGGTGTCGGGAAAGCCGTGCAGCCCTTCCGGCGTGCGGACGATGCTTTGAGTGTCGCCCATCGTATCCTTGACCACGACCTTGTGTCCCCATGCTTCCAGCAAGCGCACGGTATCCGGGCTGAGTCCTTCCTCGACCCGCAGTTCGTCCGGCAGCCACTGGTGATGCACGCGCGGGGCGACCGTGGCTTCGGCGATGTTCATGCCGTGGTCGATGACGTTGAGCAGGATTTGCAGCACGGTGGTGATGATGCGGCTGCCGCCGGGGCTGCCGGTGACCAGCAGCAACTGGCCATTCCTGAAGACGAGGGTCGGCGTCATGGAACTGAGCGGGCGCTTGCCGGGGCCGACCGCGTTGGCGTCGCCGCCGATCAGCCCATAAGCGTTCGGTACCCCCGGCTTGGCGGCGAAGTCGTCCATCTCATTGTTGAGCAGGATGCCGGTACCGGCGGCGACGATGCCGGAGCCATAGCCAAAATTCAGGGTATAGGTCACGGCGACGGCGTTGCCGTCCCGGTCCACCACCGAGTAGTGCGTGGTTTGCTCGCTTTCGTGGCGTTGGGGCTGACCGGGTTTGATCGCCATCGCCGGTTTGGCTCGGTTCGGATCGATGCTCGCCGCCAGCTCCTTGGCATACGCTTTCAAGGTCAGGCCGGCGACCGGTACCTTGGTGAAATCCGGATCGCCCAGGTACTCGCTACGGTCGGCATAGGCGAGTTTCATGGCTTCGGCCATGCGGTGGATGGTGGCGGCGCTGTTGTGACCCAGCTCGCCCAGCGGCCAGGTTTCCAGGATGTTGAGGATCTGGATGAGATGCGCGCCGCCGGAACTGGGTGGCGGCATGGAAACGATCTCGTAACCGCGATAGTTGCCCCGTACCGGCGCGCGGACCAAGGCCCGATAATTCTTGAGGTCGTCCAGGGTGATCAAGCCCTGATGAGTGCTCATGTCGGCGACCAGTTTTTGGGCGATTTCTCCCTCGTAGAAAGCCTTGGAACCCTGTTCGGCGATCAGTTTGAGCGAGGCGGCCAGATCCGGTTGTGCCAGCGTTTCGCCCGGCTGGTAAGCGGAACCATCGGCCTTGAAAAAGATTTTCATGCTTGCCGGCCACGGCGCCATTCGCTCGCGGGTTTCCCGCAGTGACTGTGCCAGTTCCGTGTCGATCGGAAAACCCCGCTCGGCCAGTTGCGCGGCCGGTTCGACCAGTTGTCGCCATGGCAGGCGACCGTGGCGTTCGTGAGCCAGCGCCAGTCCGGCCACCGTGCCCGGCACGCCGGCCGCTTGATGGCTGAAACGAATGCGTGCCTCGTCCACGTTACCCTGCTCGTTCAGGTACAGGTCCCGACCGGCGGCGGCGGGCGCGGTTTCCCGGAAATCGATGGCTTCGGTTTGCCGGGTTTGCGCGTTGTAGGTCAGCATGAAGCCGCCACCGCCCAGATTGCCAGCCTGTGGCAGGGTGACCGCTAGCGCGAAGCCGACCGCCACCGCCGCATCGACCGCGTCGCCACCCTTTTTGAGGATGTCCAACCCGATTTCGCTGGCTCGCGCTTCCTGGCTGACCACCATGCCGTTCGGGGCGAAGACCGGATGGATGCGGTCCCGGGGGGAGAAGAGCGCGGGTTCGGCCAGGGCCGCGTCCGGCAGCAGCCAACACCATCCCCATAGCAGCAGAACGGGTGCGCGGAAAACGAAGGATGAGAGGCGCATGGCGGCGTTTTGGCAAATGGCGAAGGACACTGACCCGCGACCCGCCGGGCTCGAACGCCGGGCGGGGTTACGAAACGTCGATCAAGGCTCAGAATAGCTTGAGCGCGGAGCCGATCAGGGCGATGGCCGCTCCCAGCAGGGCAACGATGCTGATCACCATGGCCACGGTGCCGCGGGTTGCCGACGATCCGCCTGTTTCGGTGCTCAGGTTGGCGGTGGCTTGCCGAACCGCGCGCTCCGAGGTTTCCCGGGCGATGGTTTCGATAACCGGCTGAATGCCGCCGCGAACCATCTGGATGATCTGCTGCTTGAAGTCCTGGCTGTCTATGGCCAAGGTCAATGTCTCCTTACTGTGTCGATCGACCCGGGCTTCGATTTCCTTGAGCAGTTCTTCCCGGTTGATTTCCAGGCCGTGGGCGACGTTGCGCTGCGAGACGCCCTCGCTGACTTCGCGGGCGGCCTGTTCGGCCACGGCTCGGGCGCTTTCCTGCGCGGTGGTGCGCGCCGTGCGTTCGGCGGTGCCGCGGGCGATTTCGGTGGCGACCTGTTTGGCGGCCTCCTGCGAGGCGCGTACCGCCGCATGCGCCGCCCGCCGGCCCAGATCCTCGGCGACGCCACGCGCGGTTTGCACCGCGATTTCGCGGGTCAGGTTGGGGACCAGTTCCTGGATGATGTCTCGGGCCACCTTCTCCGCGGCCGCCCAGGCCACGCGTTCGGCGATTTGTTCGACTTCCGAGGAAGCCTCGGCCATTCCAGCGGGGACGCGGATCGGAGCCTCGGCGGCGGGAGCCGCTTTTTCGGGGGTTGCGGCCAACTCGGGAAGCGCCGCCGGCACTTTTTCGACCACGCTGGGCATGGGGACGGCCGTCGCGGGCGTACCGATTTCTTCCATGGAAATGGCCGCGGTACCCTCGCTGACTGTTTGCATGACCGCATCCAGTTGGTCCGGGGTGTAAGGTTTGGAGAGAAACCCGACCGCGCCGCTTTCCCTGGCATCCCGCTTGTCCTCGTCGGTGGCGTTGGCGGAGCACATGACGATGGGGGAAGCATTCTGATGCTGTCCGGTGATGGCGCGGGTGGTTTCGAAGCCGTCCATACCGGGCATCATGACATCCATGAAAATAATGTCCGGCTTCTTGGTTTCCAGGTACTTGATGCAATCTTCGCCCGATCCGACCCAGTCGACCTCGATGCCGCGCTCAAGTAACAGCTTGCGTAAGGTCAGGTGAGCGACTTTGGAGTCATCCACCACCAGCGCCTTTTTGATGTTCATGCAGGCCTCCTACGGCATGAGAATCGTCGAATAACCTTGGTATGTCCTGACTATTAGGACTGGCAAACGTGTTTTCGATCCGTTGCGGTCGTTATGCAACAGTTGAATATTGAGACTATGGTTATAGTCGGATCTTCGCGAAATGCACGACTAAGGATGCGCGTGGAAATGATCCAACCTTGACCGATACGATACTTTAATAATTCCACTGGAGGAACCATGCCATGAAACGAACCATGCTTGCACTGATCGCCCC
>DAOTGT010000188.1:0-5992 GCA_035447285.1 Candidatus Competibacter sp.
TCATCCACTGCTTTGTCATTACATCGTCCCCCTGTTGAAACCATTACATTAAGGCAACCGACCTTTTTTATTATAGGTTCACGTACTTCTGGTTCTTCCGCAGCCGGTGGCTTTTTCTTTCAAGCGACCGCTCGTTGAATTTAATGGACCTTTTGTATCGTTCCGTCCCGAGTTTTCCAGGGTATCCCGCGCAAGTCCTTGATACACAGGTGTTCCGAAAAATGTAACAATAGACACAATCATGGACAACCGCAATCGTCTTGTCGGCGCCGAAGCCGCTAGGCGATTGGCTATCGTGAAGGGTGGCTAATCTTGGGTGCGGTTCGATCTTGACGTCATGCATGAAACATTATTACTATTTAACATGTTTACATGTTAAATAAATTAAAATGTTGATTACGGCACTGATCGGACAGAAAGGCGGAACCGGAAAAACGACGACCAGCTTGGGCTTGGCGGTGGCGGCCGCGCGCGCCGGACAGGCCGCCGCGATCATTGACCTTGATCCCCAGGCGAACGCCGCGAACTGGAAGGACCGCCGGGAAGCACCAAATCCAGCCGTCGTATCCGCTCAGGTCAGTCGATTGCGGCAAACCTTGAAAACGGCCCGAGAGCACGGCGCCGAATTTGTCGTCATCGACACGCCGGGGAAATCCGACAGCGCCGCCGTCGAGGCGGCCCGATCCGCCGATTTGGTTCTCATTCCGGTGCGGCCGCAGATTTTTGACTTGGAGACGCTGCCGGCCATGCGCGATCTCTTGCGGGTGGCCGGTAGTGCCCCGGCTTATCTGGTTTTGAATGGCTTGCATCCTCAGGCCCGCAAACAAGCTGACGAGGCCAAGGCGATGATTCGAGACTCGTGCGGTCTGCCCGTTTGCCCGGTGCATCTTTGCCAGCGTGCCAGCTACGCCGAAGCGCCGATGAACGGTTTAGCTCCGCAAGAACTCGATCCGGACGGCAAAGCCGCCGCCGAACTGGAGCAGCTTTACCGGTTCGTCCTCCAACAACTCACTCGGACGACAGCACAGCATGAGTAATAAACTGCAAGCCTTACAACGAGCGCTCGACAGCAAGCAACCCAAAGTCACCAAGCCGAAAACGAGCACGACCCCGGCCCGAAGTGAAAGTTATCGGGCGCCGAGTCGCGAGGGTAAGACGAATATCACCGCTTATCTGGTGCCTGGATTTAAGTCCAGTCTGCGGTTGATTCAGGCACGTAACGGCGCCAGTCTTCAAACGCTCGTCGCGGAAGCGTTGAATGACTTGTTCGTGAAGTACAACGTGCCGACCGTTAAAGAAGAATGATGGAAAATCAACATGTCATCATATTTATATGTTCACATCATTACATGTGAACATTTTAATTAAATCACTTTTGATTTAATTAAAAAAATTAAGAGGATTTCCGATGGCGAGTTAGCGAGAAGCTGGCGGCGACGCGACTAGCTTGTTAGTCGGTTGATGCCCACAAAATGTGGCGGTTTGGGGAGGGGGTCACTATCCTGTCACGGATAGGTGATTAAGGAATTCTAAAACCGGAAGGACAAAACGGTATGGGCGTGAACGTGACAACGCCCCGTAACCCGAAAGCTTTGGTCGGCAGAAGGTTACGAGGCGCAGTACCGAATACGTTGGGGATCGGCACTTTCCATAGTAGCCGCCCCTCGGTTCGCATTCAAGCGCGAGGGCCGGCTTATGCAGCCGCAACCTGAACCGCTCCCCTCGCTCCTCGCCCGGCTGGACGAAGCCGCGCTCTATCACCGCGCGGAGGATCGCGGCTTTTTCACCCTGTTGTGGGCCGAACCCGACGCCGCACCGGGACACCGGCCGCCGGTGCTGAAAATCCAGCGGGCCTACCGCCTCGACGTCCTCCCCCAGATCATCGCCGCCCTCGACCCGGAGCGGGACACCTGGATTTCCCAAGCCGAGTTTCACCGGCCCAACCGCCGCATCGTCCACCTGCTGCGTCTGGGGCTGTGTTTCGTCGATCTGGATACCTACAAGACTCCCCACGGCGAAAGTCGCCCAGAAACGCTCCTAGGGCGGTTCCTGGGCCATTGCGGGGACGAGGACGTGCCCTTGCCCTCGCTGGTGATTTACAGCGGGCGCGGCTTGCAGGCCAAATGGCTGCTGGAGCGTCCCCTACCGCGCGCCGCCCTGCCGCGCTGGAACGCCGTGCAAAAAGAACTGGTCGCCCGGCTCGAACCGTTCGGCGCCGATCCGGGGGCGCGGGACGCCAGCCGGGTGTTGCGGCTGGTCGATACCGTCAACACCCGCTCCGGCGAACGGGTACGCGTCCTCTGGGTGCAGCGGCACGCCGAGGATGTTCGGCGCTACCCCTTCGAATGGCTGGCCGAAACCCTACTGCCCGTCTCGCGCGAAGCCCTCCAACTCAAGCGGCAACCCCCCACAGCACCGCGCACCCCGCTGAAGGTCCTGCCCGGCGGCAAAACCGGGAACCTGCGAGTGTTCTCCGGTCGGCAACTGGCTTGGGATCGGCTGGAAGACCTCCGCAAGCTCGCCCAACGGCGCGGCTGGACCGAACACGGCATCCCCCACGGCTACCGCTCCAAGTACGTCCACTGGTGCCTCAACTTCCTGCTGCTATCCGGTGCGGTCCCCGCCAACCAGCTCTATTTGGAAGCCCAGGCCCTGGTTCGAGAAGTCTGTCCCGACTTCGACAAGGACGTGCGCTCCGTGCTCTCCACCCTGTACCGCAAGGCCAAAGCCTACGAAGCCGGTGAACGGATCGAATTCAACGGCCGCACCTACCCACCGCTCTACACCCCCCGCAATCGCACCCTGCTCGCCCTGTTCGACGTGCAAGACGATGAAATGAAAGCACTTAAAACCATCATCACGCCGGAAGAAGCGGCGAAACGTCACCGGGAACGTAATCGTGAAGCTAGTCGAGATCGGGCGGGTTATCGGGAAGTGGCGAAACTACGGCGGGCGTTTGCGCGGGATTTGAGAGCCAAGGGATTACCTTGGGCTGAGGTTGGAAAAGTCTTAGAAATCAGTGCAGAAGCCGCTAGGAAACTAGCCACGCGATAAAAGCGGACAAGTCCTGCGTATTACTAGTGGCGTAGCCCTTGGGTTTTTTGGGTTGGGGGGTGTCGGGGTGCTTTTTTTATTTGGGGTGGTTGGAGGCGCTGCCGCCCAGCCAGGGAGGGCGTCCGTGAGCGCCAGGGAGGGCGCGAACGGGGGCGGCTCCGTCAGGGAAGACGGCTTGTCCACGGTCTCCAGGGATGGGGTGTCACTGAACGGTGTTTAGGAGGGAGGGGGGGTGCGGGGGGGAACCGTGGAAGCGGTCCGATAAAACCAATTATTGGAACTAATCCAGGGTCTTTCGAGTGGTCATGATCGAACGGGTGGTCGAGAGACTAGGCGTCGATGCCCCGAGAAACGCCGGATGGGCAGTTTTTGTTTTAAAATCGCTAAGTTAGTGCGGATGGCAGTTGCCGATTTTTACTGAGTTTCCTTCAACAACCGATATCCCCATTCCGATTGACTTGTTAGGCCTGCTTCCAGAACTGTTGTAGCCACCGTTGCGTGCGCCGACCCAGTTGCCATGACGGTAAGGCGAGCTGAAGAAGTGACAGTCCCAGTGGATTTGTTCGCGCCCATATCAGCCCAGCCACCCACCACAAGCCGTGATTCAAGTTGCGGGGGCGACTGTTGCGCCAAGCAGTGGTGACCCGGCCCAACACGGCATCTGGGGTAAACGGTCCTTCGCAATGCAGTTGTGCGTCGCCACGGATTAAAAACGCCGCGCCGTCCACCCACCGCACGATACGGTGCAACACATAGCGCTCTATTACGTCCGATGAGTCCGTTTGCACCAGCACCATATCCCCCAGACGAAGCGTGAGGGCCGGTTCGAGTTCCACCACATCGCCGTCGCGGAGGAAAGGGAACATGCTGCTGCCGGTCACGGTCATGCGCACCCGCTGACCGCGTTCGAGGGCGGCGCGGACTATAGGCATCAGTTCGCGGCTGGGGAGAATCATCATAATACCGACCGCACCAGAGGAATGACCGCTCTCTCCGGCCGGCAGCGCAGGCGATAGACCGGTACTCGCGCCAGGATGGCATCGAGGTTGGTAAAGGCGCGCTGCATGAGCGCCGGGTCCCAATACGGCAGAAAGGCGCGCGCCGCCAACAGCGAGGCGGTCGCCGCCGGGGCCAGCGGTTGAATGGCGTTCTCCGGCGCTTGCTCCAACACGATCAAGGCCGCCAGCGGCGCGGCATGGTTGCGGGCGATGTCAGCCGTGCCGCCCCAGGGCGTGCCGTAACACATCGGGCCGTTGGCCTCCATTCGCACGGCGATGCGATCATCGTTCATGGCGATCACGCCCGGCTCCTGACACCACAACTCCACTTGCGTGCTCTTGCCGGCGCCGGAATGACCGATGAAGACGATGCCTTGGCCATTGTCGTCCAGGGCGGAGGAGTGAAAGACCAACCCGCCGGTGAAGAGAATGGCGGCGCGTAGAACCAATTCGCCGGCACCGACGTTTAGCAGACTCTGCCAGGGTGTGCCGGTACGCTGTTCGGTCAGCGTCAGATCGTTCCACGCTGCATTGGCGCGCAACACGCTTTGTGCCCGCGCCGCCTGGCCTTCGTTCTGGTACGCCAGCACGGCGTAGTCATCCGGTCCATCACGGTACATTTTCCAGATCGAACCGGGGTCGTAAATCAGATCGCCGCGCGGCACTGGCGGAGAGGGGCTTTCTTCCCAACGCAGGGCCACGCGGGCTAACGGTTTTTCCGGCGAGTTCGTCGCGCGAAAAGGCCCCAGCCGCCCTTCGATGCCGAGTTCGACGGCAGAGAGTGGGCTGGTTAACTCGATCAAAATATTGGCAATGCGGATGGGAATATTATGCAGGTTGGCCATAACGTCCCTTGCGCGCCTGAGCAATTTCGCACAGATAGGGCACGGGTTCGGTCAGAGTATCGGTTTCCAGTGCCGACCACGCCGGGCAGCGCGGGCAATAAGCGCGTGCGTCGCAGGCTAGGCAAGACGGCGCCAGCGGCGGAGCCGTATCCACAAAGCGCTGCACCTGTTCCCAGGCGGCGCGAAAGCCGGTTTCAAGCGGGCGTGCGGCAGGCAACGGCAGGTCAATGCAGGCGTTCATTTCTCCCCGTGGATTGACGACAAAAGCGGCTTGGCCGGCCTGGCAATAGAAATTGCGATCCGGGCCGAGAGAAGCCTCGCGCAAGGCGGTTTCAGTCCATTCGGTGGCGGAAGCGCGGTCGGTCGCTTCGAGGGCGACGCACTCGGCAGCGGACAGGCGGCAGGCGGCAGCCTCCGACGGGGCGCCGTCGCGCCGTTGGGAGAGCAGCCAGCCGGCCGAGAACGGCAGGCCCCAGTCGTGCGCCATCTGGCGCATGGCGTCCAGTTCGCCCACGTTGTGCCGGGTGATGGTGGTCTTGAGGCCGAGCGGGACGCGGTGTTTGACCAGTGCCTCGATGCCGGCGCAACAGCGGGCGTAACTGCCGGGCACGCCGGTGACGGCTTCATAGGTGGTGGCGGTGGCACCGTAGAGCGTGATTTCGGTGCGGCTGGGTGGAGCCTCCGCCAGACGTGCCGCGCGCGCCTCGGTGATGAGCGTGCCGTTGGTGAACAGGGTGAGGATGAGGCCCAGGCGGGTGAGCGGCGTGTAAATCTCGAAAAAGTCGGGACGCAGAAAGACTTCGCCACCAGTGAGGAGCAAAAAGACCATACCGTGGTCAACGGCCTGACGCGCCAGTTCCAACCACTCTGGCGTCGAGAGTTCCTTGGTGCGCACCGCCTGATCCCCAGCCGCCTGGCGGACATAGCACATCTGGCAGGTCAGGTTGCAACGCTCGGTCAACTCAAACGTACCGTTGACCGGCTGGCGGCGGGTCGCGGCACGGCGGTGCAGTTCGCTGATCAGCGGGCCATAATCGGTAGGTAAGGTATCAAGCAAAAATAACTTGAACACATAGGATCATCTATCTATCGTTG
>DAOTGT010000189.1:0-5981 GCA_035447285.1 Candidatus Competibacter sp.
CGCTCTCGCATTGTGTCGCCAACACGGTCCGGGATATCGCCGACCAGTTCGGCCAAGAGAGTATTCGCAAGCTGGTGCTGATCGAGGATACCAGTTCGCCGGTACCGGGCTTCGAGGCGCTGGCTCGGCAATTCGTGACCGACATGCGGCAACGTGGCATGAAAACGGCCAAAGCGGCGGATTTCCTGCACTGAACGGCGGGTGAGTGGGATACGCTGGCCGTATCCGATTCGCCAACACGGTCCGGTAGCAGTGCTGTCGGCAGCCCTGCCTGAGGCACTCAGGAAGAGTCTCCCCACCGTGGAAGAGGTGACCGCCGAGTTGGGCAAGACGGCGACGAGGCAAAGGGGACACGAGACATAAGAGAGGGTTAAGGGATTGACCCGCCGCTACCTCACCCCCTTTTCAGCCTAGCTCCCGATTAGCCGTCATCGACCTGATCCGGTAACGGTATCGCCTTGAACTTCGTCGCTTCGAGGATGCTGATCTTGCGTCCATCCTGGAGGTAGCGCAGCGCCCGCTCTTCATCGTGCAGCGTGAATTCCTCGACCGTGTGGCCGTGGTCGGTGATCTTCACCCGGATTTCCGTGGCGGGCGGGAGGTGGGCGTGGATGGTGACGGGAGTAGGCATGGTCATGACTCCAGTGGGTGCCGGGCTCGGGAGTGCGCGGCTCATGCGTCAACCAACGGATGGTCACGCGTGGACGAGGGATGTTCTCGCCGTCGGACTATCGATGCTGGGCGATGGCAAGGAACGGCCCGGCCCGGAGGGCTGGTGCGTCAAGCCTTCCGGGCCGGATTCATCCCCACCGGCTGATGTTGCAGTGCGACTGGATCGGCAAGGATGAAAGCCAAGCAAGGTCGATTGATTCGTCTCGCGAATAGGTGGGCGGGGTGTATTCGCGGTGCTCTTTTGCACCACAACGCGGTTAGTTCAGCACCTCGATGCTGACGCGGGTCACGCCGTCCATCGACAGCCGCTCGGCGGCGGCGCGGGAGAGATCGATGATCCGGCCGTCATGGTACGGTCCCCGGTCGTTGATCTTGACCTTGACCGTTTTGCCGTTCTTGAGGTTGGTCACCTTGACTCGGGTCCCGAGGGGCAGTCGCCGGTGGGCGGCGGTGAGCGCATGTTGATTAAAGCGTTTGCCGCTGGCGGTTTTTTTACCGTGAAACCGGGGTCCGTACCAGGACGCCTTGCCCACCTGTTTACCGTTCCGCATCTTGGCGGTGGCGGTTGGGCGTTTGCCACCCGCGTCCGCCTCGATCGGGACCCCGACGGTGAAGACCAGCATGCTCAGCGCCATGAGACGTGAGAAACCGACGATTCGTTGGCGGAGCCACCGTGCCGGGCGGCGATTTTCGTCAGGTTCGTTCATGCGTCCATCTCCATGTTGGGGCCAGGAGACTCCGCCATCCGCTGGGGGACTTGGGGATTACTCCCGAGCCACTCGAAGGGGATAACTCTTAAAAAAATACCACCAGACGGGGGTGATGTCTCGCTTTTATGACGGACCATCGCTTAAATTGACAATTCAATCCCTCTTTTTACGGTGAATTCAGTCGCTTAACAACGCATTGTTTCGGGTTCCGCTTCTTTCGGCGTCGTTCGCCGGGCTTTTTCCCTCCTCTCTCTTTTCGTGTCTTTCTCGACGCCCTGGTTCCGCCCCTGAGAAGCGGAACTGGTTTTTTTATGGCTCATGCTCTTGCGGAGGGGTGTCATGACCGCGCCCGAATCGCTGTACCACAACACCATTACCCATGTATGGTCCGCCCCATGCTGTCAAGGGATGAGTTCAGCTTGAAGTGAAGGAAGGTTGCGAACATGTATCCGGCCTCTGCTGGGCAGGAACCCTGGGCCTCGATGGAAATCCGCGCACCCCGGGCCTTATCACAAACTGCGGCCTCAAGGGCCGGTGGGTAATGCAGGCTTTCGGGATGCCGGTCTGAGCTATTCACGCCATCGCTGTCACTCACCACCTCGCAACCTGAGGAAACCCATTCACCGGCATCAGGGGCGTTAGCTCCCCGGTGGGTTAACCACCGTCCGAGTCAGGCGGCGGCGGGAACCTGATAAGTGGTCCCCCGTGTCAGTACCGCCCAGGCGGTCCGAGCCATCTTATTGGCCAGCGCCACGGCGGCCACCGGAATCCCACGCCGCTCCTTGAGCGCCCCAACCCAGCGACTACGGGAGTCGTCGTGTCGGTCGGCGTAGCGCAACACAGCCCGCGCGCCGTGAATGAACAAAGTACGCAAGTAGGGATCGCCCCGCTTGCTGATGCCGCCGAGTTGCGACCGGCCGCCGGTGCTGTGCTGGCGGGGGACCAGACCGAGCGCGGCCGCGCAGTCGCGCCCGCTGGCAAACTGGCGCCCATCCCCGAAGGCGGCCACGAAGGCGGACGCTCCGAGGTTCTGTTGCGTTAGCTGACAGGGCTCGATTTCGGTAAGCTACGCGCCCACTCAGTCCTCCACTTGAGAACTTGCATGATTGATTTCAAAGGCCACCGCTTTGAACAAGACATTATCCTGACCGGCGTCCGTTGGTATCTCGCGTACCCGTTGAGCTATCGGAATCTGGAAGAGATGCTGGCGGAGCGGGGCGTCGAAGTGGATCATTCCAGCTTCTACCGCTGGGTCCAGAAGTTTACCCCTCAATTGGAGGCGGCTTTCCGCAAAGGGAAGAAGCGCCCGGTGGGTCAGAGTTGGCGGATGGATGAAACGTACATCAAGATCAAGGGCCAGTGGAAGTACCTCTACCGCGCCGTCGATCAGGAAGGACAGACCATCGACTTCCTGCTCACCGCCCACCGTGACCAGAAGGCCGCCCGGCGCTTCTTCAAGAAAGCCATTCGGCAACATGGTCTCCCAGCCAAGGTCACGATCGACAAGAGCGGCGCGAATACCGCCGCGATTGAAGCCCTGAAGGAAGACACCAGTCACGCCATCGAGATTCGCCAAAACAAGTACTTAAATAATTTAGTGGAACAAGATCATCGCGCGGTTAAACGGATCGTCCGGCCGATGCTCGGCTTCAAAACCTTTCACTCCGCTCGCATCACTCTGCAAGGCATTGAACTCCTGCACATGATCAAGAAGGGGCAGATGATCACCGTCGACGGGCAGGATTTCTCCGCCGCCGAACAGTTCTATTCCCTGGCCGCCTAATTCCGTCCAGAGAGGGTTAAGCTCGTCTGTCAGAAACTAACGCAACACAACCTGGTGGATCATGCTGGTGGCTCTGCCCCTGTTCTGGTTCCTGCTCCTGCGCTGGTTGTGGCGCTTCGGCATCTGGGGTCTGCTGCTGCGTGATATTGCCCGCTGCGATCTACGTCTAGTCGCTACGCACCCGGATCGCTGCGGCGGCATCGCCTTCATCGGCCAATACCCCAAGACCTACCTGCTGTTCGTTTTCGCCGTCAGCACCGTGGTCTCCGCCACGGTGCTCAAACAAGTGGTCTTTGGCGGCGTCAGCCTGATGGCTTTCAAGTTCGCCCAGCTCGGCATGATCCTCTTTCTCCTCGCCGCTTTCGCCGCGCCGCTGGCGTTCTTCTCGCCCAAACTCGTCCAGCTCAAACGCCGCGGGTTGAGCACGTATGATGCCTTGGTCAGCCGCCATAACCTGGCCTTCGAGGCACGCTGGATCGCCCAATCAGACCCCGAGCAGGCCGAAGAACCTTTGGGCTCGCCCGACATGTCATCGCTTGCGGATCTCGCCGCCGGCTACGAGCTCGTGAAAAAGATGCGCGCGGTGCCCTTGACCAAAGAAAGCTTCATGCCGGTCTTGCTTGCCGCTTTGATTCCGATGCTCGTGGTCGCGGCAACTCAGACTCCCCTCGCCAAGATCCTCTCTGAGATCAAGGGACTACTATTACTCTGATACCGCGCTGCCTTTCGCCATCCAATCTTCGACCCTTTTGCCCGCCACTTCCCAGGTGGAGAGCACCGTCGCTGGGGCGACGGCCCCAAGGGAGCAGACCGAGGTCGAGATGATCCCAGTCTGCTCGGCCGACCGGCGGCCGGCACACCCTCGTCCACTTTGGTGCCGACTGTTGCACTCACGCGGTTCCAACGAGATAGGAAGGGCCTCGACGGTAGACCGAGGCGCACCCTCCTCGGCGGCCAGTGCCGGCAGGGCGAAGACCAGTCCCAGGCGGTATTGTCAACCTATCGAAAGGAGGTTGTAATTTCTCTGTGACGCGGTAAGGTTTGGAGACTCCATCGGCCTTCTGGGCGTATGTCACCTGCCGGCCGGTGTCTTGTGAGATGGTTTATCCGTTTGTGCAAAATCATCCAACGGCTACCCAACCCAATAGACTGATTGAAAGGTATCTTGATTCATTCCGCAACGGGAGTACCGAAATGTCCGAGGTTCGCACCGAAACCGACAGTCTGGGCGCAGTCGAGGTCCCCCGCGACAAGCTATGGGGCGCGCAAACTCAGCGCTCGCTGGAGCACTTCAATATTGGTGATGATCTGATCCCACGGGAGATGATGGGCGCTTATGCGGTGCTGAAGAAAGCCGCGGCCCATGTCAACCACGCCACCGGTCGGCTCGATGACCGTCGGCATGGGCTGATCGCGCGGACCTGCGACGAAATCCTGGCGGGGCAGCATCCGGATCAGTTTCCGCTCCATGTCTGGATGACCGGCAGCGGCACCCAGTTCAACATGAACGTGAACGAGGTGATCTCCAATCGCTGCTGCCAGCTTGCTGGCACGTCACTCGGCTCGAAGGACCCGGTGCATCCGAACGACCATGTGAATATGTCGCAGTCGTCCAACGACTCCTTCCCGGCCGCCATGTGTATCGCCGCCGGGGTGGCGACCACGGCCCAGCTCTTGCCCTCGGTGCGCGCGTTGCGCGACGCGCTGGACGTCAAGGCCAAGGCTTGGGACAAGATCGTCAAGATCGGCCGCACTCACATGCAGGATGCAACGCCGCTGACCCTGGGGCAGGAGTTCTCCGGGTACGTGGGGATGCTCGACGACGCCATCGAGCGCATCGAACAAGCGCTCACCGGGGTCTACCGCTTGGCGCTGGGCGGCACCGCCGTCGGCACCGGCCTCAACGCCGCGCCGAACTTCGATGTGGACGTGGCCAAGGAGATCGCCAAGCTCACTGGGCTGCCCTTCGTCACCGCCCCCAACAAGTTTACGGTGCAGGGCGCGCATGATGCGCTGGTGCAGTTGCACGGCACCTTCAAGACCCTGGCGGTGTCATTGTTCAAGATAGCCAACGACATCCGACTCCTGTCCTGCGGGCCGCGTTGCGGCCTCGCGGAGCTGAACATCCCGGCCAACGAACCCGGCTCGTCCATCATGCCTGGCAAGGTCAATCCGACGCAGTGCGAGGCTCTTGCCATGCTGGCGGCGCAGGTGATGGGCAACGATGTGGCGGTCACCATCGGTGGCGGAGCCGGTTATCTGGAGATGAACGTCTACAAGCCGCTGATGATCTTCAATATCGCCAAATCCGCGCGGCTTCTCACCGACGGCTGCCATAACTTCCGCGTCTTTCTGGTCGAGGGTACTCAGCCGAACGAGAAGCGGATCGGCGAGTTCGTCGAACGCTCGCTGATGCTGGTGACGGCGCTGAGCCCAGTGATCGGTTACGACCAGGCATCGAAGGTGGCGCATTATGCGTTGGATCACGACAAAACCCTCCGCGAGGCGGCGTTGGAACTCGGCTTGGTGGATGCCGAGGAATTCGACCGGATCGTGGATCCCGCCAAGATGACACACCCCTCGTAACCGTCAGTGGGGTCAGGCGACACAATCACCATGACGAAAAGAGACCGAAGTGCCTCGAATTAACCACCACACGCCCCTTGCCGAATTGGCTGTCGTCGTTCTCGACACCGAAACGACCGGCCTTGATGTCTCGCATGACCGAATTGTCCAGATCGGCGCGGTGCGCGTGGCGCGAGGCCATGTCCAGCCGAACGAGACCTTCTTGACGCTGGTCAATCCAGGGATGTCGA
>DAOTGT010000190.1:0-1154 GCA_035447285.1 Candidatus Competibacter sp.
GGCATGCTGTCGGCCAGTCGACTCAAGGGCGAGTCGCTGCGCGACCAGCGCATCGTGATCCATGGCGCCGGCGCTGGCGGCGCTGGCGTGGCCTGGGCCATCACCGAGGGCCTGATCCGCGAGGGGCTGAGCCGCGAGGAAGCGCGCGACCGGGTCTGCGTACTCGATTCGCGCGGCCTGCTGGTGGAAGGACGTAACGTGGAGGCGTACAAACAATGTTACGTTCAGCCTCGTGAGAAAGTGGCAAACTGGCAGATTGCCAACGAGATTCCGACCCTGCTGGAAACCATCGAACACACCAAGGCCACCGCTCTATTGGGGCTAAGTGGCCAGACTGGCTCCTTCAATCACCCCGTGGTGCAGGCGATGGCTCGCAACGCCTCACGCCCGATCATCTTCCCACTGTCCAACCCCACTTCAGCCTGTGAGGCCCTGCCGCAGGACATCCTGGACTGGAGCGAGGGCCGGGCGCTTGTCGCCACCGGCAGCCCCTTCCCCGACGTAGTCTGCGACGGCCAGACGCATCTTATCGGCCAGGGCAACAATGCCTTCATCTTCCCTGGTCTGGGTTTCGGCGCCATTCTGGCCGAATGCCGGGAGATCACCGATAGCATGGTATTGGAAGCCGCCTACGCATTAGCTGAATATACCGCGGCGGCGCACCTGAAATCCGGCCGGGTCTATCCGCCGGTGGGCGAGCTACGCGAGGTCAGCATCCGCGTCGCGGTGCGGGTGATCGAACAATCGCTCAGAGAGGGCGTGGCCGGCAAGACCGATCTGGCTGGGCGCGATCTCGATACCTACCTGCGCGCCCGGTTCTGGAAACCACGCTACCTGCCAATCGTACGCGGCGACCATACCGCGATGATCGATCATCCCGGCTACTAACCGAGAGCGGCCGGTGTGCCCGGCGCGGGCTGGTCAGGCGCCAGCCCGCGCTTCCGGGTGGAGACCAGCCGGGTCCGGCCGCATCACTCGACCGACACCCCGAACCCGGCGTTTTCCAACTGGCTGGGCGTGATGAGGGGGACCGAGCTTTCATAGGTTCGCCGTGCCCGCCCAGCGATCCGCGCCGACAAATCCGCCGAACCGGATGCGCTGTTACGCACCACAAAGCTCAACGTCACGCCCGTGGTTCGATAAACCTGCATCGC
>DAOTGT010000190.1:1254-3843 GCA_035447285.1 Candidatus Competibacter sp.
TGTTACGCACCACAAAGCTCAACGTCACGCCCGTGGTTCGATAAACCTGCATCGCACCGTTCAACAACGTTTGTCGGGTCACCGTCTGCCCGACATAGCCATTCAACACTCGCATGACCTCGGAACGGTCCCCGCCGCTCAGCCAACCGTCCACACGCACCGAACCGATTCGCCACGCTCCGGTCCGCGACGGAGGCGCGGACGGCGCGGACGGCGTGGATGGCGTGGACGGTGGTGTAACCGACACCGTCCTTTCCAGCGTAACCGGCAAAGTGACATCGCCATCGACGATCCGCGCTATCATTTGCTTGGTTTCATAGCCCGACCGGGAAACTTCCACCGTATAGCTACCCGGCGGCAGTTTCATGCCGGAGCGGTAGGTGAATGAAGAATCGACCAACCGCACCCGGGCATTCGAGGGCGTGGGGCGCACCAGCAGTCGATATTGGGCTAGTTCGGGCTGCTTGGTCAGCGCCACCGGCACCGTCACATCGCCATCGACGATCCGCACCGCCACTTGCTTGGTCTCATAACCCGACCGGGAAACCTCCACCGTGTAGTTGCCCGGCGGCAGTCGTACTCCGGGTCGGTAAGTGGCTCGAATACCTCGCAGCCGGATCTGAGCATCCGCCGGATCGGCGCGCACCGTCAATTGATATTCGCTGGGTTCGGGTTGTTTGACCAGCGCCACCGGCACCGTCACGTCGCTGTCGACGATCCGCACCGCCACCTGCCGGGTTTCGTAACCCGACTGGCTGACCTCCACCGTGTAGCTGCCGGGCGCCAGTTGAATGCCAGGTCGGTAAGCCGGACGGATACCCAGCAGCCGAACCCGGGCATTGGCGGGATCGGCGCGCACCGTCAGCCGATATAGGGTCGGTCGCTCCGGTTCGGGCTGCTTGGTCAGCGCCACCGGCACCGTCACGTCGCTATCGACGATCCGCACCGCCACTTGCCGGGTTTCGTAACCCGACTGGCTGACTTCCACCGTGTAGCTACCCGGCGCCAGTTGGATTCCGGGTTGGTAACTCGGACGGATACCCAGCAACCGAATTCGGGCATTGGCGGGATCGGTATGCACCGTCAGCCGATATAGGGTCGGTCGCTCCGGTTCGGGCTGCTTGGTCAGCGCCACCGGCACCGTCACGTCGCTATCGACGATCCGTACCGCCACTTGCCGGGTTTCGTAACCCGACTGGCTAACTTCGACCGTGTAGCTACCCGGCGCCAGTTCCACCCTGGGCCGATACTCGGTCTTTTCATTCAACAACCGCACCTTGGCCTGTGGGGGATCAGCCTGCACGGTCAAACGGTACTGAACCGGCTGCGGCGACTCCAGCTTGCTCAGCGTCACCGGCACGGTGACTTCGCTGTCGACGATCTTCAGCGGAAACTTGTGGGAGGCGTAACCATCCCTCGTCACTTCGATCTGATAATCGCCGGGGACCAGTTGCACGCCGGGTTGATAGGCGATCGGACTGTTCAATAACCGGATTTGCGCGTCTGCCGGCTCCGAGCGAACGGTCAACCCATATTTGGCTTTTTCCAGCGCGATATTCAGCGCCACGTCGCGATCCGCGATCCGCACTGATTCCTTGCGGGTCGCGTAACCTGATTGAGTCACTTCGATGTCGTAGTTGCCGGACGGCAAGCGGACGCCCGGCTGATACGGGGTCGGACTGTGCAATAGGCGAACATTGGCGCTGGGCGGATCGGTCTTGACCGTCAGGGCATAGGTCGGCGCCACGGGTGGTGGCGCCGTGATCATGGCCGCCAATTCGTTGACCTTGATCTGAATGGTATCGATATCCTTGCCCTGGATCTGGCCACTGCGCAACAAGGATGCGGTCTTGGTGTCGATCAAGCGCGCCGTAACGGTAATCAGGTCGCCGAGTTTATACACGCCACCGGTCACCACGGCGTCCACCCCATACAGCCGGCCCAGTTCGGCGGCGGTCTTGGGATCGAGCAGGCCGGTGGAACCGAATTCCTGCGCCTTGGCGATCTTGGCCGCCGCCGACAGCGGCAAGCGGTCTTTCAAGGTGAAACGCCCCGTATTGGCGATCGCCGACATCATCAGATCGGCGATGATCGCTCCGGCCTGTTCGTTCAGGCCGCCGCGCACCGCGAATTCGATCACCGTCGCCGTCATCCGTTCGGGCGGTTTATCCGCCGCCAGCGCCAACCCCGGCAACCAACTCGCCAACACGAAAAGCAGCGCCAGCATCGGTTTCAAGAGCTTGAGAATCACTCTGTCCACACCTTCTCCTCCGCCGCCGGCCAAACGACCGGCCATCGTACTCGTCATGGTTCCAGCACCAGCCGGAATCCCAAGTCGAATTTCCCGTATTGCGGGGAAGCGGGAAACCGATAGGCGAACCGCACCAAACCCGGATAATCCGACCACGACCCCCCCCGTAACATCCGGCGCCCCACCGCCGCCGCGCTCTGATCGGCGCAGCGAGTCTCACCGCCCGAGTACGTGCTATCGTAATCCGAGCAGGTCCATTCGGCGGCATTGCCCAGCATGTCGTGCAAACCAAATGCGTTGGCCTTGTACTTGCCCACCGGGGCGGCCACGGCCTGACC
>DAOTGT010000190.1:3943-5925 GCA_035447285.1 Candidatus Competibacter sp.
ACCCATCCAGAAACCTTTGAGGCAGACCCGATGCGGCACCTCGTTAGCGCTACGATCCTTTTCGTTTTCCGGGCTACCCATGCCGAAACAGCCGGGCGGAACCCAGACGAACGTCATGCCGGTCTCGGGATCGGTGTAGATCTGGCTGGACTGCGGGTTGGCCGGTGGCGCCGGCTTGGGTGGCAAAGGCGGCTTAGCCGGCTCGACGGGCGGCCCGTTCGAGGGCGTCGGCGGTCCCGTCAGCCAATACGCAATCCCGCCTCCCCCCACCGCCAATATCGCCAGAATGCCGATTCCCCAACGCCATCCTTTCCATTGAGGCCGCGCCGGCGGCGGTGACGGTCCCCGCGCCGGTTCGACCAGCGCCGGACGCGGCTTCTCGCCGCTGCGATGCAAATCGGGACGCAACGGCAGTTCCAGCTTGACCGTACGCTCGCCGCTATCTTCCAGGGGGGCATTCAGGGCTACCCGCATTTGCTCGATCGATTGGAACCGTCTCTCCGGTCGGACCGCCATGGCCCGGTCGATCAACCGTAGCAAAGTCGGGTTGTATCGCCCAGCCGCAGCTTCTTCCGCGGGGCGCAGCGGATCGTCGAGCACCCGCGCCGGCGCCTCGATCGGCGCGGCGCCGGTCACACAGTGGTACAACACCGCGCCCAGGGCATAAATATCGGTCCACGGGCCGTAACCCTTCCCATCGACCAGATATTGCTCGATCGGCGAGTAACCCGGCGAAAACACGCTGGTGACACTCTTGCTACGCCGGCCCAGCGCCTGACGAGCCGCGCCGAAATCGATCAGAATCGTGCGGCTGTCCGAACGAAGATAAAGATTGGCGGGTTTCAGATCGCGATGCAGGTAGCCCTGGTCATGCACCGCCTTCAGTGCCGGCAGTACATCGTCGACCAAGCGGCGGACCCGCTCTTCCGACAGGGTTTTTTCCCGCTGCAGCAACTGGCTGAGCGCTTCGCCGTCCTCGTAGTCCATCACGATATAGGCGGTACCGTTCGCTTCGAAGAAATCCCGCACCCGCACCACGCCGGGATGATTGACCTGAGCCAGGATCCGCGCTTCGTTGAGGAACCGTTCCAGACCCCAGGCGTAGCAAGCTTCCTCGCCGACCTCGGAGGTCGGCAAGGTTCCTTGGGTGTTGGCCAGCACATTGATATCGTTGCGATCCCGGTAGGACCATTCCACCGGGAAGTATTCCTTAACCGCCGCCCGAGTCTGCAGCGCTTCGTGCACAGCCTTGTAGGTGATCCCAAATCCACCCGCGCCCAGCACCGCTTCGATGCGGTACTGATGCAGGCGATAACCGACGGGTAGCGTGTTGGATTTCTTGGTCATGGCATCCTATCGTGGTATCGGCAAGCACCTTCAGGCACTTCCGGCAGAGCCGCGCGGCCGTTCCGAACACTCCAAAAATTCCGAAAACAAATGGGGCGGTTTTATTCGAATCCGCCGCTTTCCATAAACGATTTTACCTGTCCCTATCGCAAAGGCACACTGGATTCGCGCTCCAGCAGACCGATGGCCTGTTCGTACTCCTGGGCCTGAACCTGCTGGCCGGTATGCCGGGCGATGGTTCGGGCCTGCCGATAAAGTTCCAGCGCGTCGCGCGAATCACCCTGCTCCTGGCGCACCCGTGCCAACAGGGCCAGATCGTGCGCCAGACCGGGCAGGTTTTCGGCTTCCCGATCCAGCTCGACGGCTTCCGCGAGCCAAGCATCGACTTGGCGGGTCTCGCCGACCGACAGCGCCAGGCTGGCCCGATTGGCCAGCGCCGCCGCCAACAAGCGCTTTTCCCCGCTGGAACGCGCCAGCGCCTCGGCCTCGTCCATGAATTGCCGCGCTTCGCGTACTTGCCCCAAGCCCTTGTAAGTCAACCCTAAACCATTCAGCGCCGCCAGCACGGCGGCATTGTCCCGCTGCTCGCGCCCCTGGTCCAGCGCGCGCTGGAATTCCGTCCGCGCGGCCGCGAA
>DAOTGT010000191.1:0-5888 GCA_035447285.1 Candidatus Competibacter sp.
GAATCCGTACCATTTCCGCTCTTGTCAGCGGCTATCCCGCCTTCCCTGCCTTGCACGACGGAAATCAGACACCATGCGCAGCCACTATTGCGGCCAAGTTACCGAAACCCTGCTCGATCAGGATGTCACCCTCTGCGGTTGGGCGCACCGCCGCCGCGATCACGGCGGCGTGATCTTCGTCGACCTGCGCGATCGCGAGGGTCTGGTGCAAGTGGTGATCGATCCCGACGTGCCGGACGCCTTCGCCAGCGCCGAGCGGGTCCGCAACGAATACGTGCTGCGGGTGGTGGGGCGGGTGCGCCGCCGACCCGAAGGCACCGAAAATCCCAATCTGCCCACCGGCGCGATCGAAGTGTTGGCCCGCGAACTGGAAATCGTCAACCGTGCCGAGCCGTTGCCGTTCCAGTTGGACGACGACGATACTTCCGAGGAAGTACGACTGCGCTATCGCTACCTCGACCTGCGCCGGCCGGCGATGCAGGAGCGCTTGCGGCTGCGCGCCCGAGTGATCGGCGCCCTGCGCCGGCTCCTGGAAGAACGAGGTTTCCTGGACATCGAAACCCCGATGCTGACCAAGGCCACCCCGGAAGGCGCCCGCGATTACCTGGTGCCCAGTCGCACCCATCCCGGCAGCTTCTTCGCCCTGCCGCAATCACCGCAATTGTTCAAGCAATTGCTGATGATGGCCGGCTTCGACCGCTACTATCAGGTGGTGCGCTGCTTCCGCGACGAGGATCTGCGCGCCGACCGCCAGCCGGAATTCACCCAGCTCGACATCGAAACCTCGTTTCTGGACGAGCAGGGGATCACCGATCTGATGGAAGACGTGATCCGCCGGATGTTCGCGGAAGTGCTGGCGGTGGAACTGCCCAATCCTTTCCCGCGCATGCCCTACGAAACGGCGATACAGCGCTACGGTTCCGACAAACCGGATTTGCGCATCCCGCTGGAGCTGACCGAACTGTCGGATCTGATGGCCGGTGTGGAATTCAAGGTTTTCGCCAACCCCGCTAACGATCCGAATGGTCGGGTGGCGGCGTTGCGGGTCCCGGACGGCGGCAAGCTGACCCGTCGCGAGATCGACGTCTACACCGAATTCGTCGGTCGCCATGGCGCGAAGGGACTGGCCTACATCAAGGTCAACGATGTCGCCGCCGGCCGCGAGGGGCTGCAAGCGCCGATCGTGAAATTCCTACCCGACGAGGTGTTGGCCAAGATCCTGACCCGTACCGGCGCGGAGAACGGCGATCTGCTGTTCTTCGGCGCGGATTCGACCAAGGTGGTCAACGATGCGCTGGGCGCTCTGCGGATCAGACTCGGCCACGATCTGGGTCTGGTCAAAGGCGAATGGGCGCCCTTGTGGGTCGTCAATTTCCCGATGTTCGAGTGGGACGAGCACGACCAACGCTGGAATGCCTTGCACCATCCCTTCACCGCGCCGCGCACCGATGATCCCGCCGAAGTCCAAGCCAATCCCGGCCGCTGCCTGTCCCGAGCTTACGACATGGTGCTGAACGGTAGCGAAATCGGCGGCGGTTCGGTGCGTATTCACCGTCAGGAGATGCAGAACACGGTGTTCGAATTGCTCGGCATCGACGCCGAGGAAGCGCGCGCCAAGTTCGGTTTCCTGCTGGACGCATTGAAATTCGGTTGTCCGCCGCACGGCGGTCTTGCCTTCGGCCTGGATCGGCTGGTGATGCTGATGGCCGGGGTCGCTTCCATCCGCGACGTGATGGCTTTTCCCAAGACCCAGAGCGCCGCCTGTCTGCTGACCCAGGCGCCGGCGCCGGTCACCGAGACGCAGTTGCGCGATCTCAACATCCGTTTGCGCCGCACGCCTTGAAAAAACCACTCTCAGCCCCGGCCGCTCTCCCGCCGGAAGAGCGGCGACTGAAGCGCCCGGAATCGGTGCTGGTGGTGATCTACACCGCAATGGACGAGGTGCTGGTGCTGCGCCGCCACCAACCGGCGAATTTCTGGCAGTCGGTGACCGGCAGCCTGCGCTGGGAGGAAACCGATCCGCTGGCGGCGGCCCGGCGGGAGCTGCGTGAGGAAACCGGGTTGGGTGACGGCGTGGAAATCATCGTGGACTGCGACACGGTCAACCGCTTTCCGATCTTGCCGCCCTGGCGCCACCGCTATGCCCCGGATGCCGTCGAGAACGTCGAGCATGTCTTCCGGGTCCGTCTGTCCGAACGTCTGCCCATTACCTTGAATCCCGCCGAGCACAGCGAATACCGCTGGCTGGTCCGCGCGGTGGCGGCGACCCAAGTCACGTCTTACACCAACCGGGAGGCCATCCTGCGCCTGCCATGAAAGCGCTGTTCGCCCGCCTCGCGGGTCCGCTCATCGGGCTGGTGTTGTTCGCCGGCGCGCTGTGGGTATTGCATCAAGCATTGGCGGAATATCGCTACCAGGATGTTGTCGCCTATCTTCGGCACTTACCGTCCTCGCAATTGTTCGCCGCCCTGCTGGGTACGGCGCTGAGTTATCTGGTCACCACCGGCTACGACTGGCTGGCGCTGCGCTACGTCCGCCGACCGCTGCCCTGGTCCAAGGTCGGCTTCGCCGCCCTGCTCAGTTATGCCTTCAGCAACTCGGTCGGATTGTCGGTGCTCACCTCCAGCTCGTTGCGCTTCCGACTGTATTCGAGTTGGGGCCTGAGCGCGGTGGATATTGCCCGGATCGTCCTGTTCACCACCCTGACCCTGTGGCTGGGCATCCTGACGGTCGGCGGCGGCGTGCTGATGTTGGTTCCGCTGGATCTGAGCGCGATTCCCTGGCTGAACATGGACAGCCGGCTGCTGGGCTTGCTGCTGCTGATCCCGCCGGTGGCTTACCTGTTGCTCGGCGTGCTGCGTCGCCAGCCCTTGCGGTTGGGGCACTGGCAACTACCGATGGCACGGCCCCGACTGGCCTTGCCGCAGTTGGCGGTCGGCGCGCTGGACTGGGTCATAGCCAGCCTGGTGTTGTATACCTTGCTACCGGCCTCCGAGACTCTTGGTTTCGGCCATCTGCTCGGCGTGTTCCTGGTGGCGCAGATCGCCGGTTTGCTCAGCCATATCCCCGGCGGGCTGGGGGTGTTCGAATCGCTGGTGCTGCTCATGCTCCAGCGCGAGTTGCCGGCCGCCGATCTGCTCGGCGCGCTGCTCGCCTTCCGCCTGATTTATTACCTGCTGCCGCTGGCGCTGGCCGCCATCGTGCTGGGTCTGCATGAGCTGCGGCACTACCGGGAAAAGGTGTTGTGGCTGCCGCGCGCGGTGGGGCCGTGGGCGCCGGTGCTGCTGCCGCATGTGTTCGCCCTGCTGGCGCTGATCAGCGGCGCGGTGCTGCTGTTCTCGGCCGCGACCCCGGCGGTGGAATCGCGGTTGGTGTGGTTACACCATAGAATCCCGCTGTCGGTTCTAGAAATTTCCCATTTTATCAGCAGCCTGGTCGGCATGGGTCTGCTGCTGCTGGCGCGGGGCCTGCAACGCCGGCTGGACGCCGCCTGGCTGCTGGCCGTGGCTTTCCTGGCCGCCGGCATCGCCGCCTCGCTGCTGAAAGGCGCCGACTACGAGGAAGCGATCATCCTGTCGGTATTGCTGGCCGGATTGCTGCCGTCCCGACGACAGTTCTATCGCCGCGCTTCGTTGTTCGGCGAACGCTTTACGCCGGGCTGGCTCGCCGCCATCGCCGTGGTCCTGCTCTGCTCAGTCTGGCTGGGCTTTTTCTCCTACAAGCATGTCGAGTATTCCAACGAACTGTGGTGGGATTTCAGCTTCAGCGGCCGGGGCGAAGCGCCCCGATTCTTGCGCGCGATGGTGGGCGCCATGGGCGTGGCGCTGTTCTTCGGCGTCGCCAAGCTGTTGCGGCCGGCGCCGTTCGAGCCGACCCTGCCGGGGCCGGAGGAAAAGCGTCAGGCCCACGCCATCGCCGCCGCGTTTCCGCGCAGCTACGCCCACCTGGCCCTGCTGGGCGACAAGGCCTTGCTGTTCAACGCCGATCGCAGCGCGTTCCTGATGTACGGCGTCGAAGGACGCACCTGGGTGGCGATGGGCGACCCCATCGCCGCCAACGAACGGGAGCGGCGGGAACTGGCCTGGCAATTCCGCGAATTGTGCGAGCGCCATGGCGGTTGGCCGGTGTTCTATCAGATCTACCCGGATAACCTGGGCCTGTACGTGGAACTGGGACTGACCCTGCTCAAGTTCGGCGAGGAGGCACGGGTGCCGCTGGCGACCTTTTCGTTGGACGGCAAGTCGCGCAAGACCATGCGCCACAGCGTCAACCGGCTGGAACGGGACGGCTATCGATTCGAACTGGTGGATACCGCCGCCGTGCCGGCGTTGCTGCCCCAACTGCGGGCGGTTTCCGATGCCTGGCTCGACGGCAAAAGCGGTGGGGAGAAAGGGTTCTCGCTCGGATTCTTCGACGAGGATTATCTGCGAATCGGTCCGATCGCGGTGGTGCGACACGATACCGAGATGGTGGCTTTCGCCAATCTGTGGCAAGGCGGCGGCGAGGAGCTGTCGGTGGATTTGATGCGCTACCGCCCGGACAGCGCCCAAGGCGTGATGGATTATCTGTTCATCCGCATCATGTTGTGGGGCCGTGAACAAGGCTTCGCCTGGTTCAATCTTGGCATGGCACCGCTGTCCGGCCTGCAAAACCGTAGTCTGGCGCCGTTGTGGAACCGGTTCGGCGCCTTGGTTTTCGGTCGCGGCGAGGCGTTTTACAATTTTCGGGGTTTGCACCAGTACAAGGACAAGTTCGACCCCCGATGGGAAGCGCGCTATCTGGCGGCACCGGGCGGCATGATGGTGTTGCCGAGGGTGCTGGCGGACCTGACCGCGCTGATTGCCCGCGGCTACAAAGAAGCCATCGAACCATAACGACGACGACCCAGGATCATTCATGCGTACCCTATCGCGAATGCTGTATCTGATCGCTGTTCTACTGACGTCCGCCGCGCGAGCGGACGTCGTCGAGGAAACGCTGGACAACCCCATCTTCGGCAAACTCGCCGTTTATCATGCCGCCGACGAACCCAAGGGCGTGGTGCTGTTCGCCTCCGGCGCGGGCGGCTGGAACGCCGAACTGGCTGCGGTGGCGCGGGAAATCGCCAATCTGGATTACACGGTCGCGGGCATCGATTCGAACGAGTATCTGGCACGGCTCGATCGCTCGACGGCCCCCTGTGCCAATCCATCGACGGATCTTGAGCAGTTGAACCGCTCGATGGAACAGCGCTATCCACTGGCGACTCACTTGCCGCCGATCTTGCTGGGACAGGGTATCGGCGCGACCCTGGACTACGCGGCGCTGGCCCAGGCGCCAGCCGAGCGCTTTCATGCCGGGATCGCGGTGGATTTCTGCCCGGAACTGCCCTTGCGCAAGTCTTTGTGTCCGGGCGTGGGAAATCTGGAGGGCACCGCGTCGCCGGATCACAAGAGCGTGTCATTGAAACCCATCAACCGGCTGCCGACCACTTGGTTCGTGTTTCAGCACCGACCAAGCTGTGACGCCGGGACCGCCGCGCAATTCATCAAATCGATCCAACTCGCCCGGCTGACCGACATCGCGGGTGGCGAAGGCACCAAGACCTGGCTGCCGCAGGTCTCCGCCCTGTTGCAATGGCTGGACCCGAGCATCGTCCGGCAGGTGCAACCCGATGCCAGCGTCAGCGGCGTGCCGCTCACCGAAGTGCCGGCCACCGCCGGTCCCGACCGGCCGCAATTCGCGATCATGTTCTCCGGTGATGGCGGTTGGGCGCTGCTCGACCGCGCCGTCACGGCGGAGCTGGCCAAAAACGGCTTGCCCTCGGTGGGCTGGGATTCGCTCAGCTATTTCTGGAAACCGCGCCACCCGGACCAGGTGGCGCTGGATCTGGAACGGGTGTTGCGCAA
>DAOTGT010000192.1:0-5832 GCA_035447285.1 Candidatus Competibacter sp.
GGAAAGGATCGGGGGTGAGGAGGCTTTGCAGACGAACCACTGGGAGAACGTTTTATTATGAGTCGATTAGCGGGCAAAGTGGTGATCGCCCAAGGTGGCGGTCCGACGGCGGTGATCAATCAGAGCCTGGTCGGCGCGGTGCTGGAAGCGCGCCGATTCCCGGAAGTGACCCGGATCTGGGGTGCGCGCCACGGGGTACGCGGCATCGTCGCCGAAACCTTCGTCGATCTGTCCGAGGCGACCACCCACAATCTCGAACGGGTTGCCCAAACCCCGTCTTCGGCGCTGGGTTCCACCCGCGACAAACCGGACGCGGCATATTGCCAGCGGATTTTTCAGGTATTCAGGAAACACGACGTCCGCTATTTCTTCTACATCGGTGGTAACGATTCATCCGATACCGTGCGGATCGTCAACGAATACGCCAGCCGGGAAGGTCATGAACTGCGGGCCATCCACATCCCGAAGACCATCGACAACGATCTGCCGGTCAACGATCACTGCCCCGGTTATCCTTCCGCCGCTCGTTTCGTCGCCGGCGCCTTCGGCGGGATCAACGCCGATATGATGGCCTTGCCAGGGGTCTATATTGGCGTGGTCATGGGTCGTCATGCCGGTTGGCTGACGGCGGCCGCGGCGCTGGCCGGTCGGCACGACGACGACGGCCCACACTTGGTTTACCTACCGGAGCGACCGTTTTCGATTGAGCGCTATCTCGCCGATATCGACCGCGCGCTCCAGCAACAGGGCCGTTGCGTCGTGGCGATGTCGGAAGGGGTGTGGGCGAGCCGGGACGGGAAGGGTAGGGAGATTCCGCTCGCGGCCGAGCTGATGCGCAAGGCGGGCCGCGAGCCGCAGGTCGATGCCCACGGTAATATCCAGCTTTCCGGCGGCGCGTTGGCCGACGAACTGGCCGATGTCGTGCAAAAGCGGCTGGGCATCAAGCGGGTGCGCGCGGATACCTTCGGTTATTTGCAGCGTTCGTTTCCGGGGGTGGTATCCAGCGTGGATGCCCGCGAAGCGCGCGAGGTGGGCGAGAAGGCGGCCCATTACGCCTGTGGGCACCACACGAGCGGTTCGGTGGTGATCAAGCGCGTCGGGGATTACGCGGCCAAGTACGAACTGGCCGATCTGAACGAGATCGCCGCCCAGACCCGGCATATGCCCGACGCGTTCATCAACGCCGAGGGCAACGGAGTGACCGAGGCATTCCGTGGCTATTTGCGGCCGCTGCTCGGCGACGATCTGCCTTGCCTGGAGCGGTTGTGGGCGCCGATGGTCAAGCTGAGCGATTGATCCGGTTCGATTCCCGTCGCCTGTTGGCCTAGCGGCGCAGGTAGGCCAGTTCCTTGGGCAGGGGGATGTTGTTGCCGAAACAATCCTCGCCGTAGCCAGATTGGGCCAACAACAGCAGGTCGCTCAAGACCCGTTTGTCGCCGGTGAACGCAATGGTCAGGTCGGTCTTGATATCGATCTGGCCGGTGGCCAGCAAGTGGGCGATTTCGGTGGTGATGTTTTCCAGCAGAATTCCGGCCCGATCGAATTCGTTCGATAATTGCAGCGGCTGTTGATAGAGAAAGAGCTTGCCCTGTTCGGCCAGCTTGAGCACCACATCCAGGATGACGGTTTGGATTTGTCGGTCGTTCAGGTTGCCGGCCGGTAACGGAAAGTAACCGATTTCCAGAATCAACCAGCGCCTTTTTTTGGCGTTGATCTTTTCGTTGGCCCTGAAAATATCCATGGGCAAACTGGCGTCGTAGGATTGGT
The DNA here is from genome assembly GCA_035447285.1 of Candidatus Competibacter sp. Taxonomy (GTDB): domain Bacteria; phylum Pseudomonadota; class Gammaproteobacteria; order Competibacterales; family Competibacteraceae; genus Competibacter. Next base: position 1,768 of record DAOTGT010000192.1, read on the forward strand.
CGTCCAACTCCATGCGTATGTCGCTGCCGTAATGGCGCACGATTTTCGCGATCAGAGTAGCCGGTCGGACATGTAGTCCTCTGTAGCAAGGAACAGGTACCGTAACCCTTCCCACTTCGGCATACCGTCTGAGCATGGTGTACGACAGGGATTGTCCCTGATTGAGGTAAAGCCCCGCAAAGGCGATTGCATAATTCATCAGCATGGTCAGCAGGGTTTGGGGTGCGATGACTGGCTTACGCCGCAATGAAGAGTCGCCTGTGTCTATATTGAGATGACGTTCGTAGTAGTGGACCAGCTGGGTGGCGATTTCCAATAGGTGATAGACCACGCTGACATGGCCACGCAAGATCGGCAAGCCCGCATCCATGCCTTCGACTTCGGTCTCGGAGACATGGGTGTCGTAAAGAGATTGAAGGCTGTGAAAGCGGAATTTCAAAAAGCGTAGATTGTCCTCGCTGACGGGGTCCGGGAAACAGGTGGAATAATCCGCTGGATCGGTCTTCTTGACGATGTTGAGGAGCTCGCTCTCGGCGGCCAGATTCAGATAGGCGGTGGCGAGTTGGGTGACGGTTTCGGCGGCACTCTTAACTTTGCGCATAGCCCGGTCCCGCGCCAGGCGACCGGCGGGAAGGTGCTCGATGAATTGTTCCATTGCGCTGTCGTCGACCGGAACCGCCAGGTTCAGCCGAGCAGCCTGCACGAGAATCCCATGGGTTGCCGTGGCTAGGATTTCGCGGGTGAGTTCCAGCGATTGGGCGGTGCTTGCGGCGAAGTCCCGATCGATGGGCAACAGTTGGTAGGACGGCAGGGAGTACTTGATGTGGAGCAGTTCGTAACAGACATCGGCAAATAGCTTGATCGTGGCGGTCAGCGATCGAAACCGGGACCAGCGGCGGTTGTTGCGCGCGCCATACGCATCGAGGAATTCTTCAAGTTGAATGGATTGAGATAATAACTCGCCTATAAAAATGCGGGTGACATAGCTGGAATTCGGGCTGCTCGTCGAAAATAGCCGCGCTAGTTGCAGCAAACGACGGGCGCGTTTGCCGATAAGGTGAGTGAACTCATGGTCGTTGATGGTGCCCGCCGCCGCCAACGGCTTCGGGTCTTTTCCAAGGGTCATGACGGTATCTCGTTGGCTCCGCCAATCTGGCCAAGGCGTCGAACCGATGAATCCAGTCGGAAGAATAGCTCAAATGCCACCACTTATCATGATGGCCACCGGATAAAACGACGACCTGATTGGTAAAGGGTATCCAGAGCGAATGGGCGATAGATTCTCCACGTCTCGGCCCAAGATCGAGCGTGGCGACTTGATAACCTGATTAATAACAGGGTCTTAATTTGTGTCCAGTTGACATGACAAACCAGAATCTTCCATAAAGCATTTTTTATATCATCATATTTCAACATGACAACGAGAATAATTGACATATGCGGAAGTTGAGCTTTACTTTCCAGCGTCCGTTCGCGCGCTGCCACCAAAGTACGCGCGGATATACAAGGTAGGAGACTTCGGCAACACAGTCGGGGACAGGCCCGAGCCAACGCACAACTACCGTAACTACATAAAATCCGAGGAGTAACTGATGGCTCTTAAAGAAGTCGTGATTGTCAGCGCCGCTCGTACGGCGATCGGTAAATTCATGGGCAGCCTCAAGGACGTATCGGCTCGCGATCTGGCGATAACCGCGGCCAAGGGTGCGATCGAGCGGTCCGGCGTTCCAGCCGACAAGATCGACGAAATCTGCATGGGCCAACTGTACACCGGGATGCAAGGCTCCCTGCCGGCCCGCCAAGTGAGCATGCGGGTTGGCTTGCCCGCCTACAGCAGCGCTGTGTCGGTCAACCAGAACTGCACGTCCGGTATGCGTGCGCTGGAGATCGCTTGCCACAACATCATGCTGGGCCAGACCGAGATCGGCCTAGCGGTTGGCGTGGAGAGCATGACCAACGCCCCCTACCTGCTGCCCAAGGGCCGCATGGGCTACCGGATGGGGCAGGGCAACATCGAAGACAGCATGATCCATGATGGTCTGTTCGACGAACTGGTGCCCGGTCACATGGCCATGACGGCGGAAAACGTCGCGACCAAGTACGGCATCACCCGCCAGGAATGCGACGAACTGGCGTTGATCAGCCACACTCGTTGCACCACGGCCACCAAGGAAGGCATTTTCAAGCGCGAGATCGTGCCGGTCGAACTCAAGTCCAAGAAGGGTCCGACCTTCTTCGAGGCCGACGAGAATTTCATCCCGGACGCCAGCCTGGAGAGCATGGGTAAACTGAAGCCGGCCTTCAAGAAAGATGGCGTGGTTACCGCCGCCAATGCTTCCAGCATCAACGATGGCGCCAGCGCGGTGGTGATCATGTCGTTGGACAAGGCCAAGGAATTGGGCATCAAGCCCTTGATGAAGCTGGTCGGCATCTGCAACGCCGGCATTGAACCGGAAGTCATGGGGTTGGGTCCGGCAGTGGCGATTCCGAAGTGCCTCAAGCAGGCCGGTTTGAAGTTCGAAGACATCGATTACTGGGAAGTCAACGAAGCCTTTGCCGCGCAGTGGTTGGGCGTGGGGCGGATGCTGAAAGAGCAGGGGATGAGCCTGACTCCGGATAACTGCAACTTCAATGGTTCCGGTATTGCCCTGGGTCATCCGGTTGGCTCGACCGGCCTGCGTATCGTGGTTAGCCTGTACTACGAGCTGGAGCGGCAAGGCAAGAGCACGGGTGGCGCTTCCTTGTGCGTCGGCACGGGCCCATCGATGGCTTCGCTGTGGACCCGCGACGTCTAAGTTAAGCTGAGTTTTTGATCGATCCGGGCGGCCTGAAAAGGCCGCCTTATCGAAATCCGAAATTTATATCATCATCTCACGAAATTGCAACCCACAACGATATAATCCACGACAGCCAAATACCCAAACAGGATCATCAAACCTTTATGCTGGACCCCAAACTACTCAGAAGCGAACCGAAACAAACCGCCGCCAAACTGGCCCGGCGGGGCTATACACTGGACGTAGAGTCCATCGGCGCCTTGGAAACCCAGCGCAAGAATCTACAAGTTCGAACACAGGAACTACAAAACGAGCGCAATACTCGCTCCAAGACCATCGGCCGCGCCAAAGCCAGCGGACAAGACATCCAACCGCTACTCAATGAGATCGCCTCCCTCGGCGACAACCTCAAACAAGCCGAAAGCGAACTGGACGCCATCCAACTCCAGCTACTCGCTCTCCAACTGGAAATTCCCAACACACCGCACGACAGCACCCCAAGCGGTAGTCGCGACTCCGACAACGTCGAAATCCGACGCTGGGGAGAGCCCCACCAACTGCCATTCGAACCACGCGACCATGTGGACCTGGGCGCGGAGGGTGGTCTGGACTTCGAAGCGGCAGCCAAACTAACCGGAGCCCGCTTCGTGGTCATCCAAGGCCAGCTAGCTCGACTACACCGGGCACTGACCCAATTCATGCTCGACCTGCACACCCAGGAACACAGCTATCGAGAAGTTTACGTACCCTACCTAGTCAACGCCGACAGCCTACGCGGCACCGGACAACTGCCAAAATTCGAATCCGACCTGTTCAAACTGAGCGGCGACCTAAGCTACTACCTCATCCCCACCGCAGAAGTCCCCGTCACCAACCTGACGCGTGGCGATATCCTCGAAGCCAACCGCCTCCCACTGCGCTATGTCGCGCACACCCCTTGCTTCCGCAGCGAGGCGGGTTCCTACGGCAAGGACGTACGCGGCATGATCCGCCAACACCAGTTCGAAAAAGTGGAGCTGGTGCAGATCGTTCGCCCCGAGGACTCCTACACGGCGCTGGAAGCACTGACCAACCACGCCGAAACCGTATTGCAACGGCTGGAGCTCCCTTACCGAGTAATGGCCCTTTGCACGGGCGACATCGGCTTCGCCTCGGCCAAAACCTACGACCTGGAAGTCTGGCTACCCGGCCAGCAAAAATATCGGGAAATCTCCTCGTGCAGTAATTTCGAGGATTTTCAGGCCCGACGACTACAAGCCCGCTGGCGCAATCCCGCCACGGGAAAACC